>JAPSIR010000053.1 GCA_031178625.1 Cellulomonas sp.
TGCCCAGCGCGTCCCGGGCCGCCGTCTGCACGAGGTCCTGCGTGAGCGCCGCCATGGTGTCGTAGTCGCCGTACGACTCGTACGCCTCGAGCATCGCGAACTCCGGGGAATGCGTCGCGTCGACGCCTTCGTTGCGGAAGTTGCGGTTGATCTCGAAGACCTTCTCGACGCCGCCGACCGCCGCGCGCTTGAGGAACAGCTCCGGCGCGATGCGCAGGTACAGGTCGATGTCGAACGCGTTCATGTGCGTCTCGAACTGCCGCGCCGCGGCGCCCTCGGGCCGCACCTGCAGCATCGGGGTCTCGACCTCGAGATATCCCCGCCGCCAGAAGTTCTCGCGCACGGACCGCACCACGGCGGCGCGCAGCCGCACCATGTCGCGCGCACCGGGCCGCACGATCAGGTCGACGTAGCGCTGGCGGACGCGCGCCTCCTCCGACAGCTCCGCACCCTCGTACAGGTTCGGCAGCGGGCGGATCGCCTTCGCGGCCATGCGCCACTCGTCCGCCATGACGCTCAGCTCGCCACGCCGGGACGCGATCACGCGGCCGTGCACGTACACGTGGTCGCCCAGGTCGACGTCGGCCTTGAAGGAGGCGAGCGCCTCGGCGCCGACCTCCTTCTCGCTCAGCATCGCCTGCAGGCGGTTGCCGGCGCCGTCCTGCAGCGTCGCGAACGCCAGGCGACCCGTCACGCGCAGGAAGACGACGCGGCCCGCGAGGCCCACGACGTCGTCGGTCTCGGTACCGGGCTCGAGATCCGGGTGCGCCGCGCGGACCTCCGCGATCGTGTGCGTGCGCGGCACGCCGACGGGGTACGGCTCGACGCCGGCGGCCAGCAGCCGCTCGCGCTTGGCGCGGCGGACCTGGATCTGCTCGGGGACGTCGTCGGCGGGCACCGGGGGGTCGGCGGGCGTGGCGGTCACCGGCCAATCGTACGGGCGCGCGGGCCGCCACCCGGGCGCCGGGCGGTGCACGTGCGGGACGTCACGGCGGGGCGGCGGCGGACGGGCCCGCCGCCGGTCCGTGCCGGTCGGGTCAGCTGCCCGCGCGCAGGTCCAGCGCCACGTCGAGGATCGGCGACGAGTGCGTCAGCGCGCCGACGGAGAGGAAGTCGACGCCCGTCGCGGCGACGGCGGCGGCGCGGTCGAGCGTCAGGTTGCCCGTCGCCTCGAGGTCGACGTGCCCGGTGGCCGCCGCGCGCGCGCGGACCCGGGCGACGGTGTCGCGCAGCGTGGCGTCGTCCATGTTGTCGAGCAGGAGGAAGTCGGCGCCCGCGTCGAGCGCCTCGTCGGCCTGCTCGGGCCGGTCCACCTCCACCTGCACGGCCACGTCGGGGAACGCCGCGCGGACCGCCGCGACGGCACCGGCCACCGAGCCCGCGGCCACCACGTGGTTGTCCTTGACCATCGCGACGTCGTGCAGGCCCATGCGCTTGTTCGTGCCGCCGCCGCAGCGCACCGCGTACTTCTCGAGCGCGCGCAGGCCGGGCGTGGTCTTGCGGGTGTCGAGCACCTGCGCCCCGGTTCCCGCGAGCGCGTCGGCCCAGCGACGCGTGTGCGTGGCGACGCCCGACGCGCGGCTGACGAGGTTGAGCAGCGTGCGCTCCGCCACGAGCAGCACCTGGACGGGCCCGGTGAGGCGGCCCACGACGTCACCGGCGCGCACACGCGTGCCGTCCGGGACGAGCCAGGTCGCCTCCGGCCGCGCCAGGTCGAGGCGGTCGGCGACCTGCGCGAGCACCTCCGCGACGACGACGAGCCCGGCGACGACGCCGTCGGCACGGATCGCGACGTCGGCGGTGCCGCGGGTCGCCGCGTCGACCGTCGCCTGCGTCGTGACGTCCCGGCCGGGCGCCGCGCCGAGGTCCTCGTCGAGGGCGGCCGCGACGACGCGGGCCACCGCCGCGGCGTCGGGCCCGGGGTCACCGGGCAGGCAGGGGTCCGTCGACGTCGTCACGAGCGGCACGCTAGCGCGCCGCCCGGTCACCCGGCCGCGGCGTCCGACCGGCCGCTCCCGATCCCCGCGGGAGCCGCCGAACGGGCCGTCGCGCAGCAGGCCGGTCACGGATCGCTGCACGAGGGCCGGTTCGTCGCCGGACGGGGGTGGGAGCGGGGCGGGCACGACGGAGCCCCACGGGCCGCCGGGGGGGACCGGCCCGTGGGGCTCGTCGTGGTGGGGGCCGCCGTGCGCAGGCGACCCGCACCGTGACCCGGCCGGGGTCAGCATCCCGGCCGGGTCACGTCTGCGTCAGGACCGCGTGAGCAGCCCTCGCCGACGGGCGACGACGAGCGCGACGCCCGCCGCCAGGACGAGCAGGGCGATGACGCCGATGCCGATCCCGGTGCCGGTGACCGCGAGGCCCCCGGTCGACGCCTGCGCGGCCAGCACCGTCAGCGTGGTGCTCGCGAGCACCGCGCCGTCGGTCGAGGCCTGCACGACGTACACGCCCGCCGTCGTGCGCGCCGGCACCGTCACCCGCAGGGTGGCCGTGCCGTCCGCCGCGACCGTCACCGTGCCGAGCAGCGTGCTGCCCGCCGGCGCCGTGGCGGCCGCCGCCGCGCCGACACCCGCACCGCCGCGGGCCGTGGCCCCGGCACCGAGGGAGACGGCGACCCGCTGACCGGCGTCGAAGCCGGCCAGGCGGACCTGGACCTGCCCGCCGGCGCGGACCTGCGCCGAGTCGACCGTGATCGACGGCGTGCCGTCGGCCGGGGCCGTCGGCGACGTCGTCGGGGCGGTCGTCGGGCCGGCCGTCGGCTCACCCGTCGGGGTCGCCGTCGGCTCGTCCGTCGGGGTCGGCGTCGGCTCGTCCGTCGGGGTCGGCGTCGGCTCGTCCGTCGGGGTCGGCGTGGGCTCGTCCGTCGGGTCGACGGTCGGCGTCGGCGTCGGCTCGTCCGTCGGCTCCGGCGTCACCGTCGGGGTGGGCGTCGGCGTCGGCTCCGGCTCCTCCTCGGCCGCCACCAGCTGACCCACGCCCCAGCGGGCGGGGGTCTGGTAGCCCGCGCCCGTCGGGTCCGCCCAGTTGCGGATCGACGTGCGCGCGCCGCCGGCGGCGTCGTTGACCTGGAAGTCCAGGCCGTGGAACGTGCCGAGACCGGCCTCGTCGAGCAGGCTGATCGCCGCCTCGACGCGGTACCCGCCGTCCGTGCGGACCACGGCCGACACGAGCCGCGCCTGCTGGAACGCGGTGTCACCCGTGCCGAACGACACCACGTTGTCCGCGCTGATGCGGATCTGCGTGTCGTCGTACCGGTAGGCGTTGCTCTTGAAGTTCCCGGCGTCGACGTAGAGCTCGACCGAGTCCTGGATCCACGGGTCGGAGCCCGAGACGTCCACGACGGGGTCCGCCACGTCGGCGAGCACGTAGAGGAGGTTGCCGCGCCACATCGTGCGCACCTCCGCGACCGCGCCGCCGGTGCCCTGGACCTGCTTCTCCGTGGTGACCACGTTGGCCGCGGACCACACGTCGTCGACCTCGCCGTCGACGGCCGGCGCCGTGCCGGCCTCGACGACCTCGACGAAGGACAGCGCCTCGACGAGCGAGAGGGTGCCGAGCACGCCCGGCGTGTTCCAGCCCGTCGTCGTGGAGCCGTCGGTGACGCGCACGTCGAAGTCGAGCGTGTCGCCCTCCGCCGCACCCGCGAGCGGCAGGTGCACGACGGCCGACCAGCCGTCCTCCGACTCGGTGACGACGCCGTCGACGTCGCCCTCGCCGTCCCGCCCGAACGTGTACGTCTGCGTGCCGGCGACGAACGTCACCGCGTCGGCGTCCTGCTCGGTGGCGTCGGCCACCGTGACGTACGCCGTGAGGTGGTCGGGCGCCCAGCGGAGCTGGAACCCGGCCACGTCGTCGATCGCGTGCAGCCGCAGGCGGTCCCAGTCGGCGGCCGACGTGGCGTCGGCGTCGAGCGGGACGTCACCGGCGAAGACGTCCGCCGTGCGCAGGCGCGCCGGCAGCTCGGCGTCGGCCGCGCCGTAGTAGGCGGGCTTGGCCGACAGGTCGTCGTCGAACAGCAGCGGACCGCCGGACGAGTCGCGCCAGCTGCGCCCGTCCGTCAGGCCCCAGACCGTCACCGAGTACAGCTCGTCGGCGTGCTCGCGGAAGACCCGGAACGCGTCGCGGTAGTAGTAGCCCTGCTCGATGAACTTGGCCTGGCTCTCCGGCGTGCCGGTGGTGACGTCGAGCTCCGTGACGGCCTGCGTGAGGCCGAGCCCGGAGAACCGCTCGATGGCACCCTCGAGCGCCGAGACGGGCATCGCGAGGCTGACGTGGAACTGGTGGCCCACGCCGTCGATCGGCACGCCCCGGGCCAGCAGGCGCTGGACCAGGTCGAGGTACCGCTGCTGCTTGCCGGCCTGCTCGGTGTTGTAGTCGTTGATGAAGAGCGCGACCGGACGGTCGGAGCCGGGCGCCGCGTACTCCTCGTTGAACGCCTGCTCGGCGTACTCGAACGTGAGGTCGACGAACTCCTCGCCGAGGATCCGGTACCACTCGCTGCGGCGCATGCCGTCGGCGAACTCGGAGCCGTCGGAGATGACCTCGTTGACGACGTCCCAGGCGACGAGCGGGTTGGTGTCCGACCCGAACAGGCCGTACTCCGACGCCATGTGCTCCGCGATGTCGAACACGTGCGTGCGGAGCCGGTCGCGCAGGACCTGCCGGCCGGCCTCGTCGGCGGGCAGCGGGTTGCCGGCGTCGTCCTGGAAGAACCAGGCCGGCGTCTGGCTGTGCCACGCGAGCACGTGCCCGTACACGCGCAGGTCGTTCTCCTGCGCGAACCGCATGATGGCGTCGGCCTCGGGGTGCGGGGTGAACGTCCGGCCCGTGTACCAGGCCTCCGGCTTCATGTGGTTCTCGGCCGTCAGCTGCCCGAAGTGGAGCTCGGTGAGCTGCGCGGCCTGACCGGTCGTCTCACGGCTGTCGATCGCCACGCCGAGCGGGAAGTCGACCGTGCCCTTGAGCGGCGGCAGGTCCTCCACGGTGCCCGGCGGCGTCGGCGTGATCGCGATGTCGTCGACGAGGAACGTCGAGGTGTTGCCCGCCTCGCCGCTCGCCCACGCGGTCTCGAAGTAGACCTCCTGGATGCCCGCCGGCACGGCGAACCGGCCGGTGACGTGCGTCCACTCGCGGGTGACGCCGGTGATCTGGACGAGGTTGCTGTAGCTGTCGGTCTCGCCCGTGCGGGTGTGCGCGCTGAGCGTCATGTCGCCCGGCGCGCCGTCGAAGCGGATCCACGCGTCGAGGTCGTACGTCGTGCCGGGCACGAGCACGCCCGCGACGGGGAGCTGCAGGCCCTGGCCCTGCGACACGCGGCCGCTGACCCGCGCGGCGTGGTCGCTGTCGTGGCCCGGCTCGACGACCTCGACGGTCGGCGCGCCGTTGCCGTCGTCCCGCGGGGCCCAGCCCTGCAGGGTGCCGTCCTCGAAGTCGCTGACGACGGAGCCGCCGGCGGGGTCCTCGGGGTCGGGCTGCCCGCCGCCGCCGGCGGCGCGCGTGACCAGCACGTCGTCGAGCAGCACGGAGACGTTGCTGCTGCCCGCGCCTGCCTCGAACGTGAACTTCGCCGCGGCGGGGTCGGCCGTGGCCGGCAGCGTCCACGTGCCCTGGATCGTCGTCCACGCGGACGCGTTCACGGGCGTGTTCGCCAGCCAGTCGTAGGCCTCCTTGCCGTCGAACATCGTGAAGCGCGCCGTGGCGCCCGCGACGTCGTCGACCAGGCGGACCCGGGCGGACAGCGTGTACTCGACCCCCGCCTCCATGAGGCCGGCCGGCGACGCGACCGAGTCCCACGAGTTCGCGCGGCCGGTGATGCTCAGGGCCTTGCCCGTGCCCTCGTCGACGTAGCCGAACGTCGGGTTGCCGCTCTGCTGCAGCGGGCCCAGCGTGCTGTCGTCGAAGGTCGCCGAGAGGACCTCGGTGACCGTGGGCTCGGCGGCCGGGCGCGTGACGAGCACGTCGTCGAGCAGCACGGAGACGTTGCTGCTGCCCGCGCCTGCCTCGAACGTGAACTTCGCCGCGGCGGGGTCGGCCGTGGCCGGCAGCGTCCACGTGCCCTGGATCGTCGTCCACGCGGACGCGTTCACGGGCGTGTTCGCCAGCCAGTCGTAGGCCTCCTTGCCGTCGAACATCGTGAAGCGCGCCGTGGCGCCCGCGACGTCGTCGACCAGCCGCACGCGGGCGGACAGCGTGTACTCGACCCCCGCCTCCATGACGCCGGCCGCGGAGGCGACCGAGTCCCAGGAGTTGGCACGGTCGGTGATGCTCAGGGCCTTGCCCGCGCCCTCGTCGACGTAGCCGAAGGTCGGGTTCCCGCTCTGCTGCAGGTCACCCAGCGTGCTGTCGTCGAAGTCGGCCTCCAGGACGACGACGGGCTCGGCGCCGGCGGCCAGCGCCTGCGATCCGATGAGAGGAGCGGCGACCAGGCCGAGGACGACCGCTCCGATTCCGATACTTTCGAGGCCACTTCTGGGCCTCCGGGTCCGACGCATCGACGCTCCCTTGCGCAACGACGGCAGTGTGGCTGCAAACTACGCGAGCATCATGGAGCTGAACCAGTGTCCGACGATAGGTTCGCCCGGACGGCGTTGCGCGATCGTGATCGAAATTATCGGTGCATCAGGCTCTCGGGTGACGCGCCCGCCCGGTCGGTCGGCCTCACGCCTCGCCCGCGTCGTGCACCAGACGGGCGACCTGCACCCGGTTTGCCGCGCCGAGCTTCGCGTACACGTGCCCCACGTGGGTCTTCACCGTGGCGAGGCCCAGGTGCAGCCGCGCCGCCACCTCGCTGTTCGACAGGCCCTCCGCGACCGCGACCGCGACGTCCCGCTCGCGCGGCGTCAGGCCCGCGAGCAGCCGGCGGGCCGCCGCGCGCCGGGTGGCGTCCTGCGGCTGGGCGACCGTCGCGATGAGCTGCGCCGTGACCGTCGGCGACAGCGCGGGCTCCCCCGCCGCGACGCGGTGCACCGCGTCGACCAGCTGCGCCGGCGGCGTGTCCTTGAGCAGGAAGCCCGCGGCGCCCTCGCTCAGCGCGCGCAGCACGAGCTCGTCGGCGTCGAAGGTCGTCAGCACGACGACGCGCGCGGCGGAGCCCCGTGACCGCAGCGTGCGCAGTGCCGTGAGGCCGTCCACGCGCGGCATGCGCACGTCCATGAGCACCACGTGCGGGCGCAGGCGCAGCACCTCGTCGACCGCCTCCTGCCCGTCGGCGCACTCGCCGACGACCTCGATGCGGCGGTCCCCGCCGAGGATGAGGCGCAGGCCGGAGCGCACCATGGCGTCGTCGTCGACGACGACCACGCGCACCGCCGCGTCGCCCGCGCCCGTCGTCCCGCTCATCGTCCCGTCCGTCACCGGGACCTCCGCACCCGCACCCGTCACGCCGACCACGGCAGCCACGCTCTCACGACGAACTGGTCCGCCCCGTCGGGCCCCCGCTCCCGCCCGTGCGCCAGCCCGCCCCCGGCGAGGGCGGCCCGCTCGTGCGCGCCCACCAGCCCGAGACCGGCGCCCGGCACGCGAGGGCCGTCGTCCGCGCGGCCCGCCGGCACGGGGTTCTGCACCGTCATCTCGAGCCGCCCGCCGGGCGCCCCCGCCAGCCGCACGTCCACGGGCGCGCCGGGCGCGTGCTTCTGCGCGTTCGTCAGCGCCTCCTGCAGCAGGCGGAACGCCGTGCGGGACACCGACGTGGGCACGCCGGCGAGCGACGCCCGCCCGGCGCCCGGCAGCGCCGACACGTCGAGCGCCACGGTCGCCCCGGCCTCGTCGAGGTCCGCCAGCAGCGCGGGGAGCTCGTCGAGCGTCGGCTGCGGCGGCTCCTGCTCCGCCGGCCCGGGGGCGTCGGCGCGCAGCACGCCCAGCACCTCGCGGAGCTCGTCGAGCGCCCGGTGCGCGCTGTCACGGATCGTCTCCGCAGCCGCGCGCGCCTGCTCGCGCGTCAGGTCGTCGCGGTACGCGAGCCCACCCGCCTGCAGCGCCACGAGCGAGATGCGGTGCGCGAGCACGTCGTGCATCTCGCGGGCGATGCGGGTGCGCTCGGCCGCGCGGGCCTGCTCGGCGCGCGACTCCTGCGCCGCCTCGGCCGCCTCGGCGCGCTCGCGCAGGGACCCGACGAGGTCGCGGCGCGCACCGACGTAGAAGCCGACGGCCACGAAGAGCCCGACGACCAGCGGGGTCACGACGAGCAGCGACACGACCTCGACGCCCTGCCGGCCGTACAGCGCGACGCTGACCAGCTCGTTGCCGAGCGCCGCCGCGAGCCACATCACGCCCACGGGCAGCACCTCGCGCCACCGGCGCCGCGTCGACACCGACACGAGGGCGAGCGTCGCCGCGCCGACCGCGGCCGAGGAGACGGTCGTGAGCCCCGCCGTCACCAGCGCGACCGCCAGGGGCGTGCGCCGGCGCAGCGCCAGCAGACCCGTCGCGACGGCGCCGAGCACGAGGTCGAGCAGCAGCACGAGCACCGGGACCGGCTGCCACGACGAGGTGGCGTCCACCGATGCGGCGTGCGCGACCACCAGCCAGACGACCAGGCCTGTCCCGACCACGGCCAGGTAGCGCCATGTGCGCGACCACGGTCCGAGGGGCGGGGGCGCCGGGGTGGGCGCCGGGGTGGGCGGAGCGGGCGCCGGGGTCGGCGCGGGAGCGGGCATGCCCGGCAGCCTAGGGACGCCGCCGCGCGGGCGGATCAGCCCCGCGGCACCGCGGTCTCCGCCGCGGGGAGGAGGCCGTCGGCCGCGCGGACGGGGGCCCGGGTGACACCCACGCGCCCGTCAACGTCGAGCGCCACCTCCACGCGCACGCGCCACGCGTCGGACGTCGCCGGGAAGTCGGTGCGCGCGTGGCCGCCGCGCGACTCCTCGCGCGCCAGCGCCGCGTGCGTGAGCACGGTCGCGACCTGGTGGACGTTCGTGGTCTCCCACTCCGCGGTCTGCGGGGCCGCCAGGGCGCGGCCGTCGTCGTGCCGGCGGTGCGCGTCCGTCGGCACGCCCGCCAGCACGTCCGCCGCCCGGCGCAGGGCGTCACCGGACCGCAGCACGCCCGGCCCGTCGGTCGCGGCCCGCTGCACGCGGGACCGTGCCGCAGCCGCCACGAGCGCCGCGTCCCCCGGCCGCTCGACCGGGTCGCCGGCGGTGAGGAACCCGCCCTCCAGGCGGGCGACGACGTCCCGCGCGGCGCGGTGGGCGAACACCAGCCCCTCGAGCAGCGAGTTCGACGCGAGGCGGTTCGCGCCGTGCACGCCGGTGCACGCGACCTCGCCCACCGCGTACAGCCCGGGCACCGACGCCCGTCCGTCGAGGTCCGTCACGACGCCGCCCGAGTGGTAGTGCTGCGCGGGCGCGACCGGCACCAGGTCGGTGGTCAGGTCGATGCCGTGCTCGAGCAGCCGCGCGTGGATCGTCGGGAAGCGGCGCCGCAGGAAGTCCGCGCCGAGGTGACGCGCGTCGAGCCACACGTGGTCCGCGCCCGTCGCGGCGGTGCGGCGGACGATGGCGTGGGCGACGACGTCCCGCGGCGCGAGCTCGCCCAGCGGGTGCTCGTCCGGCATGAACCGGACGCCGTCCGTGTCGAGCAGGTAGGCGCCCTCGCCGCGCACCGCCTCCGAGACGAGCGTCAGCTGTCCCTTCACCCCGGAGCCGAGCCACAGCACCGTCGGGTGGAACTGCACGAACTCCAGGTCGCCGAGGCGCGCGCCCGCGCGCAGGGCCGCGGCGATGCCGTCGCCCGTGGCCAGCGCCGGGTTCGTCGACGAGCGGTAGACCTGCCCGATGCCCCCGGTGGCCAGCACCACCGCCGGCGCCAGCGCCGCCCCCACGCCGTCGCGCGACCCCTCGCCGATGACGTGCAGCGTCACGCCGCGCACCGGCCCGGGCCCGCCGTCGGGCCCCGGCTCCCCCGTCAGCACGTCGAGGACCAGAGCGTGCTCGACGACCTCGATGCCCGGGTCGTCGCGGACCGCCTCGATCTGGGCGACGAGCGCCCGGGAGATCTCGGCCCCCGTCGCGTCGCCGCCGGCGTGCGCGATGCGGTCGGCGAGGTGGCCTCCCTCGCGGGTGAGGCTGATCGCGCCGTCGGGGCCGGTGTCGAACACCGCGCCGCGCGTGACGAGCTCGTGCACGCGCGCGGGGCCCTCGGTCACGAGCACCTCCACCGCGCGCGGGTCGCACAGGCCGGCGCCGGCGACGAGCGTGTCCCGCAGGTGGGCGGCCGGCGAGTCGCCGGGGGCGAGCGCCGCGGCGATCCCGCCCTGCGCCCAGACCGTCGACCCGGACGACAGCACGTCCTTCGTCACGAGCAGCACCCGGCGCACGCGCGTGCGCAGCTCGAGCGCCGCCGTGAGCCCGGCGATGCCCGAGCCGACGACGACCGCGTCCGCGCGGACCGTCCACCCGGGGGCGGGGGCCGCCAGGCGCGTCGCGAGGTGCGTCACCGGGCGTCGGGCGCGCCGGCCCCGGGCGGGGTGTCGGCGTGCGGGGGCCGCGGCTGCGCGCCGTCCGCCGCCGACGCGACGGCCGCACGGCCCTCGGCGAACGGCAGCCCGCTCGGCACGAGCCCGGCCTCGGCCGTCCACGCCGGCGGCACCTGCCCGGGGTCCTCGTCCGTGTCGACGACCCTGTTGTCCCCGTCCACGAGCACGACGTGCGGCGCGTACGTGCGGGCCTCCGCGTCGGACATCGAGCCGTACGCGATGACGATGACGACGTCCCCCGGGTGCACGAGGTGCGCGGCGGCGCCGTTGACGCACACCTGCCCCGACCCGGCCTCGCCGGCGATCGCGTACGTGGTCAGCCGCGACCCGTTGGTCACGTCGACGACGTCGACCTGCTGCCCGGGCAGCACGTCCGCCGCCGCGAGCAGGTCCGCGTCCACGGTGATCGACCCGACGTAGTGCAGGTCCGCCGCCGTCACCGTGGCGCGGTGGATCTTGCCCGTCATCATCGTGCGCCGGAGCGTCGTCATGCGGCACCCCCGGCCGTGGCGGCGGCCCGCAGGGCGACGGGCGCGTTGTCGATCAGGCGTGTCGCGCCGACCCGGGCGGCGACGAGCAGGAGGGCGTCGGACGTGGTGGCGTCCGCGTCCGCGAAGGTGGCGGCGTCGACCAGCGCGACGTAGTCGACGGCGTCCTCGGCGGCCAGGGCCGCGTCGAGGGCCGACCGGGCGGCCGCGCGCACCGCGTCGGGCCCGGCGTCGGCCGCGGCGGCCCCCGCCCGCAGCGCCGCCGACAGCCCGAGCGCGCGGGCGCGCTCCGCGGCGGACAGGAACGCGTTGCGGCTCGACAGGGCGAGGCCGTCGTCCTCCCGGACCGTCGGCTCGGCGACGACCTCGACCGGCACGTCGAGGTCGCGCACCATGCGCCGGACGGCCGCGAGCTGCTGCGCGTCCTTGGCGCCGAAGAGCGCGACGTCGGGGCGGGTCAGGTGCAGCAGCTTCAGCACGACCGTGAGCACGCCGTCGAGGTGCCCCGGGCGCGCCGCGCCCTCGAGCACGTCCCCCAGGCGGCCGGCGCCGACGCGCACCACGGGGTCGCCGTCGGGGTAGACGACGTCGACCGTCGGCGCGAAGACCACGTCCGCGGCGCCCAGCAGGCCGTCGCCCGTGAGCCGCGCGAGGTCGCCGTCGAGGTCCCGCGGGTACCGCGCGAGGTCCTCGGCCGGCCCGAACTGGAGCGGGTTGACGAAGACCGTCACCACGACGGCGTCGGCGAGCTCGCGCGCGCGGCGCACCAGCGCCAGGTGGCCGTCGTGCAGCGCGCCCATCGTCATGACGACGGCACGCAGGTACGGGCGCCCGCCGGCCGGGTCGTCGGCGGCGAGCGCCGCCTCGTCCTGCGCGTCGAGCGCGTCCTCGAGGGCCTCGCGGTCCTGCACCAGCACGGGACTGGTCGTCATGCGTCCTCCTGCGGCGACGTGCCGCCGTCGTCCTGCCGGTCGTCCCGGCCCGGGGCCGCCCCGGTGCCGTCCTGAGGGTCCAACGCCCCGGGCGCCGCGTTGATGCCCGCCAGCGCGTCGAGGACCCGCTCGGCCTCCGCGGGCACGAGCAGGCCGGCCGCGAGCGCGCGCGACGTCGCCGCGCGAGCCAGGGCACCGTACCCGGTCGGCACGTCGACCGCGCCCGTCGCGGCGCCCAGTGCGGCGAGCGTCACAGCGTGCTCCTGCACGGTCCCCGCGTCGCCGCGGCGGACGGGTCCCGTCAGCGCCGTGATCGCGCCCGGGCCGTCGCCGCCCGCGGCGTCCTCGGCGCGCAGGGCACCGTCGAGCGCTGCGTCCAGCAGGGGCCGCAGCACGCGCCCCGGCTCGCCGACGCCGGCTGCGCGCAGCACCTGCGCCGCCTGCGCGACGAGGACGACGAGGTGGTTCGCCGCGTGCGCGAGACCCGCGTGGTAGAGCCCGCGCGCCTCCTCGGCGAGCACGACCGGCTCCCCGCCGACCTCGACGACGAGGGCCTGCCCGATCGGCAGCACGGGCGCGGGCGCGGTCACCGCGAACGCGCAGCCGACCAGCCGGGCGAGGTCGAGGGACGTCCCCGTGAACGTCATGGCCGGGTGCAGCGCGAGCGGGATGACCCCTGCGGCGCGCGCCGGCGCGAGCACGTCCACGCCGAAGCGTCCGGACGTGTGCACGACGATCTGCCCGGGCTGCCACCCGCCCGTCTCCGCGAGCCCCCGCACGAGCCCGGGCAGGGCGTCGTCCGGCACGGCCAGCAGCACGAGCTCGGCGCGGCGGACGACCTCCGGCACGTCGACGACCGGCACGCCCGGCAGCAGCGTCGCCGCGCGCTCCCGTGACGCCTGCGACACCGCGCTGACCGCCACGACGGGGTGCCCGGCGCCGCGCAGGGCGCTGCCGAGCACCGCCCCCACGCGGCCCGCCCCGACGACGCCGACCCCGAGGCGCCCCGGGCGGGCCGCGGGGTCGGCGCTCACCGCGCGTCCCCGGGCGCGTCCGGCGGCTGCGGCAGGTCGGCCACGGCGGCGTCGCCCACGCCCATCGACGCCGGGGCGTGCGGCGCCTCGGCCGCGCGCATCCACAGCTCCGGGCCGGCGACCGCCCGCGCCTGCCGCGCACGCTCGGCCTGCTCGCCGAGCAGCGCACCCGCGACGGCACCGTCGAGGTGCGCCACCTGCGGGCTGACCGGCCCGGGCGTCGAGTGCGCGACGAACGTCGCCACCCCGAGCCGGCGCTGCACCGGCCCCTGCGTGACGGCCAGGCTCTGCGTGCGCTCGTGCGGCACCACGACGACGGTCCGCCACCAGCGGCCGGAGCGCATGATCAGCGCGGTGCGCGTGACGAGCACCCCGTGCCGGCGCCAGCCGAGCGGGTCGAGCCAGCGCGCGCGGCGCGGCGCCGGCGTGAAGCCGCCCGCGTCGTCCAGGCCGTCGTACGCGGCGTCGAGCGCGCCGAGGGGGTCGTCCGTGCCGAGGTCCGGCAGCACGAGCCACAGCGCGACGGCCGCCTCCTGGCGCGTCGCCACCGGGTGCAGCACGGACTCGTTGGCCGCTTCCGCGCCGTAGCCGGCGACGTTCATCTCGACGCGCCACCAGTCGGGGCGCCGCCACAGCGGCCCCTGCGTGAGGCGCACCGCCTGCACGCGCCCCGGCGGCACCGTCTGCGTGCGCGTCTCGGTCAGGCCGTGCCGCAGGCGGATGCCGTCCGGCGACGTGGCCGCGCGGAACGTCGCCGCGACGTTGAGCCGCCCCCACACGTACCCGCCGACGCCCAGCGCGCCCGGCACGACGACGAACAGCGGCCCCACGTCGCCCGTGACGACGACGGCGACGACCGCCGCGACGACCGCGGCGACGAACACCCACGGCGCGGTCGAGCGCAGGATCGAGCGCACGAGGCGCGGCATCGGCACGTCGTAGACCTGCTGCTCCGGCGCGGCGGCGAAGGGCTGCGCGGCGGGCGCGCGGGTGGCGAGCGGGGCGCCGCCGGCCGCCGGGGTGGCCGAGCCGTCGGGCGTGGCGTCCGCCGACGTCGCGTCGGGCGCCGTGCCGTCCGCGAGCGCGACGCCGGCCGGGGCGCCGTCCACGGGCGCACCGGCTCCGTCCGCACCCGCCGGGGCACCCGGCCGCAGCCCCGCGGACAGCGCGAGGATCTGCGCGCGCAGCTGCTCGGCGTCCGGCTCCCGCAGGAACGCGAGCTGCACGGCGGACCCCGTGCCACCCGCGACCTCGAGGTTGAGCTGCGCCAGGCCGAGCAGCCGCGCGAGCAGGGGCTGCACGACGTCGACGGCCTGCAGCCGGTCGAGCCGCGCCTGCCGCTGCTGGCGGAACAGCAGGCCCTGACGCAGGTGCACCGCCTCGTCCGTCACCGCGAACCGCGTGACGCGCCACGCGAGCGCCGAGTACACGAACCCGACGAGCGCGACCAGGACGAGCACGCCGACCAGCACGAGCCACGCCCGGCCCGGGCCCAGCCACTCCCCCACGTCGCGCAGGTTGTCGGCCGCCTGGAAGCCGATGGCCGCGACGAACGCGGCGAACACCTTCCACCCGCGCAGCGCCGGCGTGACCGGGTGCATCCGGCGCCAGTCGTACGCGTCCTCCGGGGCCTGCTCCGGCACGGGGCGCAGATCGGTGCTCACAGGCCCGCCAGCCGCGCCTCGCCGCGGGACGCCAGCCGGTCGCGCAGGCGCGCCGCCTCCTGCGGGGGCAGGCCGGGGATCGTCGCGTCCGTGCCCGGCGCCGCGGTGTGCAGCTGCACGGTCGCGATGCCGAACCGGCGCTGCACGGGGCCGGCGCTCACGTCGACGTACTGCATGCGGCCGTACGGCACCACGACCAGCTGGCGGAACAGGATGCCGCGCCGGATCAGCAGGTCGTCGGCACGCTCGGCGTACCCGAGCGCGCGCACCTGCCGGCGCACGAGCAGCGCGGGCCACAGCACCAGCACCGCGACGACCGCGGGGAACACCCACACCCACCCGACGCCGATCAGCGCCGCCCCCAGCGCGAGGACGACGACGAGGCCGCCGCCCCACAGCCCCAGCATGAGCAGGCGCACCGTCGCCAGACGCGTCGACACCGGCGTCCACGTGACGTCCGCGGGGTCGAACGGTCCGGCGGCGGGCGCGGGGACGGGCGCCGGGGTCTGCGTGGTCATGGCCACCATCCTGGCACCGGCGCGGTGCGCGCGGCTCCGCCCCCGGACGGAGCCGGCACCGCGCGCGTCCCCGCGTGCGGTCAGCCGGCGGCCGGGTCCGCGTCCGGCTCGGTACGCCGCTCCGCGTCACCGTCCGGCGGCGGCACGCGGCAGAAGTGCTCGACGACGAGGCCCACGGCCGCGAGCACCGCGGCGCCCAGCGCCGCGAGCGCCGCCGCGCCGGCCCGCCCCGGGTTGCCGGGCACGTCCGAGTCCGTGAGCAGCGACAGCGCCTGGCCGCCGTACCAGCCGACCAGCAGCGCGCCGGTGTAGCAGGACGCCTTCGCGAGCACCGCCGTGCGCGCGGCCCGCAGCGGGCTGAGCGACGGCCGGTGGCCCTGCTGGTACTGCCGCACGGCCCAGCCCATCGCGAGCACGACGCCCGCGATGACCAGCTCGACCGCGACGACGAGCCACGGCACCTCGGGCGGCGTGCCCGCCCCGCGGCCGACGGTCATCCGCATCACCCACCACGTCACCGCCGTGACGACGGCGGCGAGCAGGAGCAGCGTCCGCAGGCGCGTGGCGGTCACGGGCGGTGCGCGTCCCCGCGCGGGTCGCCCGCCCACGGCCCGGGTGCGGGCGGCGGGGGCGCCGCCGGCGACGTCCCCGTCACCGGCAGGAACGGGCGCGGGCCCTCCGGCGTCGCGCTCGGGTCCACCGCGCCCACCGGGTCGAACGGGCCGGACGTCGCCCCCTGCGGGTGGGGGTGCTCGACGTGGCGGACCGTGTGCCCGGCGTCGGGTCCGTCGGGCTCCGGGCTGGCCGCCGGCACGGGCGCCGTCAGCCAGTCGAGCGCCATCCACCGCACGCCGTCGCGGTCCGGAGCGGTCGCGGCGAGCTGGGCGACCGGGCCGCCGCCGAGCCCGGGCAGGACCGCCTCGGGGTCCACCTGCGCCCACGGCTCGAGCACGAACGCACGCTCGTGCGCGCGGGGGTGCGGCAGCTCGAGGTCGTCGGTGACGGCGAGCGTCGTGCCGTGCACGACGATGTCGATGTCGAGCGTGCGCGGTCCCCAGTGCTCCAGCCGCTCGCGGCCGTGCCGCTGCTCGACGGCGTGCACCGCACGCAGGAGGTCGCGCGGCGCGAGGGTCGTGCGCGCCAGGACCACCGCGTTGAGGTAGTCCGGCTGGTCCGGCCCGCCGACGGACGCCGTCCGCGCGAGCGGCGAGACCGCGACGACGTCGAGTCCCGGGACGGCGGCCAGGTCGGACACCGCCTGGCGCAGGGTCTCCTGCGCCGGACCGAGGTTGGCACCGAGCGCGAGCACCGTCTCGACGGGCTCGGCGGGCGCCCGGTCGAGCTCGTCGCTGAGCACCTCGCCCACGATCGGGTCGTCGTCGCGCACCGGCGGCATGAGCTGCGTGCGCGGGCCGTCGAGCGCGTCCCCGCGGCGTTCGTCGAAGGCGCCGCCGAGAGGGCCGTCGAGCGGGCCGTCGAGCGGCTCGCGCAAGGGCGGCAGGAACTGCGTGCGCGCCTCCGCGGCGTCGACGTGCGCCGGGGCGCCGCCCTCGCCCGCACCCGCGTGGTCCGGCTCGTGCCGCGCCGCGTGGGCCGGCGGGAGGCCGGACGACGGCGAGGCGACGGGCGGCGGCACCGGGGCGGGGGCGCCGGGCCCCGGCCCGGGCAGCGCCGCGCCGGCACCGGCGGCCACCGCGGGCTGCACGCCCGTCGGCACGGCGCCGGTCGGGGCCGGGCCCATCACCAGCGGGCGCCGCCCGTCCGGACCGGCGTCGGCACCGGTGCCGGGGCGGGCGGACGCGGCGGCGGGCGCCGTCGGCAGGTCCGCGGGCACGTCCTGGGGCAGGTCCACCGGCAGCTCGGCCGGGTCGTGCGGGAGGTCAGCCGCCGTGGCGGTCACGTGGACGCCCGGCGCCGGCGTCACCGGCAGCGGCGCGGTCTGCGGGTGCGGCACGGTGGGCCGCGGCCCCGTGTCGGCGCGGCGGGCCTCACCCGTGCCGGGGCGGTACG
>JAPSIR010000054.1:0-12132 GCA_031178625.1 Cellulomonas sp.
GGCGAGACGTTGCCATTCACATCGCGGACACAAACCATGAGTACCTTCGCGCCACATCGCCGTGGCCCGCGTCCGGGTCCGGTGGGTGCAGTGCTCACAGAGGGGTACCACGCATGATTCGTTCGACACATGCAGGACGTGCCGTGGCAGTCGCCGGCGCGGTCGTGCTCGCGCTCACGGCCTGCGCAGGCGGTTCCGACGGCGGCGGCGAGGAGACGACCGGCTCCGGTGGTGGCGGCGGCAGCAGCGAGCCGCTGCACATCGGGACGCTGCTGCCCGTGACGGGGTCGCTCGCCCAGCTCGGCCCGCCCGAGATCGCCGGCGTCGACCTGGCCGTCGCCGAGATCAACGAGGCCGGCGGCCTGTTCGGCGCCGACGTCGAGGTCACGCACACGGACTCCTCGGACGCGAACAACGCCTCCGTGTCCACGGCCTCGGCGCAGGAGCTCATCTCCGCCGGTGTCTCGGTCGTCGTGGGTGCCGCGTCGTCCTCGGTGACGCTCAACGTCATCGACGACATCACGGGCGCGGGCGTCGTCCAGATCTCGCCGGCCAACACGGCGACCAACCTGTCGGGCTACTCCGACTTCTACTTCCGCACGGCGCCGCCGGACTCCGTCCAGGGCGACGTGCTCGGCAACCTGATCGTGTCGGACGGTGCCAGCAACGTCGGCATCCTCGTCTTCAACGACTCCTACGGCACGTCGCTGCGCGACGTCGTCGCGGGCGTCGTCACCGACGCCGGCGGCACGATCGTGTACGGCGAGAAGGGCCAGGAGTTCGACCCGGCCGAGCAGAACTTCTCGACGATCGTCGGCGACGTGATCGCGTCGAGCCCCGACGCGATCGCGATCCTCGCCTTCACGGACCAGACCCCGCTGGTCGTGCGCGAGCTCGTCGCGCAGGGCTGGGACATGAGCAAGACGTACTTCGTCGACGGCAACCTGCAGAACTTCGGCACCGAGGGTGAGACCGGCTTCCCCGCCGGCACCCTCGAGGGCGCGCAGGGCACCCTGCCGGGCGCGTTCCCGTCGGAGGAGTTCCAGGCGCGCATGCTCGAGGTCGACCCCGACCTGTCGGAGTACTCGTACGGCCCCGAGTCGTACGACGCGACGATGCTCGCGGCGCTGGCGGCGCTCAAGGGCGGCGCGTCCGACGGCGAGACGATCCAGGCGAACCTGGCGGCGGTCTCCGGCGCGGACGGCGGCGAGGAGTGCACGGGCTGGCAGGAGTGCGCCGACCTGATCGAGGACGGCCAGGACATCGCCTACCAGGCCGTGTCCGGTGTCGGCCCGTTCAACGAGGCGAACGACCCGTCGTCGGCCTTCATCGGCATCTACCAGTTCGGTGGCGACAACACGTACACGTTCTCCCGCTCGGAGGAGGGCGAGGTCCCGCAGGACTGAGCCGCGTGTGACGCGGAGGGCCCCCGGAGCGAGCTCCGGGGGCCCTCTCGCGCGCCCGTACGGGTGCGCCGCCGGCCGCCCTCGGGACGCGCCCCGACGGCCGCACGGACCGCCGTGGCGTGCGTGCAGGCCACGATCGGACCCGCCCGGACGTGCGACGGCCCCGGTGCCCTCCTCGGGCACCGGGGCCGCAGCGGTGACGCGTGCGCCGCGGTCAGGACTCGGGCGGCACCTCGCCGCCGGCGTGGGGCCGCGGTGCGGCGTCGGCCGCGCGGGCGGCGTCGACGTCGGTCGCGAGCGTGCCGAGGTAGAGCTCGATGACCTTCGGGTCGTGCATGAGCTCGCGCCCCGGCCCGGAGTAGGCGTTTCGTCCTTGGTCGAGCACGTACGCGCGGTCGCAGATCTGCAGGGCGCGCCGGGCGTTCTGCTCGACGATGACGACGGACACGCCCGCCTTGTTGATGCGCCGGGTCCGCAGGAACGCCTCGTCCTGCCGCACGGGGGACAGGCCGGCGGACGGCTCGTCGAGGAGCAGCACCGACGGCTCCGGCATGAGCGCGCGCGCCATGGCGACCATCTGGCGCTCGCCGCCGGACAGCGCGCCCGCGCGCTGCTTGCGGCGCTTCACGAGCTCGGGGAACAGGTGCAGGACGACCTCGAGGCGCTCCGCGAACTTCGCGGGCGTCTGGAAGACGCCCATCTGGAGGTTCTCCTCGATGGTCAGGCTCGGGAACACGTTGTTCGTCTGCGGGACGAACCCGACGCCGCGACGCACGAGCGCGTCGGCGCGCAGGTTGGTGATGTCGTCGCCCTGCAGCGTGAGCGTCCCCGAGCGGATGCCGACCAGCCCGAACAGCGCCTTGAGGAGCGTGGACTTGCCCGCCCCGTTGGGACCGATGATGCCGACGAGCTCGCCGGGGTGCAGCACGAGCGAGCAGCCGTTGAGGATGTTCACGCCGGGCAGGTAGCCGGCGACCAGCTCGTCGGCGTGCAGCAGCGGCTCACCGGTCGGTGCGCCGCGGTGGACGGCAGGTGCGGTGGTCTCGGTCACGGCTTCTTCTCCTCCGTGTCGGCCTCGGCCTCGGCTTCCGCCTCGGCCTCGGCGTCGATCACGCCCCCCTCGTCGAGCAGGGCGTCGTCACCGAGGTCGGTGTCGTGGTGGGCGCCGAGGTAGGCGTCGATGACGGCCTGGTCGGCCATGACCTCCCCGGGAGGTCCCTCCGCCACGACCTGCCCCTGCGCCATGACGACGACCCAGTCGGAGATGTGCCGGACCATGTGCATGTCGTGCTCCACGAACAGCACGGTCGTGCCGGTGTCCCGGAGGTCGGTGATGTGCCCCAGCAGCGACTGCGTGAGCGCGGGGTTCACGCCGGCCATCGGCTCGTCGAGCATGACGAGCGTCGGGTCCGACATGAGTGCGCGGGCCATCTCGAGCAGCTTGCGCTGACCGCCCGACAGGGAGCCGGCGAAGTCGTCCTTCTTGGCGTCGAGCTTGAACCGCTCGAGCAGCGCCATCGCCTTGTCGGTGATCTCCCGCTCGCGCGGCGCCCACAGCGGCTTGACCAGCGCGGTGAAGAGGTTCTCGCCGGGCTGGTCGCGCGCGCCGAGGCGCATGTTCTCGAGCACCGTCATGCGCGCGAGCGCCTTCGTCAGCTGGAACGTGCGCACCATGCCCGCCTTGGCGACGCGGGACGCCGCCACGCCGCCGAGCGGCGTGCCGTCGAAGACCCACGAGCCGGTGTCCGGCCGGTCGAAGCCGGTCATCAGGTTGAAGAACGTCGTCTTGCCGGCGCCGTTCGGGCCGATGAGCGCGGTGATGACGTGCTTCTGCACCTCGAGGTGGTCGACGTCGACCGCGTTGACGCCGCCGAAGCTGCGACGCACGCCGTCCGCGACGAGCAGGGGGTCGGGCTTCGGGACGCCCGGTGTCCGCGCGACGGCGTGCAGCGACCGACGGGCCTGGTCGACGACCTGCTCAGCGGGCATTGATCGCCAGCTCCTTCTTGTCGCCCAGGATCCCCTGGGGCCGGAAGACGATGAGCAGGATCAGCGTGATGCCCACGAGCACCCAGCCGATCTGCTCGACCTGCTGCACCGACAGCACGTCCGCGGGGACGGCGCCGCGCAGGAACCCGCGCACGAACACGAGCGCGCCCCAGAACAGCAGGGAGCCCAGGACAGGACCGAGGACGGTGGCGGCACCCCCGAGCAGCAGGATCGTCCACGTGTTGAACGTGACCGGTCTGCCGAGCGAGTCGGCCTGCACCGAGCTCGCGAGGACGAACACGACCCCGCCGAGGGCGCCGAACACCCCGCCGAGCACGAGCGCCTGGAGCTTGTACGAGTAGACGTTCTTGCCGAGCGCGCGGACCGCGTCCTCGTCCTCGCGGATGCCCCGCAGGACGCGGCCCCACGGGCTGCGCACGAGGCGCCACACGAAGAGGCACGCGAGGAGCACGAGCGTCCAGCCGACGATGCGCAGCCACCAGCTGTTGGAGGCGTTGGTCGCGAGCGTGACGGGGCCGAGCGCCCAGCGGTCGTCCGGCAGCGGCGACGCGTCCTGGAAGGTGCTCTTGAAGCTGTTGCCGGTGAGGCCCTCCGACCCGCCGGTGATCTCCGTCAGCGCCGTGGAGCGGCCGACCATGCGGACGATCTCGGCGGCCGCGATGGTGACGATCGCCAGGTAGTCGCCGCGCAGCTTCAGCGTCGGCAGGCCGAGGATCAGGGCGAACACGACGGCGGCACCGATCGCGACGAGGAAGGCCAGCCAGAGGGGTGCGCCGGCGATCGTGGAGACGGCGAAGCCGTACGCCCCGAGGAGCATGAAGCCGGCCTGCCCCATGTTGATCAGGCCGGTGAGCCCGAAGTGGATGTTGAGACCGATCGCCGCGAGCGCGTACGCGATCGCGGTCGGTCCCGTCATCTCGGTGAGCACGTTGGTGAGGAGCTGCCCGAAGTCCATGGTGTCGACCTCCCGCTAGCCGATGCGCTCGGCGCGACCGAGGATGCCCTGCGGCCGGATGAGCAGGACGAGGATGAGGATCACGAGCGCGCTCGCGTAACGCATGTCGCTCGGCAGGACGATCGTCGACAGCTCGACGACCAGGCCGATGACGACGGCGCCCACGACGGCTCCCAGCGGCGAGCCGAGGCCGCCGAGGGTGATCGCCGCGAACATGAGGAGCAGCAGCGTCGACCCGAAGTTGAACCGGGTCGAGTTGAGGTACAGGGCGAGCAGCACGCCTCCGAGCGACGCGAGCCCGGCGGAGACGACCCACACGCCGCTGATGATCGACTCGACCTTGATGCCGGTCGCGGCGGCCAGCGCCGGGTTGTCCGACACCGCGCGGGTGGCCCGGCCGAGCCGGGTCCGCGACAGCGTCAGGGCGACGGCCGCGAGCACGACGACGGCGACGCCGACCGAGAGCAGCGACTGCCCGGAGATCTGCACCGGTCCGAGCTGGATGCGTGCCGAGATGCCGGACACGATCGGCGCCGGCTGCGCGCCGTACAGGAACAGGAAGAGCGAGAGGCCGGCGAGGGCGAGGCCGATCGTGACGATCATCTGCTGCGTGATCCCGACGCCGCGGCGGCGCAGCGGCGCGAAGATCAGCTGGTTGAGCAGCCACCCGACGACGGCGCCGGCGAGCGTGGCGACCACGATCGCGAGCCACAGCGGCAGGTCCCACCACTGGACGGCCATGAAGGCGGTCATGCCGCCGAGCGTGACGAGCTCGCCGTGGGCGAAGTTCGACAGCCCCGTGGTGCCGTAGATGAGGTTCGCGCCGAGCGACGCGAGGGCGAGCAGCACGCCGAAGACGAGGCCCGAGAGGACGAGCTGCGCGTACCGGTTGGTGCCCGGGCCGGCGTTCGCCTCGGCGCTCTCGCCGGTCTCGTCCGCCGGAGCCGTCTGCGTGGCGCCGCCGGACGGCGACGTGCTCGTTCCGCCGTCGGTCGCGCCGGGCGCGGGGCCGCTGTCGCCGCCCTCCGCGCCCGGCGGCACGACCTGGAAGATGCGGCCCGCGGAGCGTCCGAGCACGACCGGCACGGTCGCGGCGTTGGCGGCCGGGTCCCGCAGGACCGTCCCCGCGGGCAGCGTGGACTCGTCGACGGTGACCGTGTAGTCGCCGGCCTCCGTCACGGGCACCGAGGCGCGCCCGGTGGCGTCGGTCGTCGCCGAGACCTCGCCGCCGCCGCCCTCGACCGTGACGGTGACGCCCGCCGCCGGACCGGTGTCCGGCGACGTCACGGTGATGTTGAGGCACGCGGTGCCGCTGTCCGGCGTGCACGGTGCGGCCGCCGCGCGCGCAGGCGCCGCGACGAGGGACGTCGTCAGCGCGACCAGGAGCAGGAGCAGGAGACCTGCCCCCGCTCGTCGCGCGGCGACGGTCCGGTCCAGGCATGCGAGTGCTCGCACGGGGACCTCCGTCCTGGGTGGGGGGCACGAGCGCGCGGTGCGCTGGAGCACGTGGTCATGGGCCGGCGCCCGCCGGGTGGCAGGACGATAGGCAGGGATTGTGTCCTGTTCATTACGCGGACGCGAGCGTCTCGGCGGTATGGGTTCGCGCGTCGCCCGCACGGCGGGCTCGACGTGGGCGTCCGTCCAGGTCCGCGGGCGACGTCGCCCGCGCGGGGCTAGGCACACCTCGGGTCCGTGGTCCATGATCGGTGCGGGGCCGGGCCCGGGGGAGAGCCGGCACCGTCGTCCGTACCGCTCCACCATCCCCGGGAGGCCCACCGTGCGGCCAGGCATCCAGGTCCGTCCGGCGCAGGCGCCGGACCTCGACGCGCTCGTCGACCTCTGCCTCGAGGCGCGGGCGGAGGCCGGCGTCGGCGCCCAGCTGTGCAGCGACGACCGCGGTCGGCTGCGCGAGCAGCTCGCGGTCCTCGGGTCGGTCGAGGGGGGCCGCGTCCTCGTCGCGACGTGCGACGGCGCGCCGGCCGGGCTGCTGCTGTGCCGCCTGATGGGGCCGGGCCTGTTCACGGACGCGGCGGTGCTGGGCCTCGAGGCGGTCTTCGTCCGGCCGGACCTGCGCCGGCGCGGGATCGGGCACGCCCTGCTGCAGGCGGCCACCGCGCTCGCCGACGAGGCGGGCGCGACGGAGGTGTACGCGGCCCCGCTGCCCGGCGCCCGTGGCATGCAGAGGTTCTTCGCCCGTCTCGGGTTCGCGCCGGCGGCGGCGCACCGGCACGTCTCCACCGCCGCGCTGCAGCGCCGGCTCAGCCACGACGTCGGGGGCCTCGCCGGTGCCCGCGGCGCCGCCGCCCGCGGGCTCGAGGACCTCATCGAGCGTCGGCGCCGCGCCCGGGAGCGGGCGGGGGCCGAGCCGCCGGGCGGGGTGCGTCAGGTGCGGTCGATGAGCATGCAGGTCAGGCGCGCGGTGCACACGCGCCGCCCGTCCGGGTCCTCGACGACGACCTCGTAGGTCGCGAGCGACCGGCCGCGGTGCAGCGCGGTCGCCCGGCCCGTCACGGTGCCGCCGCGTACGGACCGGTGGTGCGTCGCGTTGAGCTCGATCCCGACGGCCGCCCGGCCCGGCCCCGCGTGGGCCTGCGCCGCGAGCGACCCGAGCGTCTCGGCGAGCGCCGCCGAGGCGCCCCCGTGCAGGAGGCCGTAGGGCTGGGTGTTCCCCGCCACCGGCATCGTGCCGGTCGCACCGTCGGCGTCGACGCGGGTGACGTCGATGCCCATGCGCGCGAGCAGCGTGCCGTCGACGGACGGCATCGTGAAGGCGGGGGTGGACGCGGGGACGGGGACGGCGGTGTCGGACATGGCCGCTAGGTTGGCACCGTGACCGCCGCACAGCCAGCGACCGCCCCCCGCCTCCTCCTCATCGACGGCCACTCGATGGCGTACCGGGCGTTCTTCGCGCTCCCCGTCGACAAGTTCGCGACGTCGACGGGGCAGCCCACGAACGCCGTCTTCGGCTTCACGTCGATGCTCGCGAACCTGCTGCGCGACGAGGAGCCGACGCACGTGGCGGTCGCCTTCGACGCCGGCCGCACCACGTTCCGCACCGAGCGGTACGAGGCCTACAAGGGCAACCGCGACGCGACGCCCGAACCGTTCCGCGGGCAGGTCGACATCATCCGGCGGCTGCTCGCCACGATGCACGTGCAGGTCCTCGACAAGCCGGGCTTCGAGGCCGACGACATCCTCGCCACGCTCGCCGGCCGCGCCACCGCGGCCGGCATGCACGTCGCCATCTGCTCGGGCGACCGCGACGCGTTCCAGCTGGTCCGGCCCGGCGTCACCGTGCTGTACCCGGTGAAGGGCGTGTCCGAGCTGGCGCGCATGACGCCCGAGGCGGTGGAGGCCAAGTACGGCGTCCCGCCGGAGCGCTACCCCGACATCGCCGCGCTCGTCGGCGAGACGAGCGACAACCTGCCGGGCGTGCCCGGGGTCGGTCCGAAGACGGCGGCGAAGTGGGTCACGCAGTACGACGGCCTCGACGGCGTCGTCGCCCACGCGGACGCGATCGGCGGCAAGGCGGGGGAGTCGCTGCGGGCGAACCTCGCGCAGGTGCAGCTCAACCGGGAGCTCAACCGCCTGCTCGACGACCTCGAGCTGCCGGTCGGCCCCGAGGACCTCGCGGTGCGCCCGTGGGACCGCCAGGAGCTGCACACGATCCTCGACGAGCTGGAGTTCCGGACGCTGCGCGACCGCCTGTTCGCGATGCTGCCCGACGAGGCCCGCGAGGAGCGGGTGGCGACCGCCGCCGCCCTCGACCTGGTCGAGGTGGGCGCCGGCGGGCTGGCCGCGTGGCTCGAGGAGCGCGGCGACGCGCTGCTCGGGCTCGACGTCCGCGGCACGGGCAGCCCTGGACGCGGCGACGCCTGGGGCGTCGCCGTCGCCGACGCGCAGGGGCAGGCGGTCGCGTACGACCTCACCGAGATCGGCCCGCAGGACGAGCAGGCGCTGGCCGCCTGGCTGGCCGACCCGGCGCGTCCGAAGGCGCTGCACGCCGCCAAGGAGGCGTGGCACGCGCTCGGGGGGCGTGGGCTGCCGCTGGCGGGCGTCGCGTTCGACACCGAGCTCGCGGCGTACCTGTGCCAGCCGGACCGGCGCGCCTACGACCTGCCCGACCTCGCGATCGGCTACCTGCACCGCGAGCTGACGGCGGACGACGCCGCGGCCGCCGGTCAGGGTGCGCTCGACCTCGAGGTCGACGGTGCGGACGAGGGGCGCCGGGCCGCCGTGCGGGCCGCCGCGGTGCGCGACCTCGTCGACGTCCTGGCGGCCGAGGTAGGCGACCGGGGCGCCACGGGACTGCTCAGCGACCTGGAGCTGCCGCTGCAGGACGTGCTCGCCCGCATGGAGCGCACCGGCATCGCGGTGGACCACGCGTACCTGACGTCCCTCGAGCGGGAGTTCGACACGCAGGTGCAGTCGGCGGCCGCCGACGCGTACGCGGTCATCGGGCGTGAGGTGAACCTCGGGTCGCCGAAGCAGCTGCAGGAGGTCCTCTTCGACCAGCTGGGCATGCCGAAGACGAAGAAGATCAAGACGGGGTACACGACCGACGCCGCCGCGCTCACGGACCTGTTCGCGCGCACGCAGCACCCGTTCCTCGAGCACCTGCTGGCGCACCGCGACGCGATCCGGCTGCGCCAGACGGTGGAGGGGTTGCTGCGCACGGTCGGCACGGACGAGCGCATCCGCACGACCTTCCAGCAGACGATCGCCGCCACGGGCCGGCTGTCCTCGGCGGACCCGAACCTGCAGAACATCCCGATCCGGACGGAGGCCGGCCGGCAGATCCGGCGGGCGTTCGTCGTGGGACCGGGCTACGAGACGCTGCTGACCGCCGACTACTCGCAGATCGAGATGCGCATCATGGCGCACCTGTCGGGCGACGAGGGCCTCATCGCGGCGTTCCGGTCGGGGGAGGACCTGCACAGCTACGTGGGCTCGCGCGTGTTCGACGTGCCGACCGACGAGGTCACCTCGGCCATGCGCTCGAAGATCAAGGCGATGAGCTACGGGCTCGCGTACGGACTGTCGTCCTACGGGCTCTCGCAGCAGCTGTCGATCGAGGTCTCGGAGGCCTCTGCGCTGATGGCCGACTACTTCTCCCGGTTCGGCGGCGTGCGCGACTACCTGGGCGGCGTCGTCGACCAGGCCCGGGCGACGGGCTACACGGCCACGATCCTCGGGCGCCGGCGGTACCTGCCCGACCTGACGAGCGACAACCGGCAGCGCCGCGACATGGCGGAGCGCATGGCGCTCAACGCGCCGATCCAGGGCAGCGCCGCGGACCTCATCAAGGTCGCGATGCTCGGGGTGGACGGCGAGCTGCGCCGCCGCGGCCTCGCGTCCCGGATGCTGCTGCAGGTGCACGACGAGCTGGTGCTCGAGGTCGCCGCCGGGGAGCGCGACGAGGTCGAGGCGCTCGTGCGCGAGCAGATGGGGCGCGCGGGGGACGCGGTTCCGGACGGCCCGCTCGACGTGCCGCTGGACGTGTCCGTCGGGGTGGGTGCCAGCTGGCACGAGGCCGGCCACTGACGACCCGCGCCGTCCCGTCGACGGCTGCTGTCACCGGTCCGGGTGACAGCTGTCGTCGTTTCGATCGACTTTCGGCGATCTGCGGACGCGTGGTGCCTGGAATGTCGGACTGATCTGCGCCAGAGTTGCGCCTCGGTGGCGACGTGGCCACCACGACCTGCGGAGGTGGCTGTGTCCGAGACCCACCAGGAGACCGACTACCAGCGCGTGCAGCGCTCGCCCGAGTTCCAGGACCTTCGGCGAAGGTTTCGACGTTTCGTCTTCCCGATGACGGCGCTGTTCCTCGTCTGGTACTTCGTGTACGTCCTGCTGGCCAACTACGCGCACGACTTCATGAGCCAGCGCGTGGCCGGCACCATCACCGTCGGTCTGCTGTTCGGGCTCGGGCAGTTCGTCTCCACGTTCGCCATCACGATGATCTACGCGCGGTGGGCGAACAACCGGCAGGACGCGGTCGCCGCGCAGCTGCGTGACGAGATCGAGCTGGGCACGGTCGGCGGCGCGGCCGCCGCGCGCGGCCCCGAGGGGAGCCGGGCATGAGCGCGACGGTCCTGGCCGGGGTGCTCCCCGCGGCGACGGCACCCGCGGAGCAGATCGGCGAGCCGGTCGTGAACATCGCGATCTTCGGCGCGTTCGTCCTCGTGACGCTCGTCATCGTCTTCCGCGCGTCGCGCAACAACCGCAGCGCGGCGGACTACTACGCGGCCGGCCGGTCCTTCACCGGACCGCAGAACGGCACCGCCATCGCGGGGGACTACCTGTCGGCGGCCTCGTTCCTGGGCATCTGCGGCGCCATCGCGATCTACGGCTACGACGGGTTCCTGTACTCGATCGGGTTCCTCGTCGCATGGCTCGTGGCGCTCCTGCTCGTGGCGGAGCTGCTGCGCAACACGGGTCGCTTCACGATGGCGGACGTGCTGTCGTTCCGCCTCAGGCAGCGCCCCGTGCGCATGGCGGCGGCCATCTCGACGCTCGCCGTCGTCTTCTTCTACCTGCTGGCGCAGATGGCGGGTGCCGGCGGCCTCGTGGCCCTGCTCCTCGGGCTCGACACCGTCGCGGCGCAGAGCGTCGTCATCGCCGTCGTCGGCGCGCTGATGATCCTGTACGTCCTCGTGGGCGGCATGAAGGGCACCACGTGGGTGCAGATCATCAAGGCGATCCTGCTCATCGCGGGCGCCGGGGTCATGACCGTGTGGGTGCTCGCGCGCTTCGGCTTCAACCTGTCCGACCTGCTGCAGGGTGCGATCGACGTGGCCGGCGAGGGCGGCGAGACGCTGATCGAGCCGGGACGTCAGTACGGGGCCTCGGCGCTCACGCAGCTGAACTTCCTGTCCCTCGCGCTGGCCCTCGTGCTGGGCACCGCCGGCCTGCCCCACGTCCTCATGCGGTTCTACACGGTGCCCTCGGCCAAGGAGGCCCGGCGCTCGGTCGTGTGGGCCATCTGGCTGATCGGCATCTTCTACCTGTTCACGCTCGTGCTCGGGTACGGCGCCGGCGCGCTCGTCGGGCCGGAGCGCATCGCGTCCGCGCCCGGACGCGCCAACTCCGCGGCGCCGCTGCTCGCGTACGAGCTCGGCGGGGTGCTGCTCCTCGGCGTCATCTCGGCGGTCGCGTTCGCGACGATCCTCGCGGTCGTCGCCGGGCTGACGATCACGGCCGCCGCGTCCTTCGCGCACGACATCTACGCCTCCGTCATCAAGCGGGGTCAGGTCGAGCCCGACAAGGAGGTGCGGGTGGCGCGCATCACCGTCGTCGCGATCGGGGCGCTGGCGATCGTCGGCGGGATCTTCGCCAACGGGCAGAACGTGGCCTTCCTCGTGGCGCTCGCGTTCGCCGTCGCGGCGTCGGCGAACCTGCCCACGATCATCTACTCGCTGTTCTGGAAGCGGTTCAACACCGCGGGCGCGCTGTGGAGCATGTACGGCGGGCTGATCTCGTGCCTGGTGCTCATCGCGTTCTCGCCCGTCGTCTCCGGGAAGGTCGACCCCGCCACCGGCGACAGCCTGTCGATGATCCGCGACACGTCGGTCGACTTCGCGATCTTCCCGCTGGAGAACCCGGGCATCGTGTCGATCCCGCTCGCGTTCCTGCTCGGCATCGTGGGGACCCTGCTGAGCAAGGAGAAGCCGCACCCGGAGAAGTTCGCCGAGATGGAGGTGCGCTCGCTCACCGGTGCCGGCGCCGAGAAGGCGACGTCGCACTGACGCGACCGTGACC
>JAPSIR010000054.1:12232-16995 GCA_031178625.1 Cellulomonas sp.
CGGCGTCAGCGTGCGGGCAGGTGGGTGACGAGGATCGCGGTGCCGGGCAGCCGCGCCCCGCGCACCGGCCCCCAGCCGCCCCACACCCGGTCGTGGCCCGACGGCCACTCGGGCTCGACGAGGCGGTCCAGCACGAACCCCGCGCCCACGACGTCGGCGACGTGGTCGCCGAGCGTGCGGTGGTACTCGGCGTACAGGACCCGGCCGTCGGCGGCCTGCTCGACGTAGGGGCGGCGGTCGAAGTACGACCGGGTCGCGGTGAGCCCCTCGGGCCCGGGGTCGTCGGGAAAGGCCCACCGGAGCGGGTGGGTGACCGAGAACACCCAGCGGCCGCCGGGGCGCAGCACGCGTGCCACCTCCGCGTGCACGCGCTCGGGGTCGGGGACGAACGGCAGGGCGCCGAACGCCGTGAACACCACGTCGAAGGACGCGGCGGGGAAGGGCAGCGCGCGGGCGTCGGCCTGGACCAGCGGCACCGGGACGCCGCGCGCCGCGTCCGCGGCCGCCCCGGCTGCGAGCATCCCGTGCGAGACGTCCGTGGCGACGGCGTGCGCGCCGGCGACCGCCCGCAGCCAGCGGCTGCCCTGCGCGGCACCGGCGCCGACCTCGAGGACCTGCCGACCGGCCACGTCGCCGAGCAGGTGCGCCTGCGACTCTCGCAGGCCCTCGGGGCACCACAGCAGGTCGACCTCGCCGAGGAAGTCGCCGTGCTCGGCGAGGTACTCGCCCGCGTTGGCGTCCCACCACCGCCGGGCGGCCTGGCCGCCCTCCGCGTCGGGGACGCGGCGGAAACCTGCGCTCGCCAGCGTGTCGTCGCCCGGATCGTGGTGCATGCGTCCAGTCTGTCCGATGCGGAATCCGTACCAGTGCGTAACAACGACGTGACAACGCACACCTAGCGTTCGCCGGGTCCCGCGAGGCGCGACGACCGTCGTGCCCGTCAGAGAGGTGGCAGATCAGTGAAGACCAGGTGGCAGATGGTCGCCGGTGGCGTCGCGGTGGGGCTCGCCCTGTCCGCCTGCGCCGCGAGCGACCGCGACTCCGGTGGCGACGCCACGGACGGATCGACCGGCGAGGGCCGCAGCACGTTCATCTTCGCGGCGTCGTCGGACCCCGCGTCCCTGGACCCCGCGTTCGCGAACGACGGCGAGTCCTTCCGCGTCGCGCGGCAGATCTTCGAGGGCCTCGTCGGCGTCGAGCCCGGCACCGCCGACCCCGCGCCGCTCCTGGCGGAGTCGTGGGAGGTCAGCGAGGACGGTCTCGAGTACACGTTCGACCTCAAGGAGGGCGTGACCTTCCACGACGGCACGCCGTTCGACGGCGAGGCCGTCTGCGCGAACTTCGAGCGGTGGAACAACTTCACCGGCGTCGCGCAGTCCGAGTCCCTCTCCTACTACTGGCAGAAGGTCAACGGCGGCTTCGCGTCCAGTGACGTCGAGTCGCTGAACGGCACCGGCAAGTACGAGTCCTGCGACGCGCCGGACGACACCACGGCGGTCGTGACGCTCAGGAGCCCCCTGCCCGAGCTCATCGCGGCCCTGTCCCTGCCGTCGTTCTCCATGCAGTCGCCGACGGCTCTCGAGGAGTACGACGCCGACAACGTGACCGGCGAGGGCGACACGCCCGTGCTGCCCGAGTACGCGACGGCGCACCCGACCGGCACCGGGCCGTACGTCTTCGAGTCCTGGAGCCCGGGCGAGGAGGTCGTGCTCACGGCCTACGACGACTACTGGGGCGAGCAGGGCCAGGTCCGCCGGATCGTCTTCCCGATCATCTCCGACGCGACGGCGCGCCGGCAGGCGCTCCAGGCGGGCGACATCGACGGCTACGACCTCGTGGGTCCCGCGGACGTCGCGGCGCTCGAGGAGGCCGGATTCCAGATCGTGAACCGCGACCCGTTCAACATCCTGTACCTCGGCATGAACCAGGCGAACCCCGACCTGGCCGACGTCAAGGTCCGGCAGGCGATCGCGCACGCGATCAACAAGGAGGCGCTCGTCGCCCAGACGCTGCCCGAGGGCACGGAGGTCGCGACCAACTTCGTGCCGCCGTCGGTCGTCGGCTGGAACGAGGACGTCGCGACGTACGACTACGACCCCGACCGGGCGCGCCAGCTCCTCGCCGAGGCCGGCAAGGCGGACCTCACGATCGACTTCAACTACCCGACGAACGTGTCGCGCCCGTACATGCCGACGCCGGAGCAGGTCTTCACCGCCGTCGAGGCAGACCTCGAGGCGGTCGGCATCACGGTCAACCCGGTGCCCGCGCCGTGGAACCCGGAGTACCTCGACACCATCCAGGGCGGCGCCGAGCACGGCCTGCACCTGCTCGGCTGGACCGGCGACTACAACGACACCTACAACTTCATCGGCGTCTTCTTCGGCGGTGCCTCGAACGAGTGGGGCTTCGACAACCCGGCGCTGTTCCAGGCCGTGAACGACGCCCGCTACGTCGCCGACCCCGACGAGCAGCAGGCGGCGTACGAGGACGCCAACGCGGCGATCATGGAGTTCCTGCCGGGCATCCCGCTGGCGCACCCCGTCCCGTCGCTCGCGTTCAAGCCGGACGTGCACGACTACCCGGCCTCGCCCGTGCAGGACGAGGTCTACAACGTCGTGACCCTCGGCGACTGAGGAGCGACGGCACCCGATGACCCGACTCGTCCTGAGACGACTCGCCCTGCTCGTCCCGACCTTGTTCGGGTTGTCGATCCTGCTGTTCCTGTGGGTGCGCGCCCTCCCGGGAGGGCCGGCGACGGCTCTCCTGGGGGAGCGCGCCACCCCGGAGGCGGTGGAGCGGATCAACGAGCTCTACGGCTTCGACCGGCCCCTGCCGGAGCAGTACGTGACCTGGCTCGGCCAGCTGCTGCAGGGCAACTTCGGCGCGTCCACGCGGACCGGCCGCCCGGTGCTGGAGGAGTTCCTCGCTCGGTTCCCGGCGACGATCGAGCTGTCGCTCGTGGCGCTGCTCGTGGCGGTCGGCGTGGGCATCCCGCTCGGCTACCTCGCGGCGCGGTACCAGGGACGCGCGGTCGACCACGTCGCCGTCGTCGTGTCGCTGCTCGGCGTCACGATCCCCGTGTTCTTCCTGGCCTTCCTGCTCAAGTGGCTGTTCGCGGTCCAGCTCGGCTGGTTCCCGTCCTCCGGACGGCAGGACCCCGCGATGATCGCGACGCACCCCACGGGCTTCTACGTGCTCGACGGCCTGCTCACGCGCGAGTGGGACGCCAGCTGGGACGCGTTCGTGCACCTGCTGCTGCCGGCGGTCGCGCTCGGGTCCATCCCGCTCGCGATCATCGCGCGGATCACGCGCGCGTCCGTGATCGACGTGCAGCACGCCGACTACGTCCGCACGGCCCGCGCCAAGGGCCTCGCGCACGGGCACCTGCGTCGCCGCGTGATCCTGCACAACGCGATGCTCCCCGTGTCCACGACCATCGGCCTGCAGGTCGGCCTGCTGCTCTCGGGGGCGGTGCTCACCGAGACGGTGTTCGCGTACCCCGGCATCGGCAAGTTCCTGTCGGACGCGATCTTCGCGCTCGACTACGCGGTGCTGCAGGGCTTCATCCTGCTCATCGCGATCGTCTACGCGCTGGTGAACCTCGCGGTGGACGTCTCCTACGGACTGATCGACCCGAGGATGAGGGCACGATGAGCGCACCCGAGGTGTACGAGGTCCCGCAGCCGCCGGTGGACGCCGGCGACGGGCTCGCCGAGGACCGCCGCGCGGGGGAGTCGCTGGGGCGCGTCGCCCTGCGTCGGCTGGTCCGCAACCCGGGCGCGATCGTGGGCGCGCTGATCGTCGTCGCGTTCGTGCTGGTCGCGCTGCTCGCGCCGCTCCTGGCGCCCTACGGACCGGGCGAGCTGCCCGGTCGCGCCGAGGTGCGCCCGACGTTCATCCCCGGTCCCTCGGGCGACCACCCGCTCGGCCTGGACCGGTACGGCGCGGACGTGCTGTCCCAGCTCATCTGGGGTGCGCGTGCGTCCCTGCTGATCGGCGTGCTGTCCACGCTGCTGGGGCTCGCGGGCGGCATGCTCGTGGGCCTGCTCGCGGGCGCGTTCGGCGGCTGGGTCGACTCCGTGGCGATGCGGTTCGTCGACCTGATGCTCGCGGTGCCGAGCCTGCTCCTCGCGGTGTCCATCGCCGCCGTGGCCGGGCCGACGCCGACCTCCGTCGTCATCGCCATCGGCGTCGTGCAGGTGCCCGTGTTCGCCCGGCTCCTGCGGGGGTCGATGCTCGCGCAGCGCGGGCAGGACTACGTCCTCGCCGCGCGCTCGCTGGGGCTGTCGCGCCGCACCGTGACGATGAGCCACGTGCTGCCGAACAGCGTGTCCCCGGTGATCGTCCAGGCGACGCTGCTCCTGGCCACGGCGGTCATCGAGGCCGCCGCCCTGTCGTTCCTCGGTCTCGGCGGCGGGTCGCCGACGACGGCCGAGTGGGGCCGCATGCTCGTCGCGGCGCAGAACGAGCTCGAGATCGCGCCGCGGCTCGCGCTGTGGCCGGGCGTGTGCATCTCGGTGACGGCGCTCGGCTTCACCCTGTTCGGCGAGGCGCTGCGCGAGGCCCTCGACCCGCGTTCGAGGAGGCGCTGACGTGACGACGACGAGCACGACCCCCGGCACGCCGGCGGGCGAGGCCCTGCTGAGCATCCGCGACCTGGAGGTCACCTTCCGCACCGACGCCGGGCCGACCGTCGCCGTGCGCGGCGCGTCGTTCGACGTGCACGCCGGGCAGACGGTCGCCGTGGTCGGCGAGTCCGGCTC
>JAPSIR010000001.1 GCA_031178625.1 Cellulomonas sp.
CGATGCCGCCGAGCACGGGCACGCCGTGCTTCTCGAAGATGTCACGTGCCTGGTACTCGAACAGGTCCACCTGGTCCGGTTTCCTCTCGTCGACCGCGCGGGCGGCCCTGTGCGGCCGCGTCGCCCGCTTCGATCGTATCGTCGGGACCGAGGTCCCTCGACATCGAGAGACTGTGGCCGCGCTCACCCGCCGGGCCGACCGTGTCCTACAGCTTGGTGACCGGCGAGTACCGCAGCAGCAGGCGCTTGGTGCCGTGCGAGCCGAAGTCGATCTTCGCGACCGCGTTGGCGCCCGCGCCCTCGACGGCCACGACCGTGCCGAGGCCGTACGCGTCGTGCGTCACCTTGTCGCCGATGCCGAGGTCGGGGACCTCCGTGGTCGAGCGCGGCGTCGCCGAGCCGAAGGACGCGCCCGTGCGCGGCAGCGTCGGGCGCTGCTCCGTGCGCACCGGTCCGTTGCCGGAGCCGGGGCGCTGCTCGCCCCAGCCTGAGCCGCGCCCACCACCGGCGCCGAAGCCGGACCCCCAGCCGCCGCGCAGCCGCGACGTCGACGACTCGCGGCGGCGCCAGTCGACGAGGTCCTCGGGCAGGTCGTCGAGGAACCGGCTCGGCGGGAACTCGTTCGGCACGCCCCACGCGGTGCGCACGGCGGCGCGCGACACGTACAGCCGCTCGCGCGCCCGCGTCAGGCCGACGTACGCGAGGCGCCGTTCCTCGGCGAGCTGGTCCGGGTCGGCCAGCGATCGCATGTGCGGGAAGGTGCCGTCCTCCATGCCGGTGAGGAAGACGACCGGGAACTCGAGGCCCTTCGCGGTGTGCAGCGTCATCAGGGTGATGACGCCCTGGTCGGGGCGTGCGTCCCCGTCCTCGCCGTCGGCACCGTCCGGCACGGGGATCTGGTCCGAGTCGGCGACGAGGGACACGCGCTCGAGGAAGTCGGCGAGGTCTCCCTCGGGGTCGCTCTGCTCGAACTCGGAGGCGACCGCGTGCAGCTCGGCGAGGTTCTCGACGCGCGACGCGTCCTGCGGGTCCTCGCTCGCGCGCAGCTCGGCGAGGTAGCCGCTGCGGTCGAGCGCCGCGCCGAGCACCTGCGCGGGTCCGGCGGTGGCGGCGAGGTCACGCAGCTCCTCGACCATCGTCGCGAACGCGCGCATGCCGGTGACCGCGCGCGTGCCGAGCCCCGGCACCTCGTCGAGCCGCGTCAGGGCGGCGCCGAACGAGATGCGCTCGCGCTCGGCGAACGCCGCGACCATCGCCTCGGACCGCTCCCCCAGCCCGCGCTTGGGCACGTTGAGGATGCGGCGGGTGCTCACGTCGTCGTCCGGGTTCGCGACGGCGCGCAGGTACGCGATGGCGTCCCGGATCTCGCGCCGCTCGTAGAAGCGCGTGCCGCCGACCACCTTGTACGGCAGGCCGACGCGCACGAGGACCTCCTCGAGCGCGCGCGACTGCGCGTTCGCGCGGTAGAAGATCGCGACGTCGCCGGGCCGCACGCCCTGGGTGTCGCCGAGGCGGTCGATCTCCTCGGCGACGAACCGCGCCTCCTCGTGCTCGGAGTCCGCGACGTAGGCGACGATCTGCGGGCCGGCGCCCGAGTCCGTCCACAGCCGCTTGGGCCGGCGGTTCGGGTTCTTCGCGATCACCGCGTTCGCGGCGGACAGGATCGTCTGCGTCGACCGGTAGTTCTGCTCGAGCAGGATCGTGCGCGCGTCCGGGTAGTCCGCCTCGAACTCGAGGATGTTGCGGATGCTCGCGCCGCGGAACGCGTACACCGACTGGTCGGCGTCGCCGACGACCGTCAGCTCGCCGCGGTCGACGCCGTGCCCGTCCGCGCCGCCGTCGACGCCCACGAGCTCGCGCACCAGCACGTACTGCGCGTGGTTCGTGTCCTGGTACTCGTCGACGAGGACGTGCCGGAAGCGCCGGCGGTAGTGCTCGGCGACCTCCGGGAAGCCCTGCAGCAGCTCGACCGTGCGCACGATGATGTCGTCGAAGTCGAGCGCGTGGGCCTGCTGCAGCCGCTGCTGGTAGCGCCGGTAGACCTGCGCGAGCACGGTGTCGAAGTCGTTGGCGCTGCCGCCGCCGGACGTCACGGCGAACGTGTCGGGGTCGACGAGCTCGTCCTTGAGGTTCGAGATCTTCACCGCGAGCGCCTTGGGCGGGTAGCGCTTCGGGTCGAGGTCGAGCTCGCGGGCGACCAGCGTCAGCAGGCGCTGCGAGTCCGCGGCGTCGTAGATCGAGAAGCTCGAGCGCATGCCGAGCGTCGCGGCCTCCCGGCGCAGGATGCGCACGCACGCGGAGTGGAACGTGGAGACCCACATGCGCTGCGCGGACGGCCCGACCAGCGCCTCGACGCGCTCGCGCATCTCGGCCGCGGCCTTGTTGGTGAACGTGATCGCCAGGACCTCGCCGGCCCGCGCCCGGTGCGTGGCCAGCAGGTGGGCGATGCGGTGCGTGAGCACCCGCGTCTTGCCCGAGCCCGCGCCCGCGACGATGAGGAGCGGCCCGCCGGCGTGCAGCACGGCCTCGCGCTGCTGGGGGTTGAGCCCCTCGAGCAGGGCCTCGGCGCGGGCGGCGTCGCGCGCGGCGCGCGGGTCGGCGGAGGGCTCCTCGCCCACGTCGTCGCCCCGCGGCGGGACCACGAGCGGCAGGCCGGACGACTCGCCCGCGTGCGAGCGCGCGACGGCGGCCCGCGCGTCCGGACGGGGGCGCGGGGTGGCGCCGGCGGGGACGGGCAGGGAGAGGCTCTCGAACAAGGACGTCATGACCCCACCAGGGTAGGTCGCCCCACCGACACGACGGACCACGCGGCCGCCGCCGCTCACCGCAGGAGCAGCCCGACCCCCCACGCCGCCACGACGAGCAGCGCGCCCGCGAGCTCGACGAGGATCGTCAGCCCGGTGGCCTGCAGCGCCCGCACCGTGGACCGCCACGCGGGCGCGCGCTCCCCCAGGCGCAGCCGCTCCGCCAGGTACACCGCACCGACGAAGAAGAGCGGCAGCCCCACGACGGGCACGAGGAAGAAGCCCACGACGCCGGCGACGCCGCCCCACACGAGCGTGCGGTTCGGCACGCCGCCGCGCTGCAGGTGCCGGCCCGCCAGCAGGTACTTCGCGACCTGCGCGACGACGGTGATCGCGACGGCGGCGGCGACCACGGCCCAGCCCAGGCCCGTACCCTGCAGCGCGCCCCACAGCACCACCGCGCCGGCGACGAGCAGCGCGCCGGGCAGCACCTGCACGACCACCCCGACGAGCCCCACCAGCACGAGCAGCCCGGTGAGCAGGTCGAGCTCGGTGCCCCAGTCGATCATCACGGCGCCGACCGTAGCGGCACGGCCCAGGACGTGCGCGGCCGGGACGCAGGGGGCGTCCCGGCCGGCGGGCGGAGCAGGGTCAGGGGCGGGCGGGCGGGGTGCGTCAGGCGGACGCGGTGCTCACCACAGGACGGCGACCGCCACGTTGAGCGCGGTCAGGCCGGCGACCGCACCGAGCCAGCCCTTCGTCACCTTCTCGCCCCGGCGCCGTCCGAGGACGACGAGCGCGGTGACCGCGAGCGCGACGACGAGCTTGACGGCGATCTTCGTGGTGTCGACGTCCCGGTCCACCACGTCCGCGGACGCGAGGCCCGTGAGGAGGATGCCGGTGAGCAGCGCGGTCAGGATGCCGTGGAAGACGCCCGCGTTGAGCGTCGCCTTCCGCATGCCGGCGAGCGCACCGCCGAAGACCATGGCCCAGCCCAGCAGGTGGAGCACGACGAGGATCCCGTAGACGACGTCCATGCGCACAGGGTACCGAGGCGGGCCGCGTGATATGACGCGACGTCAGATCGCGCCGCGTGCGTCACAGCAGCCGGCGCGCCGCCGCCCACCGGGTCAGCTCGTTGCGGTTGGAGAGCTGCAGCTTGCGCAGCACCGCGGAGACGTGCGTCTCGACGGTCTTGATCGAGATGAACAGCTCCGCCGCCACCTCGCGGTACGTGTACCCGCGGGCGATGAGCCGCATGACCTCGCGCTCGCGCGCCGACAGCCGGTCGAGCTCGTCGTCGCCCGTCGCGACGTCGCCCGCCGCGGCGCCGAACGCGTCGAGCACGAACCCCGCCAGCCGCGGGGAGAACACCGCGTCGCCGCCCGCGACCCGCAGCACCGCGTCGGACAGCGCGGCCGGGTCGATCGCCTTGGTGACGTACCCCCGGGCGCCGACGCGGATGACCGCGACCACGTCCTCGGCCGCGTCGGACACCGACAGCGCGAGGAACCGGGTGCCCGGCACGTCGACGCAGCGCCGCACGACCTCCGCGCCGCCGCCGCCGTCACCGCCCGGCAGGTGCACGTCCAGCAGGACGACGGGCGGCGCGAGCTCGTGCACGACGCGTACCGCCTCGTCGACGGTCGCGGCCTCGCCGACCACGCGCACGCGGTCGTCGAGGGACGCCTTGACGCCCGCCCGGAACATGTGGTGGTCGTCCACCAGCACGACGTCGACGGCGCTCACGCGTCCTCCTGCAGATCGGTGCGGCCTGCGGCCGCGGGGTGGTCGGGGTCGCCGACGCGGGCGCCGGCCGGGTGCGGGGCGGGCGCCGGTGCGGCGTCGGGTGCGGGCGAGGACCCGCCGACCGGCATGCACAGGTGCACCTCGGTGCCCCGCTCGGGGCTGCTGGTCACGCGCGCGGTGCCGCCCCGGCGCCGCACGCGCCCGATGATCGACTCGCGGACGCCGAAGCGGTCAGGCCCCACGGCGTCGAGGTCGAAGCCGTCGCCGCGGTCGCGCACGAACACCTCCGTGATCGCGGGCCCTGCCTCCAGGTAGAGCGACACCGGCGGCCGCCCGTGCACCACCGCGTTGACGAGCGCCTCCCGCGTCGCCTGCAGCAGCGCCTGCGCGTCGGCGTCCGGCACGCGGTCCCCCACCACGACGACGTCGACGGCGACCGGCTCGCCGGTCGGGCCGGAGCGGGAGTCCTCCACCTCCGCCACGACCGCGCGCAGCGCCGCCACGAGCGACGTGCCGGGCTCGTGGCGGTCGTCGTACAGCCACTCGCGCAGCTCGCGCTCCTGCGCGCGCGCCATGCGCGCGACCTCGGCCGGCTCGTCGGCGCGGGCGCGGATGAGGGCGAGCGTCTGCAGCACCGAGTCGTGCAGGTGCGCGGCGATGTCGGCCCGCTCGGCCTCCCGCGCGCGGGCGGCACGCTCGTCGCCGAGCTCGCGCACCAGGCGCACCCACCACGGCGCGAGCACCAGCCCGACGCCCAGCAGCACCGCCAGCGCACCGATCCCGGCCTGCACCATGAGCGCCGGCTCGACGCCGCGCCCGACGCTCTCCCCCACGAGCAGCAGGACGCCCGCCGCCGCGAGCAGCACGCCGCCGATGAGGCGCAGCACGCTGATGCGCCGGCGGTCGCCCGTAGGGCGCTGCACGGCGTCGAGCTGGCTCCAGGCGAGGCCCAGCCCGACCAGCACGAGCAGCGCGGGCAGCACCCACGTCGAGTCGACCTGGGCGCCGAGCCGCATCGCGACGAGCACGCCCGCCGCGAGCACGAGCAGCGCGCCGAGCGCGAGGTCCGCGAGCGCCACGCGCCGGCCGTCGGGGCGCAGCAGGGTCTGCCGCCGCGCGAGCCGCTGCAGCGCGCTGGGACGCGCCCCGGTCGCCGCGGCCGCCGGGTCGCCCACGGGCACCGTCAGCCACCAGAAGACGTAGAGGACGAGCCCGATCCCGGCGACGGGCACGAGCGCCACGAGGGCGATGCGCACCACCGCGACCGGCACGTCGAGGTGGGCGGCCAGCCCGACGGCCACGCCCGCGAACCACCGGTCCCGGTCGGGACGGCGCAGGGGCAGCCGCGGGCGCGCCGACGCACCGACGCCGGGCGCCGGGACAGGTGCGGGTGCGGTGGTCACGCACCGATGGTCACACGTCCGGCGCCCCGTGCCGAGCCCCGTCCGTGCTGGTCCGGGGCGGGTCAGGGGCCGCCGGGGCGCGGGCCCCGGGTGGGACCAGGGTCGGGTCAGGGGTCGTCCCCGATGCCCCGCCGCACCGACCGGCGACAGGATCGAGCCATGGACACGCAGAACCCTGCCGGCCCCGGCGCCGGCGCCCCGGGCCCCCAGCCCGGCCACGGCCCCGGCCCGACGGCCGGCGCCCCCTACCCCGGCGCGGGCGGGCCCCGGCCCACCGGTGCGCAGGGCTTCTGGGCCGGTGTGCGCCGCACCGGCCTCTACCGCACCGAGGACCGCTGGATCGGCGGCGTCGCCGGCGGCGTCGCGGCCCGCCTCAACGTCGACCCGCTGCTCGTGCGCGGCATCCTCGCCGTCACGTTCCTGCTCGGCGGCCTGGGTCTCCTGCTGTACGGCGTCGCGTGGGCCCTCCTGCCGGAGCAGCGCGACGGACGCATCCACCTCGAGCAGCTCGTGGCGGGTGCGGGCGACGTCGCGCTGCTGGGCGCGCTCGGGTTCGTCCTCGTCGGGCTCGCCCGCGGTGACGGCTGGTGGTGGTTCTGGGACGGCACCGGGTGGTTCTCCGGCCTGCTGTGGCTCGCGTTCGTCGGCGGCCTCGTCGCGCTGGTCGTGCTGGCCGTGCGTCGCCGCGGCGGACCGCCGCGTCCCGGGCCGTGGGGGGCGCCCGGCGCACCGTACGGGCCGACCGCGTACGGCCCCGTGCCCCCTGCGGCGCCCTGGGGGACGCCGGCCGCGGGCCCTGCGACCGGTCCTGCCACGGGCCCGGTGACGAGTCCTGCGACGGGACCCGCGACCGGTGCCGCCACCGGCACGGCGTCCGCCGCCCCGTACCCGGCGACCGCGCAGCCCACGACCCCGCCCGCACCGGCGTGGGGCGCCGGCACCGCGCCCTACCCGCCGGGCCCGCCCGCCGGCTGGACGCCGCCGCCCGCCGGCGGCTGGTCGGCCCCGCCGCCCCCGTCCGGCCCGCCCGTCCCGCCGCGGCCGGCACGCCCGCCGCGACCGCCGCGCCGCGGCGCGGACGCCGTCACCGTGGGCGCGGTCATCGGGCTCGCCGCGATCGGTCTGGCCGCCCTCCTGGTCGGTGAGCGCACCGGTGCCTTCGACGGACCGGTCGGCCTCACGGCCGGCGGTGTCGCGCTCGTCCTCGCCGGCCTCGGCATCGTCACGCTCGGCGCACGCGGCCGCAGCAGCGGCGCGCTCGGGTTCCTCGCGATCGTGACGGCGCTGGTGTGGCTGCCGCTGGCCCTGTTCACGCAGGGCGAGCGCGAGGACTGGTGGTCCGGGCCGGACGACTGGCGCGAGAACCGCATCGAGATGACGGTCACCTCGCGCGACGACGCCGCGCGCGGGATCGAGGTCGGGGTCGGCGAGGTCACGGTCGACCTGACCACCGTCCCCATGGAGGACGAGCCCCTCAGCGTCCCGATCTCGTTCGGTGCGGGCGACCTCACGGTCGTCGTGCCGGCCGACACGGCCGTGGAGGCCCGCGTGTCGGCGGGCATCGGCTCCGTCCGGTGGGAGCTCGACGGGCGCACCCGCACGCAGGAGGGCATCGGCATCGGCGACATGACGTTCCGTGACGACGCCACCGCCGACGCCGGCGAGGCCGAGCTGGTGCTCGAGATCAGCTCGGGGGTCGGCCAGGTCCGGATCATCGAGGAGGACGCAGCATGAGCACCGACGAGACCCGGCCCCTGCCGGTGGACGCGACCCAGCCCCTGCCCGTGGACGCCACGCAGCCGCTGCCGCCGGACGGCGGGACGGACCGCGGCACGGACAGCCGCACATCGGGTGGCAGCGCCACGCAGCAGCCCGCGACCGACGCCGCGACGGATCCGGCCGCGGAGAAGACCGCGGCCCGGGACCGCGTGCGCGTGAGCACGATCGTGTGGGGCGTCGTCATCGCCCTGCTCGGCGCGGGGGTCCTCACGATCGCCGCCGGCTACACGATCGACCTCGAGCTCGCCGCGATCGGGCTGCTCGTCCTCGCGGGTCTCGGCCTCATCGTCGGCCCGCTCGTGGCGAACGCCCGGCGACGCACCGACGAGCCGGCGGGTCCCCGCGGCTGACCCGCCGGAGCACGCCACGAGGGCCGGTACCCGAGTCGGGTACCGGCCCTCGCCGGTGCGGGCGGCCAGCGGCCGCCGCGACGCGTCAGACGGAGACGGGCTCCGCGGCGGCGACCGCCGGGACGTCGACGCGGGCCGCGATCCGGCGCAGCGCCTCACCGACGACGATGAAGACGACGCCGAGGCCGAAGACCAGCAGCGCGACGCCGAAGGCGACGATCGAGGTGAACAGCGACGCCCGCAGGAACGAGCCGTTCATCATCGTCTCGCGGACCGGGTCCTCCCGGTCGAGCTGCGAGTACGTCTTGCCGCCCGACGCGTCGAGCGCGTGGTGGTTGATGATGTCGGCCTGCGCCCACGCCTCCCAGGGCGTGTCGACGAGCTCCCCGGCGAAGGACGCGGCGTCCTCGGCGACGGTGATCTGCTCGTTGCGCAGGTTGCCGGACACGAGCGCCCACGTGGCCGTGCCGGCGACGGCGAAGATCACGCCGAACACCATCACCACGACGGCGAGGGCCTTGAGGTGGGCGGGCTTGCGGACTGCTGCGGACATCGGACTCCCCGATCCTTCTTCTCCCCGAGACGGTCCCGCTCCCCTCGGGGGCGGTCCCGGTGAGCTGTCGTGCTCACGTGACAACTCTGCGCCCGCCCGTCGGCTGTCGCCTGGGACCCTGGTCCCCTGTCCAGGAGCGTCTGCGGACGCGATCCCCGCCGGCGGCGCCGGAGGCAGGACCTAGGGCCTGACCTGCGACGAGGCGTCCGGGACCTAGGACCCGGACGCGCCGCGCGCGAGCACCGCCGCACGGGCGTACTCCGCCTCGGCGGCAGCCAGCACGTCGTCCCACGCGAACGCCGGCCGCACCGCGCGGGTGTGCGCGCGCATCCGGCGCAGCAGCGACCGGTCCTGCGCGAGCAGGACGACGGCCTCCGCCATCTCCGCGTCGTCGGCGACGAGGAACCCGTCGCGCCCGTCGGTGACGAACTCCGCCACGCCCGTGCCGCGGTGCGCGAGCACCACGAGCCCGGCCGTGCGGGCCTCGAGCGCGGCGATGCCGAACGCCTCCAGCCGTGCCGGGGCGAGGAAGACGTCCGCGTCGGCGTAGGCCGCGCGGACCTCGTCGCGCGGGAGCCGTCCGCGCAGCTCGACGACGTCGTCGAGCCCCAGGGCGCGCACCCGCGCGGTGAGCGGGTCGCGCAGGGGGCCGTCGCCCACGACCATCAGGTGCAGCGCCCCCGGCGGCAGGCGCCGCGCCGCGGCGCCCACCACCTCGACGAGCGGTACCGCGCGCTTGCGGGGGGCGAGCCGCATGGTCGCGACGAGCCGGAGCGGTCCCCCGCCCTCCCCGCCGTCCCCGCCGTCGGGGGTCGGGGCCCAGCGGTCCGCGTCGATGCCGTTCGGCACGACCGCGACGTCGACGCCGCCGAACAGCTCGCGCACCCGCTCGGCGGCGGCCGAGCTGACCGCGCTCAGCGCCGCGCGGGGCTGCGACCAGCGCGTGCGGGCGACGAGGTGCGCGGCCGGTGCGGCGACGCCGTCGAGCATGCAGTGCCACGTGACGGCCGTGGGCAGCCCCGCGGTGACGGCGAGCCGGGCGCCGTCGAACGCGAAGGGCGAGAGCACGCCCGCGTGCACGTGCACCGCGTCCGGCCGGACGGCCGCGAACGCGTCGCGCAGCAGGCGCGGGCCGGCGACGGGGTTGACGGGCAGGTCGAACGGCAGGCGCGCACCGAGGCGGTGCACGTGCACGCCGTCCTCGACGTCCACGACGCCCGCCCGCTCCCCGCCCTCGCCCAGGGTCGCGGTGAGCACGTGCACCTCGTGCCCCGCCGCGGCCTGGTGCCGGGCGAGGTCGCCGACCTGCGTCTCGATACCGCCCGTGCGGGGCGCGAAGCAGTCGGAGACGTGGACGACGCGCACGTCAGGCGGTGGGCGCCGCGCCGGCCGCCGCGCCGGCCGCCTGGTCGATGCGCGCCTGCGCCTGCGCGTGCACGCGGCGCTCGAGCACGAACGACATCACGGGCACGACGCCCGCGAGCGCCATCGTGACCAGGCGCCCGAGCCGCCACCGCAGGGTCGACCACAGGTCGAACACCGTGACGAGGTACACGACGTACACCCAGCCGTGCACCATCGCGATGATGCGCGCGGCCTCCGAGCGCGGGTCGCCCTCGACGTTGAAGCCCGGCACCTGCAGCACGTACTTCAGCACCATCTCGACGCACAGCAGCAGGAGCATGGCGCCGGTCAGCCACGCCATCGCGCGGTAGCGCCGCAGGGACCCCGTCGCCTTGCGCACCCAGGTGGCGGTGGCCGCGGACGAGGCGGCTCCCGGGGCGGTGCCGGCGGTCGTGGGGTCGGGCTGGGTGGTCACGTCGTCCTCTCGTCGGTCCGGCGGGGTCGGGCGGGAGGTCACTCCCACTCGATGGTGCCCGGCGGCTTGCTCGTGACGTCGAGGACGACCCGGTTGACCTCGGGCACCTCGTTGGTGATGCGCGTGGAGATGACCTGCAGCACGTCGTACGGCAGGCGCGTCCAGTCGGCCGTCATGGCGTCCTCGGACGAGACAGGCCGCAGCACGATCGGGTGGCCGTAGGTGCGGCCGTCACCCTGGACGCCGACCGAGCGGACGTCGGCGAGCAGCACGACCGGGCACTGCCAGATCTCGCGGTCCAGGCCGGCGCGCGTCAGCTCCTCGCGGGCGATCGCGTCCGCGGCGCGCAGCGTCTCCAGCCGCTCGGCGGTCACGGCGCCGACGATGCGGATGCCGAGGCCCGGGCCGGGGAAGGGCTGGCGCCACACGATGGACTCCGGCACGCCCAGCTCGAGGCCCACCGCGCGGACCTCGTCCTTGAACAGGGTGCGCAGCGGCTCGACCAGCTGGAACTGCAGGTCGTCGGGCAGCCCGCCGACGTTGTGGTGCGACTTGATGTTGGCGGCGCCCTCGCCGCCGCCCGACTCCACGACGTCCGGGTAGAGGGTGCCCTGCACGAGGAACTCGACGGAGTCGCCGTGCGCACCGGCGTCCTCGACCACCTCGCGCGCGGCGTCCTCGAACACGCGGATGAACTCGCGCCCGATGATCTTGCGCTTGGTCTCCGGGTCGCTCACGCCGTGCAGCGCGTGCAGGAACCGCTCCCGGGCGTCGACGACCTTGAGCCGCACGCCCGTCGCGGCGACGAAGTCCTGCTCGACCTGCTCCGCCTCGCCCGAGCGCAGCAGCCCGTGGTCGACGAACACGCAGGTCAGCTGGTCGCCGACGGCGCGCTGCACCAGCGCCGCGGCGACGGACGAGTCGACGCCGCCGGACAGGCCGCAGATCACGCGGGCGTCCCCGACCTGCGCGCGGATGCGCTCGACCTGCTCGGCGATGACGTTGCCGGGGTTCCAGTCGGGCGCGAGGCCGGCGCCGCGGTAGAGGAAGTTCTCGAGCGCCTTCTGCCCCAGCGGGGAGTGCTTCACCTCGGGGTGCCACTGCACCCCGTAGAGCCGCCGCTCGCGGTCCTCGAACGCCGCGACCGGGCTGCCGGCGGACGTCGCGAGCACCTCGAACCCGGGCGGGGCCGCGTGCACCGCGTCGCCGTGGCTCATCCACACCGTCTGCTGCTCCGGGCTGCCGTCGAGCACCGTGCCGGCGTCGGTCACCTCGACGGCCGTGCCGCCGTACTCGCGCTGACCGGTCTGCGCGACCGTGCCGCCGAGCGCCTGGGCCATCGCCTGGAAGCCGTAGCAGATGCCGAGGACCGGCACGCCGGCCTCGAACAGGTCCGGCCCGACGAACGGGGCGCCCGCCGCGTACACCGAGGACGGGCCGCCGGACAGGATGATCGCCGCCGGGTCCTTGGCGAGCAGGTCCTCGACCGACGCCGTGTGCGGCACGATCTCGGAGTACACGTTCGCCTCGCGCACCCGCCGCGCGATCAGCTGCGCGTACTGGGCGCCGAAGTCGACGACCAGGACGGGGCGGTGGGTGGTGGCGGGCTCGGGGGGCTGCGTCACGACCCACAGCCTAGTTGCGGCCGGGAGCCGTCCCCGCACCGGCCCGGGAGAGGATCCTGCGGAACGGTCCCGGGAAAAGGTGTTCCGGGTCTGTCGGTCCCCGCACGTAACGTGAGGCCGGTGCGCTCCCTGCCCCTCGCCGACCCCGGCACCCCGCCCCTGCGCGGCCCCGTCACGTACCTGTGGTGGATCGCCCGCCGGCAGTGGGGCATCCTCCTCGCCGCCGTCCTCTGCGGCGTCGTGCTGTTCGCCTGCCAGGCGTTCCTGCCCTACCTGACCGGCCAGGCCATCGACGACGGCCTCGACAACGGCTTCGGCCCCGGGCTGTTCCGGGCCACCGGCCTCGTGCTCGTGCTCGGCCTCGTCAGCGCGCTCGCCGGGGCGGTCGGCCACCGGTACGACGTGCAGAACTGGCTGCGCGCCGCCTTCAGGACGTCGCAGCTCGTGGGTCGCACGGCCGCGCGCTCGGGCGCCGCGATCACCGCGGAGCTGCCGACCGGCGAGGTCGTGTCCGCGGTGGCCAACGACGCGCTGCGCGTCGGGGAGGTCTACGCGACGCTCGCGCGGTTCGTCGGCTCGCTCGTGGCCTACGCGGCCGTCGCCGTGCTCATGCTGCAGGTCTCCGTGCCCCTGGGTGTCATCGTGCTCGTCGGCCTGCCGACCGTCGCCGCCGTGCTCGGCCTGCTCGTCAAGCCGCTGCAGCGGCGCCAGGCCGCGCAGCGCGAGGCGTCGGGACGGCTGACGACGCTCGGCGCCGACACGGTGTCCGGCCTGCGCATCCTGCGCGGCATCGGCGGCGAGCAGGTGTTCACGGGCCGCTACCGCACCCAGTCGCAGCTCGTGCGGCGCCGCGGCGAGGAGGTCGCGGTCACGCAGTCGTGGCTGGACGCGCTGCAGGTGCTGCTGCCCGGCCTGTTCGTCGTCGCGCTCGTGTGGGTGGGCGCCCACATGGCGCTCGAGGGCACCATCACGCCGGGCGAGCTCGTCACCACCTACGGGTACGCGGCGTTCCTGGCGTGGCCGGTGCAGAACGCCACGATGATGCTGCAGGCGACCACGCGCGCGGTCGTCGCGTCGCGCAAGGTGCTCGCCGTGCTGCGGGTCGTGCCCGCGACCGGCGCGCGTCCCTCGACCGCGACGCCGCCGCCGCCGGGCTCGACGCTGGTCGACGAGGTCAGCGGCGTGACGCTCGAGCCGGGACGCGTGGTGGCGCTCGTGAGCGCCGACCCCGACGAGTCCGCGGCCATCGCGACGCGCCTCGGCCGGTTCGACGACGAGGCGGAGGCCGCCACGCCCGTGCGCCTCGGCGGCGTCCTGCTGGCCGACCTGCCCCGCGACGCCGTGCGCGAGCGGGTCGTGGTCGCCGAGGCCATGCCGCACCTGTTCTCCGGGCCGCTCGCCCACGAGCTCGACGTGCGCGGCGCCGCCACGCGCGACGACGTGCTGCACGCGGTGTCGCTGGCCGACGCGCAGGACGTGCTCGACTCCGTGCCCGACGGCATCGAGGGCGAGCTGCCGGAGAAGGGCCGCTCGCTGTCCGGCGGGCAGCGCCAGCGGGTCGCGCTGGCGCGGGCCCTGCTCACGGAGGCGGAGATCCTCGTGCTCGTCGAGCCGACGAGCGCGGTGGACGCGCACACCGAGGCGCGCATCGCGGCCCGGCTCGCCGACGCGCGCCGCGGCCGGGCGACTCTCGTCGTGACCGCGAGCCCGCTCGTGCTCGACCACGTGGACGAGGTCCAGCTGGTGCGCGACGGCGTGCTCGTCGCGCGCGGCACGCACGCCGGGCTGCTGGACGGCGCGGCCGGCCCGGGCGTCGCGGCGGAGTACCGCCGCGTGGTGGGCCGGCGGATGGACGAGGACACGAGCGTCGAGCAGGCGTACGAGGGTGCGGACGCCGACGCGCTGCCGGCTCCCGCGCTCGCCGCGCAGGGCCCCGCCGGCACGTGCGGCGGGGACGACCAGACCGGTGGAGGTGAGGCATGAGCACGGCCACGACGCTGCCCGTCGCCGACGCGACGGTGGTGCGGCGGTACGCGGGCGGCCTGCTGCGCCGCAACCGCCGCCCGCTCGGGCGCATCGCGCTCCTGCACACGCTCGCGGCGGTCGCCGGCCTGGCCGGCCCGTGGCTGCTCGGCCGGCTGGTGGACGCGGTCACGACCGGCACGACGTCCCGGTACGTCGACACCCTCGTCGCGGTCGGGGTCGTCGCCGTGCTGCTGCAGACCGGGCTCATCCGGTACGCGCAGCGCGCGTCGATGCTGTTCGGCGAGGAGGTCTTCGCGCAGCTGCGCGAGGAGTTCGTCGAGACCGTGACGGCGCTGCCGCTGTCGACCGTCGAGCGCGCCGGCACGGGGGACCTCGTCGCGCGCACCACGAACGACGTCAACAAGCTCCAGCACGCCGTGCGGTTCGGCGTGCCGCGCGTCATCGTCGCCGTGGTCACGATCGCGCTGACGGTGACGGCGTCCGTCGTCCTGTCGCCGCTCGTCTCGCTCGGGCTCTTCGTCGGTGTGCCGACGATGGTCCTGACGGTCCGCTGGTACCTGCGGCGCGCGACGCCCGCGTACGTGCGCGAGGCGGCCACCTACGCCGTGCTCAACGGCACGATCACCGAGACGGTCGAGGGAGCCCGCACCGTCGACGCGCTCGGGCTCGCCGGGCGGCGCGAGCGCCGCATCGACGCGGACCTGGCGGACGCGTTCGCCGCCGAGAAGGTCACGCTCAGGCTGCGCACGGTGCTGTTCCCGTCCATCGACCTCGCGTTCGTGCTCGCGCCCGTCGCGGTGCTGCTCTGGGGCGGCTGGCTCGCGGCCGACGGGCAGGTCACGCTCGGGGTGGTCACCACGATCGTGCTGTACGCGTACCAGATGTCCGGCCCGGTGTGGGAGCTCATCTTCTGGGTCGACGAGATCCAGGTCGCGGCCACCGCGCTCGCCCGGATCGTCGGCGTGCAGCTCGTCGCGCCCGACCGCGAGGCCACGGGGGCGACGGCCGCCGACGAGCGGATCGCCACGCGCGGGCTGCGCTACGCGTACCGCGAGGGGCACGACGTCCTGCACGGCATCGACCTCGACCTCGCACCCGGCGAGCGGCTCGCGGTGGTCGGCCCGTCGGGCGCCGGCAAGTCCACGCTCGGGCGGATGATCGCCGGCATCCACCCGCCCACCGGCGGCACGGCGACCGTGGGCGGGGTGCCGCTCGTCGACCTGCCCCTCGACGACCTGCGCGGCCACGTCGCGCTCGTCACGCAGGAGCACCACGTGTTCGTCGGGACGCTCGCCGACAACCTCCGCCTCGCGCGGGTCGGCGCCGACGACGCCGAGCTCGAGCGGGCGCTGCGCGCCGTCGACGCGTGGGACTGGGTGCAGGCGCTCCCCGAGGGGCTGGCCACGGAGGTCGGCTCGGGCGGGGCGCCGCTCACCCCGGCGCAGGCGCAGCAGGTCGCGCTCGCGCGGCTGGTGCTGCTCGACCCGCACACCCTGGTGCTCGACGAGGCGACGTCGCTGCTCGACCCGAGGGCCGCGCGGCACCTCGAGCGGTCGCTGTCGGCAGTGCTCGCCGGGCGGACCGTCGTCGCGATCGCGCACCGGCTGCACACCGCGCACGACGCCGACCGCGTGGCGGTCGTCGACGGCGGGCGGATCAGCGAGATCGGCCCGCACGAGGAGCTCGTCGCCGCGGGCGGCGAGTACGCGGCGCTGTGGCACTCCTGGCAGCACGAGTCGTCGGACCGGGCCTGACCGGACGTCGGCTCGACCACCGGGACGGCCGCCGGCGCGACACGCACCCTCAGCGCGTGGCGCCGGCGACCTCCTGCGACGGCCTGCCCCGCGCGGCGCCGGCGGCGGACCGGCCGTCGTCGCTGTCCTCGGCGGTGTCGTCGTCGGCGCCGTCACCGGTGTCGTCGTCAGGGCCGGCGTCGGTGCCGTCTCCCGCACCGCCGGCCCCGTCCGCGCCCTCGTCGCCGGGGATCGGCGGGCGCCCCGCCGCCTCGTCCCGCACGAGCCGCCACCACAGGCCGACCGCGAACAGGCCGAAGATCCACCACTGCGCGGCGTAGGCCAGGTTCTGGATGTTGAGCCCGGTGCCGGCGCGGGTGGGCGGGTCCAGCAGCTCGAGGTCGGCGGGGTCGGCCGGCTCGACCGACGCGACGACGAGGTACCCGGTGTAGACGGGGGCGTCCCAGACGTGCACGAGCTGGGCCGGGCTGATGGCGTCGGTGCGTCCGCCGACCACGGCCGCGCCCGCCTCCTCGCCGCCCTGCAGCCAGCCGACGACCGTGACGGGACCGGCGGGCAGGTCCGGGACCGGGTCCGCGCCCGGCGTCCAGCCGCGGACCACGGGCAGCAGGGCCCCACCCCCGTCCGCGCCCGGGTCCCCCGCGCCCGGCTCCCGCGCGTGCGGCTCCCCAGCGTCGGCCGCGTCGACGCGCAGCGGCGTCAGCACGAGCGCGCCCTCGGTCGTGCCGTCGTGCGCGCGCCCCTCGACGAGCAGGGTGCCGGGTTCCCACGTGCCCGTGGCCACGACCTTGCGGGCGACCATCTCGCCCGTCACGGACGCGCCCGGCACGAGGACGTCGTCGAGCGGCACCGGGCGGGCGGCGGCGATCTCGGCGGCGCGGCGCTCCTCCGCGGCGGCCCCGCGGACCTCGGCGCGCTCCAGCTGCCACGCGCCCAGCCGTCCGCACACGGCCGCCGCCGCGAGCAGCAGCACCAGCAGGCCGAGCATGCGCGGGCGCACGGCGGCGCGCCACACGGAGGTCGGTGCGTCGGCCACACCTCACGGTAACCCGCGGCGGACGGCATCCCGAGCGCCCCGGACCACCCGCAGCCCCGCCGCGGTCGCGCGTTCACCCGACAGTCGCCGACGGCGCGCTGCGGGCCCGTCGGACCTGCGGTTGTATGGCATGTGGCCAGGAGCACACCGGCTCTGGGCCGGACGTCCCACCCCCCGTCCAGCCCGCACGGAAGGCTGGATGAGCAGGGACGACGCCTCGATCCACGAGCACCGGAGGGGACATGAGCACGAGCACCGCCAGGGACCCGCAGAGCACCACGGAGTCAGCCGCGCCGATCGCCGCCGGGGACTTCGCCGCCGCGGAGGCCCGGTCGGCGTGGCGCACGGGCACGGGCGCCCTCGACGACGCGACACTCGAGCGCATCGACAAGTGGTGGCGGGCCGCCAACTACATGTCGGTGGGGCAGATCTACCTGCTCGACAACCCGCTCCTGCGCCGGCCGCTGGACCGCGACGACGTCAAGCCTCGCCTGCTCGGCCACTGGGGCACGACGCCCGGCCTGAACTTCCTCTACGCGCACCTGAACCGCGCGATCGCCGAGCGTGAGCAGTCGACGATCTACGTCACCGGCCCCGGGCACGGCGGTCCGGGCCTCGTCGCCAGCGCCTACCTCGACGGCACGTACTCGGAGGTCTACTCCGACGTGACCGAGGACGAGGAGGGCATGCGCCGGCTGTTCCGCCAGTTCTCGTTCCCGGGCGGCATCCCGAGCCACGTGGCCCCGGAGACCCCCGGGTCGATCCACGAGGGCGGCGAGCTCGGGTACGCGCTGAGCCACGCGTACGGCGCGGCGTTCGACAACCCGCACCTGCTGGTCGCGGCGGTCGTCGGCGACGGCGAGGCGGAGACGGGTCCGCTGGCCACGAGCTGGCACTCGAACAAGTTCGTCAACCCGCGCCAGGACGGCGTCGTCCTGCCGATCCTGCACCTCAACGGCTTCAAGATCGCCAACCCGACGATCCTCGCGCGCATCAGCGACGACGAGCTGCACGACCTCATGGTCGGCTACGGGCACGAGCCGTTCGTCTTCGTCGCGGGGTTCGACGACGAGGAGCCGCTGAGCGTCCACCGTCGGTTCGCGCAGCTGCTCGACGAGGTGCTCGACCGCATCGCCGCGATCAAGCAGCGCGCCGCCGAGGGTGACGAGTCCCGGCCGATGTGGCCGATGATCGTCTTCCGGACCCCGAAGGGCTGGACGGGCCCGGACGAGATCGACGGCAAGAAGACCACGGGCTCGTGGCGGGCGCACCAGGTGCCGCTCGCCAGCGCGCGCGACACCCCCGAGCACCTCGCGGTCCTCGAGGACTGGCTGCGGTCGTACCGCCCGGAGGAGCTGTTCGACGCGACCGGGCGCATCGACGCCGACATCCGTGCGCTCGCCCCGTCCGGCGAGCTCCGGATGAGCGCGAACCCGCACACCAACGGCGGCCTGCTCATGCGCGACCTGCGCCTGCCGGACTTCCGCGAGTTCGCGCAGGACGTGCCGCGCCCGGGCGCCACGTTCGCGGAGGCGCCCCGCGTGCTCGGCCAGTTCCTCACCGAGGTCGTGCGCCGCAACCCCGACAACTTCCGGATCTTCGGGCCGGACGAGACGGCGTCGAACCGCCTGCAGGCCGTGTACGACGCGACCGACAAGCAGTGGAACGCGCAGTTCGAGGGCCCCGACGTCGACGAGCACATGGCACGCGTCGGCCGGGTCATGGAGATGCTGTCGGAGCACCAGTGCCAGGGCTGGCTCGAGGGGTACCTGCTCACGGGGCGGCACGGCCTGTTCACCAGCTACGAGGCGTTCATCCACATCGTCGACTCGATGGTGAACCAGCACGCGAAGTGGCTGAAGGTCACGAACGACATCCCGTGGCGCCGGCCGATCGCGAGCCTCAACTACCTGCTCTCGAGCCACGTGTGGCGCCAGGACCACAACGGCTTCAGCCACCAGGACCCCGGCTTCATCGACCACGTGGTCAACAAGAAGGCCGAGGTCGTGCGGGTGTACCTGCCGCCGGACGCGAACACGCTGCTGTCCACGTACGACCACTGCCTGCGCAGCCGGCAGTACGTCAACGTCGTCGTGGCCGGCAAGCAGCCCGCACCGAACTTCCTGACGATGGACGAGGCCGTCGCGCACTGCACGCGCGGCCTCGGCATCTGGGAGTGGGCCGGCAGCGAGGTGCCGGGCGAGGAGCCGGACGTCGTGCTCGCGGCGGCCGGCGACGTGCCGACGCTCGAGGTCCTCGCCGCGGCGGACATCCTCAAGCGGGAGCTGCCGCAGCTGAAGATCCGCGTCGTCAACGTCGTGGACCTCATGCGGCTGCAGGACGACACCGAGCACCCGCACGGGCTGTCGCACCGCGAGTTCGACACGATCTTCACGGCCGACCGCCCCATCGTGTTCGCGTACCACGGCTACCCGTGGCTGATCCACCGCCTCACGTACCGCCGCAACGGGCACAAGAACCTGCACGTGCGCGGGTACAAGGAGGAGGGCACGACCACGACGCCGTTCGACATGGTCATGCTCAACGACCTCGACCGGTACCACCTCGTCATCGACGTGATCGACCACGTGCACTGGCTGCGCTCGTCCTACGCCGGTCTGCGCCAGCGCATGGTCGACGCGCGCATCGCGGCCCGGCAGTACACGCGCGAGCACGGCGAGGACATCCCGGAGGTGCGTGACTGGGTGTGGCCGGACGCCGGTGAGACGGGCACCGAGGTCGGTGGCCCGCAGGCGGACCGCGTGTCCGCCAGCGACACCGGCGGGGACAACGAGTAGCAGCACGACGTCGGTGGGTGCGGCGGCCGGTCGGCCGCCGCACCCACCACCCGTCCGCCGCCGGGGAGCGGCGGACGACCTCGGGAGGAAGAGCACGCAGTGGCCCGCACGATCTACGTCATGTCCGCGGAGGGCGACACCGGCAAGTCCGTCGTCGCGCTCGGTCTGGTCGACCTGCTCACCCGGTCGGTGCAGCGGGTCGGGGTGTTCCGGCCGGTCGCCCGCTCGACGGACGAGCGCGACTACGTGCTCGACCTCCTGCTCGCGCACGACGGCGTCGACGTCGCCTATGACGAGGCGGTCGGCGCGACGTACGACGAGGTGATCGCGGACCCGGAGGCCGCGCTGTCGCGGATCGTCGCGCGGTTCCACGACGTCGAGCGGCGCTGCGACGCCGTCGTGGTCGTCGGCACCGACTACACCGACGTCGCCGGGCCGACCGAGCTGGCGTACAACGCGCGCATCGCCGCGAACCTCGGGGCGCCGGTCGTGCTCGTCGTGCGCGGTGCCAGCCGCTCGCCGGAGGACGTCCGCCACGCGGTCGAGGTGGCCGCGACCGAGATCGCGGCGAACCACGCGCAGGTGGTCGGGGTCGTCGCGAACCGCTGCGCCCCCGGCGCGATGCCCGAGGTCGTGCGTGCCCTCGCCGGCACCGCGCCCGTCTGGGCGCTGCCGGAGTCACCGCTGCTGTACGCGCCGACGCTGCGCCAGCTCATGGAGGCGGTCGGCGGCGAGCTCACCGGCGGCGACGAGGAGCTGCTCGGCCGCGAGGTGCTGGACGTGCTCGTCGGCGCCATGTCGGTCGAGCACCTGCTCGACCGCCTGCAGGACGGCGCGGTCGTCATCACGCCCGGCGACCGGGCCGACGTGCTGCTGGGCCTGCTCATGGCGCACCAGGCGGACGGGTTCCCGTCGCTCGCCGGCATCATCCTCAACGGCGGCCTCGAGCCCGCCGGCACGATCAAGCGACTCGTCGAGGGCCTGGGCTCGCGCCTGCCGCTCATCCGCACGAACCTCGGCACGTTCCGGTCCGCGAGCGCCGCGGCGCGCACGCGCGGCCGCGTGACGCACGACGCGCAGCGCAAGGTCGACACCGCCCTCGCGCTGTTCGAGCAGCACGTCGACGGTGCGGCGCTCCTGGCGGCGCTCGACGTGCCGCGGCCCGAGGTCGTGACGCCGCTCATGTTCGAGTACCAGCTGCTCGACCGTGCGCGCGGCGACCGCAAGCACATCGTCCTGCCGGAGGGCGGCGACGACCGGATCCTGCGCGCGGCGTCCACGCTGCTCCAGCGCCAGGTCGCCGACCTCACGATCCTCGGCGACGAGGCGTCGATCCGGGCGCGGGCCACGGAGCTCGGCCTCGACCTCGACGAGGCGCAGGTCATCGACCCGAAGGCCGGGGAGCAGCTGGAGCGGTTCGCGGCGGCGTACACCGAGATGCGCAGGCACAAGGGGATGACCGTCGAGCGCGCGCGCGAGATCGTGTCGTCGGTGTCGTACTTCGGCACGCTCATGGTCCAGCTCGGCCTCGCCGACGGCATGGTGTCCGGCGCGATCCACACGACCGCGCACACCATCAAGCCGTCGTTCGAGATCATCAAGACCGCGCCCGGCACGTCGAGCGTCTCCAGCGCCTTCCTCATGTGCCTGGAGGACCGCGTGCTCGTCTACGCCGACTGCGCCGTGATCCCCGACCCGACGGCCGAGCAGCTCGCGGACATCGCGATCTCGTCGGCGGGCACCGCCGCGCAGTTCGGCATCGAGCCGCGCATCGCGATGCTGTCGTACTCGACCGGCGAGTCCGGGACGGGTGCCGACGTCGAGAAGGTGCGCACCGCGACCGCGCTGGTCCGCGAGCGCCGCCCCGACCTGTCCGTCGAGGGCCCCATCCAGTACGACGCCGCCGTGGACGCGTCGGTGGCGAAGACGAAGATGCCGGACTCCGCGGTCGCGGGCCGCGCGACGGTGTTCGTCTTCCCCGACCTCAACACCGGCAACAACACGTACAAGGCCGTGCAGCGCTCGGCCGGCGCCGTGGCCATCGGCCCGGTGCTGCAGGGGCTGCGCAAGCCCGTCAACGACCTGTCGCGCGGCGCGCTCGTGCAGGACATCGTCAACACGGTGGCGATCACCGCGATCCAGGCGCAGGCGCTGTCCGCGCCGGCGGCGGGCGCCGGCGACCCCGACGTCGTGCAGCCGGAACCGGGCGAGACGCCCGTGCCGGAGACGGCCGCACCGTCGGTCGACCCGTCCCCCGCGCCCGCCGCACCCACGACCTCGGAGGCCTGACCTGTGACCAGCACCCCGACGGGCGACGCCCGCGGCACCGTCCTCGTCGTCAACTCCGGCTCGTCGTCGGTGAAGTACCAGCTCGTCGACCCGGCGAGCGGCGAGGCGGTCGCGTCCGGCCTGGTCGAGCGCATCGGCGAGCCGCGGGGCGCGGTGAAGCACGTCGCGCACGGCGAGACGACGCGCCGCGAGCTGCCGGTGCCCGACCACGCCGAGGCCCTGCGGATCGTGCTGGGGCTCTTCGACGAGATCGGGCCGGACCTCTCGGCGGCGCACGTCGTGGCCGTCGGGCACCGGGTCGTGCAGGGCGGGTCCCGGTTCGACGGGCCGGTGCTCGTCGACGACGCCGTCGAGCACGCCATCGAGGAGCTGTCGCCGCTGGCGCCGCTGCACAACCCGCCGAACCTCACCGGCATCCGCGTCGCCCAGGCGCTGCTGCCCGACGTCCCGCACGTGGCCGTGTTCGACACCGCGTTCTTCCGCACGCTGCCCGACGCGGCGGCGACGTACGCGATCGACACCGCCGTCGCCGAGCAGCACCAGGTGCGCCGGTACGGCGCGCACGGCACGTCGCACCAGTACGTGTCGCAGCAGGTCGCCGAGGTTCTGGGCCGGCCGCTGGAGGACCTGCACCAGATCGTCCTGCACCTCGGCAACGGCGCGTCGGCGTCGGCGGTGCGCGGCGGGGTCGCCGTCGAGACCTCGATGGGCCTGACGCCGCTCGAGGGCCTCGTCATGGGCACGCGGTCGGGCGACGTCGACCCGGCCGTCGTCTTCCACCTGCACCGCAACGCGGGCATGAGCGTCGACGAGATCGACGACCTGCTCAACCGCCGCTCCGGCCTCAAGGGCCTGTCGGGCGAGAACGACTTCCGCGCGCTGCACGAGCTGGTCGACGCCGGCGACCCGCGTGCGCGGCTCGCCCTCGACGTGTACCTGCACCGGCTGCGCAAGTACGTCGGCGCGTACCACGCGGTGCTCGGCCGGCTCGACGTGCTCACGTTCACGGCCGGCGTCGGCGAGAACGACGACCTCGTGCGCGCCCGCCTCGTCGAGGGCCTCGACGCGATGGGCATCGAGGTCGACCCGGAGCGCAACGCCGGCCGCAAGGGCGAGCCGACGGTCATCTCCCCCGAGGGCGCGAGGGTGACCGTGCTCGTGGTGCCCACGAACGAGGAGCTCGCCATCGCGCGCCAGGCGCTGGACGTCACCGGGGCCTGACGGGAGGGCGTACGCATGTCCGCGGAGGAGCCTGTCCTGCGCGCCGCGCGCCCCGACGACGTGCCGGCGGTCTGCCGCTTCGGCGCGACGCACGTGGCCGCCCACTACGCGCCCCTGCTCGGCCCGGACGGCGCGCAGGCGCAGGTCCGGCAGTGGTGGGGCGAGGCGTACGTCGGCCAGGCCGTGGCCGCCGGCGTCCTCCTCGTCGCCGAGCAGGACGGGGAGGTCGTCGGGGTCGCGCAGCACGGCCGGGCAGGCGACGACCACGTCGTCTGGAAGCTCTACGTGCACCCCGACCACCGGGGCACCGGTCTCGGCCCGCGCCTCCTGCGGGCCGTCGCCGACCGGCTCCCCGCGGACGCCGACCGGCTGTGGATCGAGCACGTCGCCGCCAACGTGCGTGCCGGCGCGTTCTACGAGCGCGAGGGCTTCACGGTGCAGCGCGTCGAGCCCCACCCGTCCGGCGACCCGCGGCTGGCCCTGGTGTGGCGGTCGCGGCCGACGGCGACGTAGCGACCGGGCCGTCTCACGGCAGCCGCAGCGCCCGCTGGAGCTCCAGCGCGCGCGTCAGCACGCGCGGCCACACCTCGGTGCCGAGCTCGTGCACCTGCCCCATGCCGAGCCCGCGGCCGCCGTGCACGCCGCGCTGCACGACGACGGACTGCTCCCACGTCGTCGCCCACAGGCCCTCGCGGCCGTGCCGGCGGCCGTGGCCGGAGGCGCCGACGCCGCCGATCGGCGCACCGACGCTCCCCCACAGCGTCTGGTGCGTCTCGTTGACGACGACGGCCCCGGCGCGGACCCGCGCCGCGACCGCCCGCGCCCGCCGCAGGTCCGCGCACCACACGCCGGCGACGAGTCCGTACGGCGAGTCGTTCACCGCGGCGACGGCCTCGTCGTCCGACGCCACCGGCACCACCGAGACGACGGGGCCGAACGTCTCCTCGTCGTGCACGCGCGCCTCGCGCGGGACGCCCGCGAGCACGGTGGGCTCGTAGAAGAACGGCCCGAGGTCGGTGCGCTGCACCCCGCCCGCGAGCACGACCGCCCCGTGCCCGACCGCGTCCTCGACGTGCTCGACGACGCGCGCGAGCTGGTCGGCGGACGTCAGCGACCCCATGTCGGACCGGTAGTCCAGGCCCGCGCCGAGCCGCAGCGCCTCGGTGCGCCGCACGAGCGCGGCGACGAACGGCTCCCGGACCGCCTCGTGCACGTACAGCCGCTCGACGCCCGCGCACACCTGCCCGGCGGACCCGAAGCACGCCCGCACCGCACCTGCGGCGGCCGCCTCGACGTCGACGTCGTCCGCGACGTACATCGCGTTCTTGCCGCCGAGCTCGAGCGTGACGGGCACGCCGAGCTCGCCCGCGCGCGCCGCGAACACCCGCCCGGACGCGGTCGACCCGGTGAACCCCGCGTGGTCGACGTGCTCCAGCAGCGCCATGCCGACCTCCGGCCCGCCGACGAGCACCTGCACCAGGTCGTCCGGCGCCCCCGCGTCCTCGAGCAGCTCGGCCGCCCACAGCAGGGTGAGCGCGGTCTGCGGGTCGGCGCGCAGCAGCACGGCGTTGCCGGCGACGACCGCCGTCAGGGCGTCGCCCAGCCCCAGCGACAACGGGTAGTTCCACGGCGTGACGACGCCGACCACGCCGTGCGGGCGCCGGTGCACGCGCACGGACGTGAACCCGGGCACCAGACCTCGCACCCGGCGCGGCGCGAGCAGCCGCGGCGCCCGCAGCGCGTGCCAGCGGGCCGCGTTCGCGACGTCGCCCACCTCCTCCCACGCGTGCGCCCGTGCCTTGCCCGTCTCGACCTGGAGCAGGTCGAGCACGTCGCTCTGCCGCTCGAGCAGCAGGTCGTGCACGCGCAGGAGCAGGGCGGTGCGCTCGCGCAGGGGTCGCGCGGCCCACAGCCGCTGCGCCGCGCGGGCCCGGCGCGCAGCGGCGGGCAGGTCGTCGGGCGTCGTCAGCGGCACGGCCGCGACCGGAGCCCCCGTGAACGGCGCCGTGGCGGTGTGCGTCGCGTGCCCCGGCCCGGCGACGACGCGGGCGAGCAGCGGCCGCACGTCGTCCGGCTCGAGCACGTAGGTGGCGAGCGGGTCGGTCTCCGGGTCGTGCAGGTCGGCATGCTCGTGCGCCATCGCGTCAGGCTACGCCGCGGTCCCGGCCGCGCCCGGTGACGCGCGGCGGCGCGGCCGCACGCGTCAGTGGTGGTGCCCGTGCCGGCCGAGCGGCGAGCGCGTCACCGGCACGCGTGTGCGCCTCCTCGCGCCCCAGCAGCTCGTCCCGCGCCACCTGCCACGCGCCGAGGACGACGACGGGCGGGCGGCCGGGCAGCGCGGCGGTGCGGTCCGACGTGCTGGTCATGGTGCCCTCCGGGTGTCGGCGCGGGCGCACGCCGGCGCGCGCCACCCGTACCGACCCGCGGGGTTCCCGGCACTCACCGGGGCGTCAGAGCGCCAGCGTGTCCCGCACCTCCGCCTCCGCGAGCGCGAGCACGGCCGCCCGCCCGTCGGCCGCCGAGCGCGCCCCCCGTGCTGCCGCCGCCATCGCGACGCACTGCTCCCGCGTGTGCCGGCGCAGGGCGAACCGCACGGCGGGCAGGGCGCCCGCGGCCATCGACAGGCTCGTGACGCCCATCCCCACCAGCACCAGGGCCATCAGCGGGTCGGACGCCGACTCCCCGCAGACGCCGACGGGCTTCCCCGCCTCCGCACCCGCGGCGGCCGTCGTCGCCACGAGGTCGAGCACGGCCGGCTGCCACGCGTCGAGCAGGTCGGCCAGCTCGCCGCGCAGGCGGTCGGTCGCCATCGTGTACTGCGCGAGGTCGTTGGTGCCGAGCGAGACGAAGTCGACCTCGGCGAGCACGTCGCGGGCGCGCAGCGCCACGGCCGGCACCTCCACCATGACGCCGACGGTGGCGACGCCCGCCGCGCGCGCGGCCGCGGCGAACTCCCGCGCCTCGTCGGCGGTCGCGATCATCGGGGCCATAACCCACGGCGTCGTGCCGGTGGCCTCCTGCGCGCGGCCGAGCGCCTCGAGCTGCGTGCGCAGCAGCTCGGGGGCCGAGCGGACGAGGCGGTAGCCGCGCACGCCGAGCGCCGGGTTCTCCTCGTCGTGCTGCGCCGCGAACGCGAGCGGCTTGTCGGCGCCCGCGTCGAGCGTGCGGACCACGACCTTGCGCCCGCCCATGGCCCGCAGCGCGGCGGCGTACGCCGCGGTCTGCTCCTCCACGGTCGGCGCCTGCGTGCGCTCGAGGAACAGCACCTCGGTGCGGAACAGCCCGACGCCCTCGGCCCCGGCACCGGACGCGGCGACGCGCTCGGCGTCGGCGGCCGTGCCGATGTTCGCGAGCAGCGCGACGGCGTGGCCGTCGGCCGTGGCCCCGGGGTCGGCGTCGGCGCCGAGCAGCTCCTCGGCGGCGTGCCGGCGCTCGTACGCGGCGCGCAGCCCGGCGTCCGGGTGCGGCGTCACGGTGCCGGCGGCCGCGTCGACCGCGACCTCGACGCCGTCCTCGAGGTCGGTCACGCCCGCGACCCGCACGACGCACGGCAGCCCGAGCTGGCCCGCGATGATCGCGGTGTGCCCGGTGGGGCCGCCGAGCTCGGTGACGATCGCGAGCACCTTGTCGAGGTCGAGCGCGGCCGTGTCGGCCGGTGCGAGGTCGCGGGCGACGACGACCGACGGGTGGTCGAGGTGCGGGACCCCGGGGTCAGGCAGGCCGAGCACGCGGGCGACCACGCGGTCGCGCACCGAGCGCAGGTCGGTGACCCGCTCGGCCAGGTACCCGCCGGCCTGCTCGAACATCGTCGCGAACATCTGCACGACGCCGTCGAGCGCCGCCACCGGCGGCTCACCGGCGTCGACGCGCGCCAGGGTCTGCGAGCGCAGCGCGTTGTCCGCGGCCATCTGGGCCGTGGCGGCGAGCACGTCGGCGACCGTGCCGCGCGCGGCGGCGGCCTGGGCGCGCAGGCCGTCGACCACCTCGGTGAAGGCCCGCTCGACGGCTGCGTGGGTCTGCGCGACCGTCGCCGGCTCCCCGTCCACCGTCAGCACGGCGTCACCGGGCACCACGGGCGCCGGTCGTACCTGCGCCACCGGGCCCACCACCGCGCGACGGCCGACGCCCACGCCGTGCAGCACGCCGCCGGCGGGGGCGCCGACCGTCGCGGCGGTCACGACGAGGCCCCGGCCGCGGCGGCGTCGGCGCCGGCCTCGGGTGCGTCGAGGTCGGTCGACAGCAGCGCCACGAGCTCGTCGAGCACGCGGTCGGCGTGCTCGCCGTGGGCGGTGAGCACGACCTCCTCGCCGTGCGGGACGCCCAGCGACATGACGAACAGGATGCTCGAGGCGTCGACGGGTGGTCCGCCCTGCTTCGCGATGGTGACGGGGACGCCGCACGCGGCGACGGCCTGCGTGAACAGCATCGCGGGGCGGGCGTGCAGCCCGACGCGGGACGCGACGGCCACGGTGCGCTCGGCCATGAGTGCTCCTCGGTGGTGGGTGGGTGCTTCCGGGTGGGAGGTCGGGTCAGGCGGCGACGAGGTCGCGGTCGTCGGCGGCACGGTCGGCAGCGACGAGGGGGTCGTGCTTCATCGTCTTGAGCACGACGACGAGCACGGCGGAGACGGCGACGCCGGCGAGGACGGCGGCGGCGAAGCCCAGCGGGTTGCCGATGAGCGGCAGCACCCACACGCCGCCGTGCGGCGCGACGAGCGAGGACCCGACGGCCATGACGAGCGCGCCGGTGACGCTCGACCCGACGAGGGAGGACACGATGATCCGCCAGGGGTCGGCGGCGGCGAACGGGATGGCGCCCTCGGAGATGAACGACGCCCCGAGCAGCCACGCGGCCTTGCCGTTCTCCTGCTCGGCGTGCGTGAACAGGCGCTTGCGCACGGTCGTGGCCAGCGCGAGCGCGAGCGGCGTCACCATGCCCGCGGCCATCACGGCGGCCATCACCTGGTACTGCACGGCGCCCGGCGCGAGGCCCTCGGTCGCCAGGCCCGTGACGGCGAACGTGTACGCGACCTTGTTGACCGGGCCGCCCAGGTCGAAGCCCATCATGGCGCCGAGCAGCGCACCCATGAGCACGAGGTTGGCGCCCGACAGGCCGTTGAGCCAGCTCGTCAGCCCTTCCATGGCGGCGGCGATCGGCCGGCCGAGCAGGACGAGCATGACGACCCCGACCACCAGGGAGGACAGCAGCGGGACGACGACGACAGGCATGATGCCGCGCACGCCCTTGGGCACGTCCCAGCGGCTGATCCACAGCGCGAGGAACCCGGCGAGGAAGCCGGTGACGAGGCCGCCGAGGAAGCCGGCGCCGACGAGCACGGCGGTCGCGCCGCCGACGAACCCGGGCACGAGGCCGGGACGGTCGGCGATGCCGTAGGCGATGAAGCCCGACAGCACGGGGACGAGGAACCCGAACGCGGCCTGCCCGGTCGCGAGCAGCACGACGGCCCAGTCCTGCAGCGACGCCGGGTCGAACGACGCGACGACCTCGGCCGCGTCGACGCCCGTGACCTCGATCGCGCCCTCGGCCCCGCCCCACGCGATCTGCGCGAGCATGAAGCTGACGGCGATGAGGATGCCACCGGCGGCGACGAACGGGATCAGGTAGGAGACGCCGGTCATGAGCCACTGGCGGACCTTCGTGCCCGCGCCGGCCCCGCGGTCGGCGGCGGGTGCGGCCACGGGGGCGGCGGTGGGCGCCGGGGTCCCGGCCGCGGGCGCGGACTCCACCGCGGAGACGGCGGCGGCGATGACGCCCGGCGCGTCGTGCACGGCCTTCTTCACGCCGACGTCGACGAACGGCTTGCCGGCGAAGCGCTGCTTGTCCTTCACCTCGAGGTCGGCGGCGTAGATGACGCCGTCGGCGGACGCGACGAGCGCGGGGTCGAGCGGCGTGGAGCCGGCGGCACCCTGCGTCTCGACGTGGACCTCGTGGCCGGCGGCCTTGCCGGCCTGCTCGAGGGCCTCCGCGGCCATGTAGGTGTGGGCGATCCCCGTGGGGCAGGAGGTGACGGCGACGAGCTTCATGACGGGACGACCTCCCGGGTGACGATGTCGGCCACGGTCTGCGCGTCCGGCGCCTCGAGGAGGGAGGTGCGGAACGACTCGTGGACGAGCCGGCGGGCCAGCGCCGCGAGGATCTGCAGGTGGTCCGCGTCGCCGCTGGCCGGCGCCGCGATGAGGAAGACGAGCCGCGCGGGCCCGTCCGGGGCGCCCCAGTCGACGCCCTGCGCGAGCTTGCCGACGGCGAGGCTGGGCGCCGTGACGTGCTCGGACCGTGCGTGCGGGAGGCCGACGCCGCCGGGCATGCCCGTGGCCATCTGCGCCTCGCGCGTGGCGACGTCCGCGGCGAAGCCGTCGGCGTCGGTGACGCGGCCCGCGGCGGCGAGCAGGTCCACGAGCGCGCGCGTGACGCCGACGCGGTCGGCCGCGTCGAGGTCGACGGCGACGAGCTCGGGGGTGATCAGGGGGGTGGCGGCCGACGTCGTCATGTCACAGCTCCTTGAGGGCGAGGTGCGGGTCGGGGTCGGCGACGACGCGGACCGCGTCGAGGTCGAGGTCGTGCGGTGCGGGCACCTCGGTACCCGGCTGGAGGACCGCGGCGCGGCCCCAGGCGACGGCCGTGCGCAGCCGCTCGGGGGCCGGGCCGTCGGCGGCGAGGAAGCCGGCGAGCGTCGAGTCGCCGGCGCCGACGGTGGACAGCGGGACGAGCGCGGGCCCCCCCGCCCACCACGGGTGCGGGGCGTCGCGGCACACCAGCAGCGCCCCGTGCGCGCCGAGGCTGACGAGCACGCCGCGCGTGCCCTGGTCGACGACCTCGCGGGCGGCCGCGACGACGTCGCCGACGGTGACGAGCTCCCGGCCGACGAGCTCGCCGAGCTCCTGCTCGTTCGGCTTGACCAGCGTGAGGCCACCGGCGCGCACGGCGCGCGCGAGCGGTGCGCCGGACGTGTCGAGCAGGAGGGGGACCTGGTACCGGTTCGCCAGCGAGGCGAGCCGGACGAAGAACGCCTCGCCCGCACCGGCGGGCAGCGACCCCGCGGCGACGACGGCCCGCGGCCCCGCCGTCAGCTGGGCCTCGACCGCGCTCAGCAGCGCCTCGACCTCGCCGTCCGCGAGACGGGGCCCGGGCGCGTTCACCTTGGTGGTCGTGCCGTCGGCCTCGACGAGCGTGATGTTGGTCCGGGTGTCGCCGGCGACCGGCACGGGCACCGCGGCGACACCGTGCTCGGCGAGCAGCTCGGTGAGGCGCGCGCCGTCCGGTCCCCCGGTCGGCACGACGGCGAGCGCGCCGACGCCGTGCCGGGCGAGCGCACGGGCCACGTTGATGCCCTTGCCGCCGGGGTGCACGTGCGTGGTGTGCGCGCGGTTCACCTCGCCGACGTCGAGCCGCTCGACGTCGAGCGCCCGGTCGACGCTCGGGTTCGGGGTGACGGTGACGATCATGCCCGCACCACCCGGGTGCCGGCCTGCTCGATCTCGTCGGCGAGCTCGGGCTCGACCGCGCTGTCGGTGATCAGCGTGTCGACGTCGTCGAGGCCGGCCACGCGCGCGAGGTCGACGCGGCCGACCTTGGTGTGGTCGGCGAGCACGACGGTGCGGCGGGCGGCGGCGACGAGCGCGCGCTTGACGGCGGCCTCCGCGAGGTCGGGCGTCGTGACGCCGTGCTCGGCGGTGATGCCGTTGGCGCCGAGGAAGACGACGTCGACGTGGATCTCGGCGAGGTCGCGCAGCGCCCAGGAGCCGACGGCGGCCAGGGTGCGGCCGCGGACGGTGCCGCCGACGAGGTGGAGCGTCGTGCCGGGCCGCGTGGCGAGCACCGTGGCCACCGGCAGCGCGTGGGTCACGACGGTGAGCTCGCGGTCGGTGGGCAGCAGCTCGGCGAGCCGTACGGTCGTCGTGCCGGCGTCGAGGATGACGGAGCCGCCGTCGGGCAGCTCGTCGAGCGCGGCCTTGGCGATGCGCTCCTTCTCGCCCGCCAGCAGGCCCTCGCGGTCGGCCAGCCCGGGCTCGAAGCCGAGGCGCTCCACCGGGATCGCACCGCCGTGCACGCGGCGCACGAGGCCGTGGCGCTCGAGCGCGGTGAGGTCGCGGCGGATGGTCTCCGGGGTGACGTCGAGCTCGGCGGCGAGGCGCGTGACGTCCACGCGGCCGTCGGCGCGGGCCCGCGTGAGGATCTGCTGGTGTCGCTCCGGTGCGTACACATCGACTCCGTCGTCCCGTGCGCCCGACCCGGGCGTCCCTGTCGTCCAGGATGCGCCGGTCCGAAGCACGTGTCAAGCATAATCGGACTTGTTCGGACATGGGCAGATGTCCGACTGGGTCGCTACGGACAGCGCGCGCAAAGAGCCTGCGCCCGACGGCGCGCAGCCCGGCACCGCCCGAGGGCGGGGCCGGGCCGCGGTCCGCGAGGTCAGGCGGCGTTGACCTGCGCCAGCACCGCCATCAGCTCCTCGACGGTCTGCGCGGCGGCCACCCGCGCGGCCTGGTCCTCGTCGGCGAACACGAGCGCGATCCGCGACAGCACCTCGAGGTGCTCCCCGTCCGCGCCGGCGATGCCGATGACGACCCGGACCGGCGACCCCTTCCAGTCGACGGCGTGCGGGTAGCGCACCACCGACACGGCCGACCGGCGGATCTCGCCCGTCGACTCGAGGGTCCCGTGCGGGATCGCCAGGCCGTTGCCCATGTACGTCGTCATGGTCCGCTCGCGCGCGAGCATCCCGTCGACGTACGCCGGCGTCACCGCACCGGCCTCCACGAGCAGCGCCCCCGCCTCGCGGATCGCGTCCTCGTACGTGGTCGCCCGCCCGTCGGCACGGCAGGTCGCGGCGCTCAGGACGTCGCTCACGACTCCGCCGCCCCTGCCCCGGCCGTCGTGCCGGACCGCGTGGCCGCGACCTCCTGGACGACCTGGTCGTAGACCGGGCTGCTCATGAAGTTGTCGACCGACAGGTGCCGGGTCGTGGGCGCCTTGAGCCGCGCCCGCTCGGTGAGCTCCCGCTGGCTGACGACCAGGTCGGCGGAGTCGTCGAGGTTCGCGACCGCCTTGTTGACCACCTCCACGTCGCCGAACCCGGCCTTGCGCAGCTTGTCGCGCAGCACGGCCGCGCCCATCGCGCTCGAGCCCATGCCGGCGTCGCACGCGAACACGACCAGCCGCACCGGCGCCGCCGTCGCGTCGCCCTCGGCGGTCGCGCCACCGGTGCCGGCCGCTCCGGCGGCACCGGTCGCGAGCGCCCCGAGCGCCGCGCTGCTGCGCCCCTTGTTCGCCTCGGTCTGCGCGACGGCGGCGGCGAGGTCACCGCTCTCCCCCGCCTCGAGGTCGCGCTTGCGCGTGGCCCGCAGGATCACCGCCGCCACGAGGAACGACACGGCTGCGGACAGCAGCACGGAGAGGGTCACGCCGAGGTAGCTGTCCCGCGCCGTCTGCGCGTACACGGCGAAGATGCTGCCGGGCGCCGCCGGTCCGACGAGCCCGCTGCCGAACACGACGTTGGTCGCGATACCCGTCGCTCCACCGGCGATCGCGGCGACGATGAGCGCCGGCTTCATGAGCACGAACGGGAAGTAGACCTCGTGGATGCCGCCGAAGAACTGCACGACGATCGCACCGGGCGCCGTGGAGCGCGCCGCGCCGACGCCCAGCAGGGTGTACGCGAGCAGGATGCCGAGGCCCGGTCCGGGATTGGCCTCCACGAGGAACAGCAGCGACTTGCCGTCGTCGACCACCTGCTGCGCGCCCAGCGGCACGAGCACGCCGTTGCCGATCGCGTTGTTGAGGAACAGCACCTTGGCGGGCTCGACGATCACGCTCATGAGCGGCAGCAGGCTGTTGTCGGCGAGCCAGGCGACCAGGTCCCCGAGCCACGCGCTGATCTGCGAGACCACCGGCGCGATGCCGAAGAACGCCGCGACCGACATCGCCGCCCCGACGACCGCCGCCGAGAACATGTTGACGAGCATCTCGAAGCCCGGGCGGATCCTGCCGTCCCACAGCGCGTCGACCTGCTTCATCACTAAGGCGGCGAGCGGGCCGACGATCATCGCGCCGAGGAACATCGGCACGGTGGAGCCGACGATGATGCCGAGCGTCGCGATCGTCGCCACGACGCCGCCGCGCTCGCCGTGCACGATGCGCCCGCCGGCGTTCGCGATGAGCAGCGGCAGCAGGTAGGTCACCATCGGGCCGACGAGGCCCAGGTACTGCTGGAAGGTCGTGCCGTCCTCCGCCTCGACGAGGCGGGTGGCGGCCCCCTGCCACGCGCCCGCCTGGCCGGCGTCGCCGAAGCCGCCGAGGACGCCGTTGGGCAGCCACCCGACCTCGATGAAGAGGGCGGTGATGAGGCCCCACGCGAGGAACGCGGGCAGGTTCGGCATGATCATGCCGGTGAGGAAGGCGCCGAACCGCTGGAGGCGGACCTGGGCGGTCCGTCCTCGGCCGAGGGTCGGTGCGGCTGCGGTGGTCGTCATTGCCGGTCACACTCCGCTGGTCGATCGTCCTTGATCTGGGGGGCGCGCCGCCCGGCGGGGTCCCTGCGGGACGGTCCGGGCGGCGCGGGTCGTGCTGGCGGTGCGCTGGTGCTGCGGTGCCGGGTCAGGGCTCGATGGTGACCTTGATGCCCGCACCGGAGCGGACGACGTCGATGCCCTCGACGACGCGCTCGAGCGGGAGCCGGTGGGTGATGAGGTCGTGCACGGGCACGCTGCCGTCGGCGATGAGGCCGAGCGCCTGCTTGTTGTGGTCGGGGCTGGACCCGTTGGCGCCGACGATCGTCAGCTCCTTGTAGTGCACGACGTTCGAGTCGAGCGTGATGGTCGGGCGGTCCTTGGGCAGCCCGCCGAAGAAGCTGATCCGGCCGCGCGGCGCGACCATCCGCAGCGCCTGCTCCTGCGCGGCGCCGGACGCGGCGGCGGTGATGACGACGTCCGCCCCGCGGCCGCCGGTGAGCTCCAGCACCGCGTCCACCGCGTCGACCTCCGACGCGCACACGGCGGCGTCCGGCTTGACCAGCTCGGCGGCGAGGTCGAGGCGTTCGCGGCTGAGCTCGACGAGGTAGACGGCCGACGCCCCCCGCGCCCGCGCGAGGCGCACGTGGAGGCAGCCGATGGGGCCGGACCCGACGACGACCACGACGTCGCCGTCGTGCACGTCGGCGAGCTCCTGCGCGTTGATGGCGCACGCGAACGGCTCCGCGACCGAGGCCTCGGCGAAGCCCACGCCCTCGGGGACGCGGTTGAGGCCGTCGACCGCCAGCACCGCGGCGGGCACGACCATGTGCGCGGCGAACCCGCCGTCGAAGTCGTAGCCCATCGAGACCTGGTTCGGGCAGATGGTCATGACGCCGGCCCGGCACCAGTCGCAGCGCCCGCACGGGATCGCGGCGATGACCTGGACGCGGTCGCCGGCGGCCCAGCCCTCGACGCCGTCGCCGACCTCGTCGACCTCGCCGGCGATCTCGTGCCCCATGACACGCGGGGGCACGATCCGCTGGTGCCCCGACGTCGAGATCTTGACGTCGGTGCCGCACATCGAGCACGCGCGCACACGGATCCTCACCTCGCCCGGGCCGGCGTGCGGCTCGTCGGCCTCCTCCAGGCGGACGTCGCCGGGGGCGTAGAAGCGGAAGACCTTCATCGTTCTCCTCGGGCACTCGCGGGCGGCCCGGTCGTCGACGGCTGCGCGGCGGCGCGCGTGCCGTGGGACCTCGTCGTCCTCGGGCACCGTGACGGACGTCACGGTGCGTCGAGGCCCAGCATGTCCCCGCGGCAACGCGCCCGTCAAGCAATTCCCACACACCCGGCGGTGATCGGACCGCCGGTTTCGCGTCTCTCCCCGCCCGAAGCGGACCTTGGGCCCAGGTTCCCGGTGGACTCGCACCCAACCGGGCACGAACGGGCATGGAAGGCGCGCGATGGCTTGCGGGTGTGCACAGTGCGGGATCACGTGCCGTAAGGTAAGCCTCACCTACGGCGGCACGTCCGCCGCCCCCGGCCTCCCCGCCGACTCCCCTGCGAAGGACACCATGCGCACTGCGCCCAGCCGCCGCGCCCTGCGACCCCTCGTCGCCGGCGCCGCCGTCACGCTCCTGCTCGCCGCCTGCGCCACCGGCGCCACCGAGGGCGGCACCGACACCCCGGCGGCCTCCGCCGGGGGCGAGGGCACGTTCCCCGTCACGCTCGAGAACACGTTCGGCGAGACCACGGTCGAGGAGCGGCCCGAGGCCGTCGCCACCGTCGCGTGGGGCAACCACGACGTGCCGCTCGCGCTGGGGATCGCCCCCGTCGGCATGGCCGCCCAGACGTTCGGCGACGACGACGCCGACGGCATCCACCCGTGGACCTACGCGGCGCTCGAGGAGCTCGGCGCCACCGGCGACCAGCTGCCCGAGCTGTTCGACGAGACCGCCGGCATCGACTACGAGGCCGTGGCGGGCACCGCCCCGGACGTCGTCCTCGCCGCGTACTCCGGCCTCACCGAGGACGAGTGGGGCACGCTCTCGGAGATCGCGCCCACCGTGTCGTACCCCGAGATCGCCTGGGGCACGAACTGGCGCGACATGGCTCTGACGAACGGGCGCGCGCTCGGTCTCGAGGACGAGGCCCAGGAGAAGATCGACGAGGTCGAGCAGCAGATCGAGGCCGCGCTCGAGTCGCGCCCCGACGTCGCCGGCAAGTCCGTCGCCTACACGTGGTTCGACCCGACGGACCTGTCGACGTTCGCGGTCTACACCTCGGTCGACGCCCGTGTGCAGCTGCTGTCGGACCTGGGCATGACGCTCCCCGAGAGCATCGCGAACCTCGAGGACGACGGCCAGTTCTACCTCGACATCTCCGCCGAGCAGGCCGACACGATCGCCGACGCGGACATCGTCATCAGCTACGGCGACGAGAACCTCCTCGCCACGCTGCAGGCGGACCCGCTGCTCTCGAAGATCCCGGCGGTCGCCAACGGCTCCGTCGTGATCCTGCCCGACAACACGCCCCTCGCGTCCGCGACGTCGGGCCCGACGGTCCTGTCGATCCCGTGGGCGCTGGACGACTACCTGGACCTGTTCCAGGCCGCCGCGCAGAACGTGAAGTGACGGGACACCACCCCCGGTGACCACCACCTCCCCCGCGACGACGCCGGCCCCGCCCACCGGGCGACGGCCGGCGTCGTCGCGCCGACGCGCCGCCGGCCTCGTCGTCTGCGTCGTCGCCCTCGTCGTCGTGTGCCTGCTGTCCGTGTCGTTCGGCTCCCGCAGCGTCGGCTGGTCCGACGTCGTCGCCGGCCTGCTGCAGCCGGACCCGGACGACATCGCGCAGGCTGCGGTTGCCTCGCGCGTGCCGCGCACGGTCCTCGGCCTGCTCGTCGGCGCGGCGCTCGGCCTCGCGGGCGCCGTCATGCAGGGCCTCACGCGCAACCCGCTCGCCGATCCCGGCATCCTCGGCGTCAGCTTCGGCGCCTCGCTGTTCGTGGTCGTCGGCATCGCCTGGTTCGGCCTGTCGACGCTGACGGGCTACGTGTGGGTGGCGTTCGCCGGCGCGGGGGCGACGATGGCGCTCGTCTACGCCGTCGGCTCGGTCGGCCGCGGCGGCCCGACGCCGCTCAAGCTGGCCCTCGCGGGCGCCGCCGTGACCGCCGCGGTGTCCTCGATGATCAGCATGGTGCTGCTCACCCGCACCGACGTCCTCAACACGTTCCGGTTCTGGCAGGTCGGCTCGCTCGGCCGCGCCGACACCACCGCGATCCTCACGATCCTCCCTTTCCTCGTGGTGGGCGGCGTCCTCGCCGTCGCGGTCGCACGGGGGCTCGACGCCCTCGCGCTCGGCGACGACCTCGCGACCGGCCTCGGGCAGCACACCGGCACGGTGCGTGGGCTCGGCGCGCTCGCGGCCGTCCTGCTGAGCGGCGCCGCCGTCGCCGTGGCCGGGCCCATCGCCTTCATCGGGCTCGTCATGCCGCACCTCGCGCGCGGGTTCACCGGGCCGTCGCACCGCTGGGTGCTCCCCTACGCCGCACTGTTCGGCGCCGTGCTGCTCGTGGCGGCCGACGTGCTGGGCCGGGTGGTCGCACGCCCGCAGGAGCTCGAGGTCGGGATCATGACGGCGCTGCTCGGCGCGCCCGTCCTCATCGCCATCGTGCGCCGCAGCAAGGTGCGGGAGCTGTGACCGCGACCGCGGTGCGCCCCGGCGGTCCGCACCCGTCCGCACCGGCCGGCGCCGCCGTCGCCGTCGGCCGTCGCCGGCGCGCCCGCCGCTGGTGGACCGTCGTCGGCGTGCTCGCCGCCCTCGCACTGGTCGTCGCGGTGGTCTCGCTGGTCGTCGGCGAGCGCGTGTACCCGCTCCCCGACGTGCTGCGCGTGCTGGCCGGGCAGGACGTGCCGGGCGCGTCGTTCACGGTCGGCCGCCTGCGGCTGCCCCGCGTCCTCACCGGCGCGCTCGTCGGCGTCGCGTTCGGCACGGGCGGCGTGATCTTCCAGACGATGCTGCGCAACCCGCTCGCGAGCCCGGACATCATCGGCATCACCGCCGGCGCGAGCGCCGCCGCGGTCCTGTCCATCACGTCGTTCGGCATCGCCGGCGTCGCCGTCTCGGGCGTCGCCGTGGTCGCCGGGGTCGTGGTCGCGGCGGCGATCTACCTCCTCGCCTGGCGGCGCGGCGTGCACGGCGCGCGGTTCGTGCTCATCGGCATCGGCGTCGGCGCGATGCTGCAGTCGGTCGTCTCGTACGCCCTCACCCGTGCGAACGTGTACGCCGCCGCGGACGCCCTGCGCTGGCTCAGCGGCTCGCTCAACAGCGCCTTCTGGGACGGTGTGCCGCGGCTCGCGGCGGCGGTCGGCGTCCTGCTCCCGCTCGCCCTCGTGCTGTCGCGGCGGCTCGCCGCGCTGCAGCTCGGCGACGAGCTGGCCGCCGGGCTGGGCGTGCGGCCCGACCGCGCCCGGCTCGCCCTCGTCGTCGTCGCCGTCGGCCTCGTCTCCGTCGCCACGGCGACGACCGGCCCCATCGCGTTCGTCGCGTTCCTCGCCGGCCCGCTCGCGCACCGGCTCGTGCGGGGCACCGGCTCCCTGCTCGTGCCCGCGGGGCTCGTCGGCGTGCTGCTCGTGCTGCTCGCGGACCTCGTCGGGCAGCACCTCGTCGGCACCCGGTTCCCCGTCGGCGTCATCACCGGCGTCGTCGGGGCGCCCTACCTGCTCTGGCTGCTGGCCAGGTCCCACCGCACGGGAGGCACCCTGTGAGCACCCGCCCCAGCCCGCAGGAGCCGGGCACGCACACGCTCGCCGTCGAGCAGGCGACGATCGGCTACGACGACCGCGTCGTCGTGCACGACCTCACGCTGGCGGTCCCGCCGGGCAAGGTCACGATCGTCGTCGGAGCCAACGCGTGCGGGAAGTCGACGCTCCTGCGCGCGATGGCCCGGCTGCTGCGCACCAGGTCCGGGCGCGTCCTGCTGGACGGCGTGCCGATCACCGACGTGCCGTCGCGCGAGGTCGCCACCGTGCTCGGCCTCCTGCCGCAGACGCCCGTCGCGCCCGAGGGCATCGCCGTCGCCGACCTCGTGGGGCGCGGCCGCTACCCGCACCAGGGCTGGATGCGGCGGTGGACGGCCGAGGACGACGCGATCGTGGAGGAGGCCCTGCGCGCCACCGACACGCTCGAGCTGGCGGACCGCCCGGTCGACGAGCTCTCCGGTGGGCAGCGGCAGCGCGTCTGGATCGCGATGGCGCTCGCGCAGCGCACCGACGTGCTGCTGCTCGACGAGCCGACGACGTTCCTCGACGTGGCCCACCAGGTCGAGGTGCTCGACCTGCTCACCGACCTCAACCGGCAGCGCGGCACCACCGTCGTCATGGTCCTGCACGACCTCAACCTCGCCGCCCGGTACGCCGACCACCTCGTCGCGGTGCGCGCCGGCCGCCTGTACGCGCAGGGCGACCCGGCCGAGGTCGTCACCGAGGTGATGGTCCGGGACGTGTTCGGCATGGAGTCGCGCGTCGTCCCCGACCCGGTCGCGGGCTCCCCGCTCGTGCTGCCGCTGGGCCGGCACCACGGCGGCGCACCGCGCGACGCCGACGACGCACGCACCGTCGTGCGCGCGGAGGAGCCGCTGACGCACCCGGTCCTCTGAGGCCGCCGCGACGGGACGCCCCGTCGACGACGCGGACCGGACGTGCCGAGGGCGGCCACCCCTGCGGGTGGCCGCCCTCGGCGCGTCCGCGGTGCGGCGTCAGTGCGGCTGGTACGGCGAGACGACGACCTCGATGCGCTGCAGCTCCTTGAGGTCGCTGTAGCCGGTCGTCGCCATGGCCCGGCGCAGGGCGCCGATGAGGTTCAGCGTGCCGTCGGCCGTGTGCCCCGGGCCGAACAGGATCTGCTCGAGCGAGCCCGCCGTGCCGACGTGCACGCGCTCGCCGCGCGGGAGCTGCGGGTGGTGCGCCTCCGGCCCCCAGTGGTACCCGCGACCCGGCGCCTCCTCGGCGCGGGCCAGCGCGGCGCCCAGCATGACGGCGTCCGCGCCGCACGCCATCGCCTTCACCAGGTCGCCCGAGCGCCCGACACCGCCGTCGGCGATGACGTGCACGTACCGGCCGCCCGACTCGTCGAGGTAGTCCCGGCGCGCGGCGGCGACGTCCGCGACCGCCGTCGCCATGGGGGCGTGGATGCCCAGCGACAGGCGGGTGGTGTGCGCCGCTCCCCCGCCGAAGCCGACGAGCACGCCCGCGGCACCGGTGCGCATGAGGTGCAGCGCCGCCGTGTACGTCGACGCGCCGCCGACGATGACCGGCACGTCGAGCTCGTAGATGAAGCGCTTGAGGTTGAGCGGCTCCGCGCGACCCGACACGTGCTCCGCCGAGACGGTGGTGCCGCGGATGACGAACAGGTCGACACCCGCGTCGACGACGGTGCGCCAGTGCTCCTGCGTCCGCTGCGGGCTCAGCGCGCCGGCGACGGTCACGCCCGCGTCACGCACCTCCTGGATGCGCGCGCGGATGAGCTCGGCCTTGATCGGCTCGCCGTAGATCTCCTGCATGCGGACGGTCGCCCGCGCCGCGTCCAGCGACGCGATCTCCTCGAGCAGCGGCGTCGGGTCCTCGTACCGCGTCCACAGCCCCTCGAGGTCGAGGACGCCCACGCCGCCGGCCTTGCCGAGCGCCACCGCCGTCGCGGGGCTCACGACGGAGTCCATCGGCGCCGCGAGGACGGGCAGGTCGAAGTGGTACGCGTCGATCTGCCAGCCGACGGAGACCTCCTCCGGGTCACGCGTGCGGCGCGAGGGGACCACCGCGATGTCGTCGAAGGAGTAGGCCCGTCGGCCGCGCTTGCCGCGCCCGATCTCGATGTCGCTGCTCACCCCCCGAGCCTACCGGCGCACGCGCACCGGCCCGCGCCGCCGCCCGCCCGGGCGGGTGCCCGGCGGGCCGGCGGCGCGGGCCGGCGGTGGTGCCCGGAGCGTCAGCGACCCGTGTAGTTCGGGGCCTCGACGGTCATCTGGATGTCGTGCGGGTGGGACTCCTTGAGCCCCGCCGGCGTGATGCGGATGAACTTCCCGCGCTCCTGCAGCTGCGGCACCGTGTGCGCGCCGACGTAGAACATCGACTGGTGCAGCCCGCCGACGAGCTGGTGCGCGACCGCGGACAGCGGGCCGCGGTACGGCACCTGCCCCTCGATGCCCTCGGGCACGATCTTCTCGTCCGTCGTCACGTCGGCCTGGAAGTAGCGGTCCTTGGAGTAGGAGACGCGCCCACGGGACGCCATCGCGCCCAGCGAGCCCATGCCGCGGTAGTGCTTGTACTGCTTGCCGTTGACGAAGACGAGGTCGCCGGGCGACTCGTCGCAGCCGGCGAGCAGCGAGCCCAGCATGACGGTGTCCGCGCCGGCGACGAGCGCCTTCGCGATGTCGCCCGAGTACTGCAGGCCGCCGTCGCCGATGACCGGCACTCCCGCGGGGCGGCACACCTGCGCCGCGTCGTGGATGGCGGTCACCTGCGGGACGCCCACGCCCGCGACGACGCGCGTCGTGCAGATGGAGCCCGGGCCGACGCCGACCTTGACGGCGTCCGCGCCCGCGTCCACCAGCGCCTGGGCGCCCTCGCGGGTCGCGACGTTGCCGCCGATGACCTGCACGTGCGCCGTGCCGGGGTCCGACTTCAGGCGGCGCACCATGTCGAGCATGAGCCGGGCGTGCCCGTTGGCCGTGTCGACGACCAGCACGTCGACGCCCGCCTCGACGAGCGCGGACGCCCGCTCCCAGGCGTCGCCGAAGAACCCGATGGCCGCGCCGACCACGAGGCGGCCGTCGGCGTCCTTGGTCGCGTACGGGTACTGCTCGGACTTCACGAAGTCCTTGACCGTGATGAGGCCCGCGAGCTTGCCCGCGGGGTCGACCAGCGGCAGCTTCTCGACCTTGTGCTTGGCGAGCAGCGCGGCGGCGTCGTCCCGGGCGATGCCCACGGGCGCGGTGACGAGCGGCATCGACGTCATGACGTCGCGCACGCGCCGGGTCTCGAACTCGCCGAGCGGCACGAACCGCAGGTCGCGGTTGGTGATGATGCCGAGCAGCCGCTCCTGGTCGTCGACCACGGGCAGGCCGGACACGCGGTAGGTGCCGCACAGGCGGTCGAGCTCGGCGAGCGTCGCGTCGGGCGAGACGGTCACCGGGTCGGTGATCATGCCCGACTCGCTGCGCTTCACGCGGTCGACGTGGTGGGCCTGGTCCGCGATGGACAGGTTGCGGTGCACGATGCCGACACCGCCCTGCCGCGCCATGGCGACCGCCATGCGCGCCTCGGTCACGGTGTCCATCGCCGCGGAGACCAGCGGCACGCGGACCGAGATCTCGCGCGTGAGCCGCGAGGTCGTGTCGACCTCGCTGGGGATCACGTCCGTCTCTCCGGGGAGGAGGAGGACGTCGTCGTAGGTGAGCCCGATGCGGGCGAACGGGTCGGCCGGGGCGCCGGGTGCCAGCTCCGTCATCGGGCCAGGATACGGCCCCGCGGGGGTCGTCCGGCACTGGGACGCGGAACCCGTGACGCACGCGGACCGGCACGGACGAGGTCCGTGCCGGTCCGTGGGACGGGCGGCCGCACGCAGCGGCGTCCGCGCAGGTCAGTCGATGATGCCGCGGCGCAGCCCGATCGCGACCGCCTGGGCGCGGTCCGACGCGCCGAGCTTGCGGAACAGGCGCCGCGCGTGCGTCTTCACGGTGTCCTCGGACAGGAACAGCTCCTGTCCGATCTGCGCGTTGGAGCGCCCGTGGCTCATGCCCACGAGCACCTCGATCTCACGCTTGGTGAGCACGGGCGCACCCTCGACCGCGCGCGGGCCGACGGGCGCCTCGACGCGGGCGGCGTGCGCCTCCTGCAGCGGCGGCACCGGGTGCGGCCCGGCCCCCGCACCGGCACCGACGGGCGAGGGGGCGCCGGTCGGGGTGGGGCTGGCCTGCACGTGCGCCGCGACGGCGGCGAGCTCCGCGCGGCCGACGTCCGGCGCGAGGAAGCCGCGGGCCCCCAGCGCCAGGGCACGGTCGAGCGCCTCCCCGTCCTCGGGGCCCGCGAGCAGCACCACCGCCGCGGCGGGCGCGACGGCACGCAGGCGACGGATCGCCTCGGCCGGGCCCGCACCCGGCAGGTGCGCGTCGAGCAGGACCACCGTGGGGGCGATCCGCCGGGCGAGCGCGACGAGCTCGTCGGCCGTGGCGGCGGCCCGCACCGGTGCGAGGGACGGCACCCCGATCGACGTCACGACGAGCCGTTCCCTGACGGTCGCCGAGCCGTGGCACACCACGACTCCTGCCATGTGGATCCTCCTCGCGCGGGCCGGTCACCCTCACGGCGTATCGGCGTCAACGGTGCGTCACGTTAGCCCTGGACGGACCCGGTGGACCGGTCGCCGCACCGTTTCCTCCCGCTTGGCGCGGGCTGCGTGATATGCGATCACGCGTTCGGGTGCGTCGACGTTACTGGACGGTCACCCTGGTCACAGCGGTGACGACTCGCCGACCGCGGCGAGCGCCTCGTGCAGCAGCCCGACGAACGTGCGCGCCCGGTGCACCGAGCGGTCGAGCGGGACGCGGCCCGCGGCGGCGTCGCCCACCATCACGTACTGCGGCAGGTCGGGTCGCTCCTGCGCGAGCCGCGCCACCACCGACAGGTCCGGCGCCGTGCGCTCCGACACCGTGACCACCGCGCGAGCGCGCGTCATGACCGCCAGCTCGCCCGCGTGCCGCGTCGAGACCGGCCCGCCGACGAGCCGGGCGTCGACGCCACCGCCGACGAGGGCCGCCGCGAGCGCGTGCACGACGAGCGGCCGCGGCTCCCCCGGTGCGGGCAGCACGAGCACGACGGGCGCGCCGGGCAGCGGCTCCTGCGCCGTGTGGGCGCGCAGCGCGCCGAGCGCGGCGGCCGCGAGGGTCGCGTACGCGTCCACGCCGGGGCGCTCGACGACCGTCCGCTGCGCGAGGGCGCGCAGGGCGGGCTCGACGAGGCCGGTCCACCAGCCGGCGACGCCGTCGGGCGCCGCGACCGTGAGGAGGCCGGCGCAGCGGTCGGCCCGGCCCGCGAGCGCCGCGTCGACGACGGCGACGACGGCCGCGGCCGTGCTGGGGGTGGTGCCGGTGCGCGGCTCCACGGGCGCGCGGGGGTGCCCGGCCTCGGCCGCGGCCTGGTCGGCGGGTGCGCGGCCGTCGAGGGCCTGCGTGACGGCGTCCTCCGCCGGCGACGGCCCGCCGCCCGGCAGCCGACGCGTGACGTCGGTGCTGGTGCGGGACGCGGGTGCGGCCGGCTCCGTCGCCGTCGTGAGCGCGAGGCGCGCCGCCTCGCCGGGTGCGACGCCCTCGAGCGTGAGCCGCCGCATGACGAGCAGCCGCTCGAGGTCGCGCGTCGTGTACCGGCGGTGCGCGCCCGCGGAGTGCTCGGACGGACCGAGCCCGTAGCGCCGGTCCCACGTGCGCAGCGTCGCCGGCGCGACCCCGAGCCGGCGCGCCACGGCCGCCACGGTCAGGGGAGCCGTGCCCGCCGGCGCGGCGTCGCGGTCGGCGGTCCCGTCGAGCGCGCCGTCCCCCGCCGTGGCGGGTGGTCCGTCGGTCCCGGGGCCGTCGGGCGGCGCCGGCACCGGGTCACCCGTCGTCGGGTCCTGCGGCTCGACCATGGCGCGATTCTGCCAGGAGGCGGCGCGGTCGGCGTACGGGCGCGCTATCGCGTCAGGCCTGCCGGCCGTGGCGCGATTCCGCCGCTGAACCGCGCCACCGCGTCGAAACGCATCGACCGGAGCGTCGCGCGTCCATCACCTGCGATGACGCTCGACGGGCGCCGTCGCGCGCGTGTCGGGCGGCCGTCCAGATCGTTGCAGGCGATCGGTTCAGAAGAGGGTCTTGAACAACTTCTGAAGCGGTTGTACGGTTACGGCACATCGCAGGAACGCGCCAGCGGCTCCGGGACCCCGGTCCCACCGCGGCACGTACCCAGCAGCTTCCGTCCGGGTGGCACACCGCCGGGACGACGTCGTACGAGGAGGAGCACATGGCCGAGATCTCGCGTCTGCCCGGACCGGTGATGGACCTGTGGGAGTGGCAGTTCGACGGCGCCTGCCGCGACGCCGACCAGGACCTCTTCTTCCACCCGGAGGGCGAGCGCGGCTCGGCCCGCCGCCGTCGCGCCGAGGCCGCCAAGGCCATCTGCGCCACGTGCCCCGTGCTCAACGAGTGCCGTGAGCAGTCGCTCGCCGTGCGCGAGCCGTACGGCGTCTGGGGCGGCCTCTCCGAGGACGAGCGCGCCGCCGTCCTCGCGGAGCGCGCCGGTCGCCGCGTCACCGCCTGACGCACCCGGTCCGACCGCCCCGGAGCAGGCGCCGCTCGACGACGAGCGGTGTCGGCTCCGGGGCGGTCGTGCGTCCACGCCCGGCAGGCACCGGGCCGCCCGCGTCCGCGTGCCCGCGACCGACCTCGGCGGCGGGTCCGTCCCCGTGGTCGCCCCGCACCACCACGTCGACAGGTCCGGCGCCCGAGATCCGTGCCCGCACGCACGAGAGCCCCCTCCCGCGGACGGGAGGGGGCTCTCGTGTCCACCGGGCTCACGCCCGGCAGCGTCGTCGCTGCGTCAGCCGACGATCGCGAGCACGTCGCGCGCGGAGAGGATGAGGAACTCCTCGCCGGCGTACTTGACCTCGGTGCCGCCGTACTTCGAGTAGATGACCTTGTCGCCGACGGCCACGTCGAGCGGCACGCGGTTGCCCTTGTCGTCGATGCGACCCGGGCCCACCGCCAGGACCTCGCCCTCCTGGGGCTTCTCCTTGGCGCTGTCCGGGATCACGAGACCCGACGCGGTCGTCGTCTCGGCCTCGAGGGTCTTGACGACGATGCGGTCCTCGAGGGGCTTGATGGAGACCGACACAGGCGGACCTCCCCTTCGCATGAGTTGTTCGTGAGCGAATGTCTGCGCCGTACCGTCGCCACCGTCGTCGCGGGTGCCGGGGCCACGGGCACGGTTGGCACACTCACAGGGAGAGTGCCAGTTCCTCACTCTAGGAACGCGGTTAGCACTCGGTCAACCGGAGTGCCAACGTGGCGCGGCGGACGCGTGCTCACGCGGCGGCCCGGACCGCCGTCCCGCCGCGCGTGCCGCGGCGTGGCAGGCTGGGCGTGTGGACGACGCCGCGCTGGCCAAGCTCCTGCACCCCGAGGGGTGGGCGCTGCTGCAGGCGCTCCCGCCCTACGACGAGCGCCTGGCCCTGCCGCTGGCGGAGCGCCTGCAGCGCGAGGGGCTCGATGCGGGCCTCGTCGCGGCCGCGCTCACGCAGTCGCGGCTGCGCGCCAAGGCCCGTGGCAAGCTCGGTGACTTCGCCGACGGGATGCTCTTCACCCAGGCGGGTCTCGAGCAGGCGACGCGGCTCGAGGTCGCCGCGCACCACGCGCGCCGGTTCCGCGACGCCGGCTGCACCTACGTCGCCGACCTCACCTGCGGGCTCGGCGCCGACGCGCTCGCGCTGGCCGGGGTCGGGCTGCGCGTCCTCGCCACGGACGTCGACGAGACGACCGCGGCCCTCGCGACCGTGAACCTGCGCGCGTTCCCGGAGGTGCAGGTGCGCCACGGGGACGGCCTCGCGCTCGACCTCGCCGCCGAGGGCGTCGACGGCGTCTGGGCGGACCCGGCGCGGCGCACCGGCACGGGCCGGCGCGTGTTCGACCCGCGCGCGTACGCGCCCCCGCTCGACGACGTGCTGGCCGCCCGCGGCACCGTGCCGGCGCTCGGGCTCAAGCTCGGCCCGGGCATCGCGCACCGCGACCTGCCCGTCGACGCCGAGGCGCAGTGGGTGTCCGTCGACGGCGAGGTCGTCGAGGTGGGCCTGTGGTTCGGCCCGCTCGCCCCCGAGGGGCCCGGGCGCACCGCCCTCGTGCTGCGCGGCGGCACCCCGCACACGCTGCGCGGCGACCCGGACGGCGATGACGACGCGCCGCCCGTCGGCCCCGTCGGCGCCTACCTGTACGAGCCCGACGGCGCCGTGATCCGCGCCGGGCTGGTCGGCACGGTGGCCCAGCGGGTGCGGGGACGCCTCATCGACCCCACGATCGCCTACGTGACCGCCGACGCCCTCACCCCGGACCCGCTCGCCACGGCGTACCGCGTCCTCGACGACCTGCCCTTCGGGCTCAAGCGCCTGCGCACCTACCTGCGCGAGCGGGACGTGGGCCGGCTGACCATCAAGAAGCGCGGCACGGCCGTGGTGCCGGAGACGCTGCGCAAGCAGCTCGACCTGCGCGGCGGTACCGAGGGCACGGTCGTGCTGACGCGCGTCGCCGGGCAGCAGCGGGTCCTCGTGGTGGAGCCGGTCTGATGGCGTCGCCCGTCCCGCTCCCGTTCGCGCTGTCGGAGCGCTCGACCGTCGGCGTCGAGTGGGAGGTCGCGCTCGTCGACGTCGACTCGGGCGACCTGCGGCAGGCCGCGCAGGCCATCTTCGAGGCCGTGCGCCCGGACGACGGCACCGACCACCCGCACATCACGTCCGAGCTGCTGATGAACACGGTGGAGATCTCGTCGGGCAAGTGCCGCACCGTCGGCGAGGCCGGCGCGGACCTGCAGCGCGCCCTCGACGAGGTGGGCGCGGCGGCCGAGCCCCTGCGCATCGAGGTCATGGGCGGCGGCACGCACCCCTTCGCCAACTGGGCGTCGCAGCGCGTCACCGACAAGGAGCGCTACGCGACGCTCATCGACCGGACGCAGTGGTGGGGCCGGCAGATGCTCATCTACGGCGTGCACGTGCACGTCGGCATCGAGGACCGCGCGAAGGTCCTGCCGCTGCAGCGCGCGATGCTCACGGTGCTGCCGCACATCCAGTCCCTGTCGGCGTCGTCGCCGTTCTGGGCGGGCAAGGACACCGGGTACGCGTCCAACCGCGCCCTGCTGTTCCAGCAGCTGCCGACCGCCGGCCTGCCGCCGCAGATGCGCGCGTGGTCCGAGCTCGAGCAGTACGTCGGCGACATGATGCACACCGGCGTCATCGACCAGGTCGACGAGGTCCGCTGGGACGTCCGCCCGTCCCCGCGCTTCGGCACGCTGGAGATGCGCATCGCCGACGGCGCGACCAACCTGCTCGAGGTCACGGCGATCTCGGCGCTGACGCACTGCTTCGTCGAGCACTTCTCGTCGCTGCTCGACGCCGGCCAGGAGCTGCCGGCCATGCCGCCGTGGTTCGTGCAGGAGAACAAGTGGCGCTCGGCGCGCTACGGCATGGACGCGATCGTCATCACCGACGCGGCGGGCGACGAGGAGCTCGTCACCGACTCCGTCGGCGGGTGGCTGACCACGCTCGCCCCGGTCGCGGAGCGGCTCCGCTGCGCCGAGGAGCTCGAGCAGGTGCGCGTGATCCTGCGCCGTGGGGCGTCGTACCAGCGGCAGCGGGCCGTGGCCCGCCGGCACGCGGGCGAGCTCGAGCCGGTCGTCCGGTCCCTGCTCTCCGAGATGCGCGCGGGCCGCCCGCTCTGACCCCCCGCGGCCGGCTCGCCGTCCGTGCGGCGTCAGGGCGTCGCGGGCGGCGCCGGCGCGTCGTCATGCCACTTCCACGAGGCGAGCACCGCGTCGAGGGCCGGGCGCACCACCCGCTCCTCCCCCGGCGCGTGGGTGAGCAACCACGCCCACGTCCGGTCACCGCGGTCCAGGCGCACCTCCGCCCGGACGGCTCCGGGCCCGACGCGGAACGCCCGCGCCCACGCCTGCCCGGCCGCCGTGGCGACGGCCAGCGTGCCGCGCACGGGCTCCGTCGGCGGCCCGAACGTCCGCTCCGGCGGCGCCTCCAGGTGCTCGCGCGCCGACCGGCCGCCGTCGGCGGGGCGCCGCGGTGCCGACGTCACGGCCAGGGACGCCGTGGCGGTGAGGCGCACGAAGGCAGCGGTCCACGTGCCGTCCGGGGCGGGCACGTCCGCGGCCACCGGCACCGCGGCGCAGCGGCAGCGGGCGACGACCGCACCGTCGTGCCCCCGCAGCGTGAGCACCTCCGGCGCCGCGGCGAGGTCCGGCCGCGCGGGGGCGTCCGGGTCCGGCCGGGGCGGGTCGGCCGGGAGGGCCGGGGCCGGGTCAGGCGCGGGCTGCGGCGCGGCCGCCGGCAGCCAGCGCCACGTGCGCAGGACCGCGTCGGCGAGCCCGTCGAGGTCGTCCTCGCCCGCGCGCCGCAGCACGCCCACGACGAACGCCCAGCCGTCGTGGTCCACGTGCGTGTCCGTGACGACCGCGTCCCCCACCGCGTACGTGTGCCGCCACGCGTCGGCGCCGTCGGGGCCGGCGACACGCACGACCTCGCCGACGGGGAGCACGTCGTCCATCCGGGTCGCCCGGCTCGCCGAGGGCCGGTTCGCGGCCGCCTCGAGCGGCGCCCCGCCCAGGACGCGTCCCACCCGGCCGAGGCACACGACGAGCAGCGCGCGCCCGTGGCCCAGCGGCACGACGGCGTCCTGCCGCGACCCGTCCGCCCCCAGCACGCCGGAGCGGGCGTCCGCCGGCACCGGCGCGAGGAAGCGCTCGCCGGGACGCCCGTCCCCGAGCGGGGCGACCACCACGGGCGTCGTCGGAACTGCGGGGTCGACGCCCTGCGGGAAGGGCGCGAACCCGCCCCCGCGTGCGGCCGCCCGCAGGTCGCGGCGCACCCCGGCGCGGCGGTCGCGCAGCGCGCGGCGCGCGACCGCGCGGACCAGGTGCTCGCGGACGGCCCACCGCCGCAGCGGCGGGCAGAGGAGCAGCGCCAGCCCCAGCACGAGCACGGCGACGGACGCGACGCCCACCGCGTGCCACGACGCGGTGGCGATGGCACCGAGGGCCGGGTCGAGGACGGAGGAGGTCACGCCCTGGTGTCGGCACGCACGGGCGCGACCTGGAGGTCAGCAGGCCGGGGGGCGGGCCTCAGACGAGCACCTGGGTCAGCGGCATCGTCGAGTCGACCGGCAGGTCCAGCGGGGAGGCGGGCATGCCGCGGCGCACGACGGCCGAGCCGAGCGCGGCGATCATCGCGCCGTTGTCGGTGCAGTACCGGATCGGCGGGATGCGCAGCGTGATGCCCGCCTCGGCGCACCGCTGCGCGGCCATGTCGCGCAGCTGCGAGTTCGCGGAGAACCCGCCGCCGACGACGAGCGTGTCGACGCCCTCGCGGCGGCAGGCGGCGATCGTCTTCGCGGTGAGGACGTCCGCGACGGCGGCGGCGAACGACGCGGCGACGTCGGTCAGCGGGACGTCCTCACCGGCGTCCCGCCGGGCCTCGACCCACCGCGCCACGGCCGTCTTCAGCCCGGAGAACGAGAAGTCGGCCGCGTGCTTCGCCTGGTCCTTGGGGGCGGTGAGACCGCGCGGGAAGCGGATCGCCTGCGGGTCGCCCTCGCGGGCGAGGCGGTCGATGTGCGGGCCGCCCGGGTAGGGCAGGCCGAGCAGGCGGCCGACCTTGTCGAACGCCTCCCCCGCCGCGTCGTCGAGGGTCGAGCCGAGCTCGGCGACGTGCACGGTGTCGTCGACCCGCAGCAGCGACGAGTGGCCGCCCGAGACGACGAGGGCGAGCACGCGCTCGGGGAACGGGCCGTCGACGAGCTCGTCGACCACCGCGTGGCCGATGACGTGGTTGACGCCGTACAGGGGCTTGTCCAGGCCGACCGCGAGGGCCTTCGCGGCGGCCGCGCCGATCGTCAGCGGGCCGACGAGCCCGGGCCCGGCGGTGACGGCGACGGCGTCGACGTCGGCGAGCGTCACGCCCGCGGTCGACAGCGCCCGCTCGATCGTCGGCACCATCGCCTCGAGGTGGGCGCGCGAGGCGATCTCGGGGATGATCCCGCCGAACCGCGCGTGCTCGTCGACCGAGCTGGCGACGGCGTCGACCAGCAGGTCGTACCCGCGCACGAGGGCGACGCCGGTCTCGTCGCAGGACGTCTCGATCCCGAGGACGAGGGGCTCGCTCACGCGGACCAGGATAGGCGCCCGCGGGCGGGGTCCCGCACGCGCGGGCGGCACGTGCCCGGGCCGGCGTGAGGAGCCTCACGCGAACCACGGAGATCGATGCGAACGCATGGATGGTTGAGGGCACCATGACCAGCACCGATCTCGTCGACGACCTCACCGCCCTCGACCCCGACCGCACGGGGATCGACGACCGCGTCGCCCACCGGCTGTTCCGCGACGCCCGCAGCGTCGGCCGCTTCCTCGACCGCGACGTGCCCGACGCGCTCGTCCGCGAGGTCCACGACGTCGTCCGGTGGGGCCCGACGGCCCTCAACACCGTGCCGCTGCGCCTGCTGCTCGTCCGCAGCCCCGAGGCCCGCAGCCGCCTCGCCGGGCACATGGCGGAGGGCAACCGCGAGCGTGTGCTCGCCGCGCCGCTGACCGTGGTGGTCGCGGCCGACCCGGCGTTCCACCGCCACATGGGCCGCCTCACGCCGCACGCCCCGCACCTCGCCGACGTCTTCGGGGCGGACCCGGAGGGCAGCGAGCGCACCGCCCGCGAGAACGCCTGGCTGCAGGCCGGCTACCTCGTCGTCGGGCTGCGCGCGGCCGGCCTCGGCGTCGGGCCGATGGGCGGCTTCGACAAGGCCGGCGTGGACGAGGACCTGCTCGCCGGCACGGGCTGGCGCAGCCTCATGGTGCTGAACGTGGGCTGGCCGGACGGCGAGGGCACGCACCACGCGCGCGCGCCGCGGCTCGAGTGGGACGAGGTCGCGCGGACGGTGTGACACGCCACCCGCCCGCCCCGGCGCCTCGCGCCCGGCTGACGGCTCCGCGCCCGGCCGGTGGCCGTCCGCACTCAGCGCCCGACGGCCACCGGCCGGTCCGCGTCATGGGACCACTGCGACCAGGACCCCGGGTACAGCGCCGCGTCGACGCCGATCGTCGCGAGCGCGGCGACCTGGTGCGCGGCCGTCACGCCGGAACCGCAGTACACGGCGACAGCGGCGACGCCCGGCACGCCCAGCCCGGCGAACCGTGCGGCGAGCGCGTCGGCCGGCAGGAACCGCCCGTCGGGGCCGAGGTTGCCCGTGGTCGGTGCGCTCACCGCCCCGGGGACGTGCCCGGCGCGCGGGTCGACAGGCTCGACCTCGCCCGCGTAGCGCTCGACCGCACGCGCGTCGAGCAGCACGCCGACGTCCGCGAGCGCCGCGGCGCCGTCCGCGTCGACCGTCGGCAGGTGGCCGGCCGCGAGGACGACGTCACCGGGCTCCGGCACGACGTCCCCCGCCTCGACCGCGTGCCCGGCCGCCGTCCAGGCCGCCAGTCCGCCGTCGAGGACGCGCACGTCCCGCACGCCCGCCCACCGCAGCAGCCACCACGCGCGCGCCGCCGACGTGCCGCCGACCGCGTCGTACGCCACCACGGCCTGCCCCTCCCGCAGCCCCCACCGGCGGGCGGCCTGCTCGAGGCCGGCGACCGCCGGCAGCGGGTGCCGGCCGGCGGCCGGGCTCGGCGGCGCGGCGAGCTCGGTGTCGAGGTCGACGTACACCGCGCCCGGCACGTGCCCCGCCAGGTGCTGCTCGCGGCCGTCGGTGCGGCCCAGCGCCCACCGCACGTCGAGGACCGCGGGCGGGTCGTCGTCGGCGAGCAGCGCGGCGAGCTCGTCGACATCCACGAGGACCGCGCGGCGCCGCTCGTCCGCGGCGTCGGGCGTGCGGGCGGGACGCGCGGGGGTCGGGGCGTCGGTCATCACGTCCTCCTCGTCGGGTGCGGCACCGCCGCGGCTCAGCGCGCGCGCAGGTCCAGGCGCATCGTCCAGGCGTCGGCGTTCTCCGGCTGGTAGTAGCCGCGGCGCCGGCCGAGCCGCGTGAAGCCCAGGGCCTCGTACAGGTGGATCGCTGCGTCGTTGTCGACCCGCACCTCCAGGAGCGCGGACTCCGCGCCGGTCGTGCGCGCGGCGTCGAGCAGGTGGACGAGCATCGCCCGGCCGATGCCGCGGCCCTGGTGGGCCGCGTCCGTGCCGACCGTCATGACCTGCACGTCGAACCCGTCGAACCACGTGCCCGCGTACCCCACCAGCCGGCCGCCGGGCAGCACCGCGCCGACGTACGTGCGCCCGGGCCCGCGGATCTCCTCCCGCAGCGACTCCCGCGACCACGCACCCGGGCCGAACAGCTCGCCCTCCATGCGGACGAGGGCGGGCAGGTCGTCGACGGTCAGGGGCCGCACCGTGACGGCGTCGCCGGCGGGGGCGCCCGCCGGCGCGCCCGGCACGGCCGCCGTCACGCCAGCACCCGCTTGCGGGCGGTCGGCGGCTGCGCGTCGGGGCGGCGCAGGTAGAGCGGCTCGGTCGGCAGGTCCTGCCCTGCCGCCGCCCGCTGCTGCGCGAGACGGACGAGGTGGAACGGGCTCGGTGCGCGTTCCCACGGCATCTCCGGCGCGAACCGCGCGTCCGGGGCGCCGAACACGTCGGGGTACAGATCCCGACCTGCGCCGAGCACGACCTCGCCGTCCGCGCGCGGCACGTCCCCGGGCGCCGCGACGTCCGGACCGCCGACCGGCACGGCCGTCCCGCCGCGCACCTCGTAGCGCGCCCAGTAGACCTCGCGGCGGCGCGCGTCCGTGACGACGAGCACCGGGGTGCCCTCGTCGAGCCGCCGCTGCGCCGCAGCCGCCGCGAGCGCGTCCAGGCTCGGCACGCCGAGCACGGGCACCCCGAGCGCGAGCCCGAGGACGCGCGCGGTCACCAGCCCGACCCGCAGGCCCGTGAACGGCGCCGGTCCCGTGCCGACGACGACCGCCTCCAGGTCCCCCGGGCCGACACCCCGGCGCTCCAGCAGCTCGCGGACGAACGGGGCGAGCTGCTCGACGTGGCGGCGCGGCGTGTCCTCCGAGAGCGCCTCCCCGGTCCCGTCGGGCCGCACGAGCGCGACCGCGACCTCCCCCGACGTGTCGATGCCCAGCCAGGTCATGCGCCCTCCTCCGTCATCGCCGGGGCGTCCGGCAGCGCGACGCCGCGCCAGCGCTCCCCCACGGCGCGCACGGTGAGCACCCGCTCGCCCGCCGCCGCGTCCTGCACGTCGTCGTCCGCGCCGAGCCCGCCGTGCGGGCGCTCCAGGCGCACCTCCAGCCGGTCCTCCGCGAGCGGCTCCACCCAGCCCTCGCCCCACTCGACGACCGTGACGGCCTCGTCGAGGCTCGCGTCGAGGTCGAGCGCCTCCACCTCGTCGAACGAGCCCAGCCGGTACGCGTCCACGTGCACGAGCGCAGGCCCGCGCGACCCGTCGGGACGCGGCAGCGACGGGTGCTCGCGCGCGATGACGAACGTCGGCGACGCGACCTGCCCGCGCACGTGCAGCCCTGCGCCGAGGCCCTGCGTGAGGGTCGTCTTGCCGGCGCCGAGGTCGCCGGAGAGCACGACGAGGTCGCCGGCGCGCAGGACGCCCGCGAGCGCGCGCCCCCAGGCGCGCGTCGCGTCGGCGTCGGGCAGGCGGACGACGTGGTCGGGGGCGGTCACGCGACACCTCCGGGGACGGGGTCGGACGGGTGGGCGGCGTGCGCGGCGGCGCCGGGGTCGTCCCCGGCCGGACGCGCGTGGTCGACGTAGGTGCGCGGCACGCGGGCACCGACGCGCGTGACGATCTCGTACGAGATGGTCCCCGCCGCGTCGGCCCAGTCCTGCGCGGTCGGCTCGCCGTCGGTGCCGGGCCCGAACAGGACCACCCGGTCCCCGGCGGCGTCCTGCGCGCCGGGGCCCAGGTCGACGACGACCTGGTCCATGCACACGCGACCCGCGACGGACAGCCGCCGGCCGCCGACCTGCAGCGGGCCGCCGGGCCGGTCCTGCGTGCCCGACGCGTGGCGCGGCACGCCGTCGCCGTAGCCCACCGGCACGACGCCGAGCACGGTGTCGCGCGGGACGACGTACCGGTGCCCGTACGAGACGCCCGCCCCGGCCGGGACCGGTTTCACGGTGGCCAGCTCGGCCTCGAACGTCATCGCGGGCACGAGGCCGTACGCGTCCGGCCCCGCCACCTGCGGGACGGGCGAGAGCCCGTAGACGGCGATGCCGGGCCGCACGAGGTCCCAGTGCAGCGCGGGGTCGGTGAGCGTCGCGGCGGCGTTGGCGAGGTGCCGCACCTCGAGCCGCACGCCCGCGCGCTCGACGGCGGCCACGGCCTGCGCGAACGCGGCCGCCTGCGCGCGCACCGTCGGGTGCCCGGGCTCGTCCGCGAGCGCGAGGTGCGAGAAGACGCCGACGACGTCGACGACGCCCTCCGCCTCGAGCGCCCGCACCGCGGCGAGCACGCCGTGCAGCTGCCCCGGGACGAGCCCGTTGCGGCTCAGCCCCGTGTCGACCTTCAGGTGCACCCGGGCGGTGCGACCGGCGGCGCGTGCCGCGGCCGCGACCTCCTCGAGGGCCCACGGCGCCGCGACCCCGAGGTCCACGTCGGCCTCGACGGCCTCGCGCAGCGGCGCGCCGGGTGCGTACAACCAGGCGAGCACGCGCGCTCCGGTCACCCCGGCGCGGCGCAGGCGCAGCGCCTCGGTGACCTGCGCGGTCCCGAGCCAGGTGGCGCCGCCCTCGAGCGCGGCCAGCGCGACGGGCACGAGCCCGTGCCCGTAGGCGTCCGCCTTCACCACGGCCATGACCTGCGCGCTCGGCGCGTGCGCGGCCAGCGAGCGGACGTTGCCGCGCACCGCGCCGAGGTCGACGACCACGCGTGCCGGGAAGTCGTTCACGGGCCCCAGTCTCTCACCGTGGCGCGGACCGCCCGGCGCACCACGACGGCGGGCGCCGCGTCGTCCGGGGACGTCACCCCAGCAGCTCCGGCGGCACCACCAGGTCGGCGCGGGCGGCGCCGTCGGCGACCAGCCGTGCGTTCGCCTCGTCGGGACCGGTCGACCACGCGCGCGCCGCCTCCGGCGACTTGCCGAAGCGCTCGTGCCGCGCGACGAGGCGGCGCAGGCGCACGTCGTCGTCCGGCGCGAGGAACCACGACTCGTCGAGGAGAGCCGCCACCGGCGCGAAGCCGTGGGCGTCGAGGAGCAGGTAGTTGCCCTCCACGACGACGAGCGGCACCTCCGCCGGCACCGCGACGGCGCCCGTGACGCCGTGGCGCAGGTCGCGCCGGTACTCCGGCGCCCACACCGTGCGGCCCGGCTCCGGCGCGCGCAGCCGGCGCAGCAGCGCGACCCACCCGTCCGCGTCCAACGTGTCGGGGGCGCCCTTGCGGTCCGCCCGGCCCAGGCGCTCCAGCGTGCTCTGCGCGAGGTGGAAGCCGTCCATCGGGACGACGACGCACCGGTCGCCGTACGCGGCCGCGACCTGCGCCGACAACGTCGACTTGCCCGCGCCCGGCGGGCCCGCGAGACCGAGCAGGCGGCGGCCGCCCCGGCCGAGCAGCGCGTCGACGCGCGACGCGAGCGCGGGGTGCAGCGGGGCCGCGTCGGCGGGCGTCACCCGGCGACCAGCGCGCGCACGACCGCCGGCACGGCGCGAGCCACGTCCGACGCCGCGACCGGGCCCCCCGGGTTGGCCTCGTGCGCGGCGCGCCCGTGCACGAGCGCGGCGACGGCCGCGAGCGCCGCGGGCAGGGTCGGGTCGTCCGCCGCGTCGGCGGCGCGGCCCGCGAGCGCGGCACCCAGCACGCCGCCGAGCACGTCGCCCGCACCCGCCGTCGCGAGCCACGCCGGTGCGTCGGCCTGCGCGTACACGGCCCCGTGCGGCCCGACGACGACGGTCACCGCGCCCTTGAGCAGGACGGTCGCACCGGTGAGCTCGTGCGCGCGGCGCGCGTGCGCGAGCGGCGCCGCCTCGACGTCCGCGCGGTCCGCGTCGTCGCCGCGTGCCTGCAGCAGCGTCGCGAGCTCCCCGGCGTGCGGCGTCAGCACGACGTGCGGCGGCACGCGCGCGGGCAGCAGGTCCAGCGCGCCCGCGTCCACGACGGCGGGCTCGCCGTGCGCGACCGCGTGCGCGAGGGCCGTGCGGACGCGGTCGCGCTGCGCGTCGTCGTCGGGTGCGACGCCGGAGCCCAGCACCCACGCCTGCACGCGTCCCTCCCCCACCACCACCTCGGGGTGCGCCGCCAGCACCTGCGGCCCGGCGGCACCGACGTACCGCACCATGCCGACGCCCGCGCCGAGCGCGCCCGACACGGACAGCACCGCCGCGCCCGGGTACGCCGCCGAGCCCGCCACCACGCCCAGCACGCCGCGCGAGTACTTCTGCGCGGTCCCGCCGGGGACGGGCCACAGGTCCGCGGCGTCGGCGGTCTCCAGCCGGGCGACCGCGGGACGCCCGGGCAGCGTCAGCCCGATGTCCACGGTCTCGACCGCACCGGCGGCGGCCGCGGCCGGGGGCAGCAGCAGCCCCGGCTTCGCCGCACCGAAGGTCACCGTGAGGTCGGCGTGCACGACGGCGCCCGTCGCGGTGCCGTCGGCGACGCCGATGCCCGACGGCACGTCCACGGCCACGACGAGCGGCCGGCCCGCCGCGGACCGCGCGCCCGCGAGGGCCGTCACCAGCGCGCCGCCGGCCCCGCGCACGCCGCCGCCCCGCGCACCGATGCCGAGCAGCCCGTCCAGCACCACGTCCGCCGACGCCAGCAGCCCAGCGACGTCGGGCACGACGCCGTCCGGGGCGGGGTCGTCGACCCGCACGACGCGCCCGTGCGCCGCCGCCAGCGCCGCCAGCCCGCCGGCGTGCACGCGCGGCGCGGCCAGCAGCGCCGTGACCCGCACGCCCCGGCGGGCCAGCCGGGCACCGGCGTGCAGCGCGTCGCCGCCGTTGCTGCCGGCGCCCACGAGCAGCACGACGTGCGCACCGGCGACCCGGCCGCGGGCGGCCCGCAGCACGTGCGCCGTGCGCACCGCGAGCGCGAACGCCGCCCGGTCCATGAGGGGCGCGCCGGCCGCGAGCAGGGGCTCCTCGGCCGCGCGGACGTCGTCGGGGTCGTGGGCGAGCAGCACGCGCCCATCCTGGCGCGGCGGCCGGGACCGTGCGAGCGGCGAGGGCCGGTCCGGATCCTCGCCCCGTCCGGGCCCGCACGCTGGCGCGGTATAGCGTGCGACGCATGCGCTTCGGACTCTTCATCCCCCAGGGCTGGCGGCAGGACCTCACCGGCATCGACCCCCGCGAGCACTGGCCCGTCATGCGCGGGCTCGCGCAGTGGGCCGACGCCGGCGACGCCTTCGAGTCGATCTGGGTCTACGACCACTTCCACGCGGTGCCCGAGCCCAACGGTGAGGCGACGCACGAGGCGTGGAGCCTCATCACGGCGTTCGGCGCCGTGACGGACCGCGTCCGCCTCGGGCAGATGTGCACGTGCATGGGGTACCGGAACCCGGCCTACCTGGCCAAGGTCGCCGCGACCGCGGACCACGTGTCGGGCGGGCGCGTCGAGATGGGCATCGGCGCCGGCTGGTACGAGCACGAGTGGCGCGCGTACGGCTACGGCTTCCCGACCGCCGGGCAGCGCATCGCCATGCTCGACGAGGGCGTGCAGATCTTCCGCCAGCTGTGGACGGACGGCGTCGCGACGCTGGACGGCGCGCACTACCAGGTCGACGGCGCCCAGCTGTCGCCGCTGCCGCTGCAGGCCGGCGGGCCGCCGCTGTGGATCGCCGGCGGCGGCGAGAAGAAGACGCTGCGCATCGCCGCGCAGCACGCCGCGTACACGAACTTCGACGGCACGCCCGAGGGCTTCGCGCACAAGTCGGAGATCCTGCGCGGGCACTGCGAGGCCGTCGGCCGCCCGTTCGAGGAGATCACGCGCTCCGCCAACTACAACGTCGTCATCGGCCGCACGCAGGCCGAGGTCGACGACCGCCTGGAGTGGGTCCACGAGCACCTGCGGCAGACGGTGCCGGACAGCGCCGACCGCGAGTTCGCGCAGTGGCCCCGCGGGCCGCTCGTCGGCACGCCCGAGCAGATCGTCGAGAAGCTCCGCGAGCTCGAGGGCCTCGGCATGACGTACGCGATCACGTACTTCGCCGAGGCGGCGTACGACCGCTCGGGCATCGAGCTGTTCACCACCGAGGTCGTCCCCCACCTGCGCTGACGCGTCCCGCACCCCGGCGCCCCGGTGCCCGTCCCCACGGACGGCACCGGGGCGTCCTGCGTCGGGCGCTCCCTCGCCGAGCTCGTCATCCGTGCGCCGGGCTCGTCAGATCTACGTGACGATCTCGGCGCACATCCGACGAGGTCGACGGCGAAAGGCCGAGCGGAGGCGTCCGGGGCGCCGCGGGGGTCAGGCGTCGCGTTCGGCGACGACGACGGCGGACGCGATGCCCGCGTCGTGGGAGATCGACAGGTGGAACCGGTCGACGCCGAGCTCGTCGGCGCGCGCCCGCACGGTCCCCGTGATCTCCACGACGGGCTGCGCGCCCGCGACCCGGCGCACCGTCGCGTCCTGCCAGCTCATGCCGGGCGGCGCGCCGAGGGCCTTCGCGATCGCCTCCTTGGCGGCGAACCGCGCGGCGAGCGACGCGGGCGGCAGGTCCCGCTCGTCGGGCGTGAACAGGCGGGTGCGCAGGCCGGGGACGCGCTCGATCGTCGCGAGGAACCGCGCGACGTCGACCACGTCGATGCCGACACCGACGATCACGCGCGGCCGCCCGGCCGGCCGGCGGCCCGGACGGCCGTGCGGAGGACCGTGCTGACGACGACGCGCCCCCGCGCGCTCACTCGACCGTGACGGACTTCGCCAGGTTGCGCGGCTGGTCCACGTCGAGGCCCTTGGCCGTCGCGAGCTCGCACGCGAAGATCTGCAGCGGCACGACCGCGAGCAGCGGCGCGAGCAGCGTCGACGTCTGCGGGACCGTGAACACCTCGTCGGCGTACGGGCGGACCGTCTCGTCGCCCTCCTCGGCGATCACGAGCGTGCGGGCGCCGCGCGCCCGGATCTCCTGGATGTTGGAGACGATCTTCGAGTGCAGGGAGTCGCGCCCGCGCGGCGACGGCACCACGACGAACACCGGCTGACCGGGCTCGATCAGAGCGATGGGCCCGTGCTTCAGCTCGCCCGCGGCGAAGCCCTCGGCGTGGATGTACGCGAGCTCCTTGAGCTTGAGCGCGCCCTCCATCGCGACGGGGTAGCCGACGTGCCGGCCGAGGAACAGCACCGACTGGGTGTCCGCCATCCAGCGCGCGATCTCCCGCACGCGGCCGGCGCGGTCGAGGACCTGCTGGATCTTGTCGGGGATCGCCCGCAGCTCGTCGAGCACCTGCCCGATCTCGTCGGCGTACTTGTTGCCGCGCAGCTGCGCCAGGTACAGGCCCAGCAGGTAGGCGGCGGTGATCTGCGACAGGAACGCCTTGGTCGACGCGACGGCGATCTCCGGACCGGCATGGGTGTAGAGCGCCGCGTCGGACTCGCGGGGGATCGTCGAGCCGTGCGTGTTGACGATCGCGAGGGTCGTCGCGCCCTGCTCCTTCGCGTGCCGGACCGCCATGAGCGTGTCCATCGTCTCGCCGGACTGCGAGACGGCGACGACGAGCGTGCGCTCGTCCACCACCGGGTCGCGGTAGCGGAACTCGTGCGCGAGCTCGACCTCGACGGGGATGCGGCACCAGTGCTCGATGGCGTACTTGGCGACGTGCCCGGCGTAGGCGGCCGTCCCGCACGCGACGACGACGATCTTGTCGACGGCGCGCAGCACCGCCTCGTCGATGCGCAGCTCGTCGAGCACGAGCCGGCCCGTCGTGTCGGTGCGGCCGAGCAGCGTGTCCGCGACCGCCTGCGGCTGGTCGTGGATCTCCTTGTCCATGAAGGAGCGGAAGCCGCCCTTCTCGGCGGCCGCCGCGTCCCAGTCGACCGTGAACCGGCGGGCCTCGACGGGCGTCCCGTCGAAGTCGGTGACGGTCACCTCGGTCGGCGTGATCGTCACGACCTGGTCCTGGCCCAGCTCGAGGGCGTCGCGGGTCGACGCGATGAACGCGCTGACGTCCGAGCCGAGGAAGTTCTCGCCGTCGCCGAGCCCGACGACCAGCGGGGAGTCGTGCCGCGCGCCGACGACCGTCGTCGGGTCGTCCCCGTGCACGGCGAGGAGGGTGAACGTGCCGTGCAGGCGCTGCGCGACCGTGCGCAGCGCCTGGGTGAGGTCCGGCGTCTGCGCGTACGCGCGGGCCACGAGGTGCGCGACGACCTCGGTGTCGGTCTCGGACGTGAACGCGACGCCGGCGGCCTCGAGCTCCGCCTTGAGCGTGGCGAAGTTCTCGACGATGCCGTTGTGGATGACGGCGACGCCGCCGGACACGTGCGGGTGCGCGTTCACGTCGTTGGGGGCGCCGTGCGTCGCCCAGCGGGTGTGGCCGATCGCCGCGGTGGCCGCGGGCATCGGGTGGGTGTCGATCTCCTCGACGAGGTTGGCGAGCTTGCCCGCCTTCTTCGCGGTGGCGAGCGACGCCCCCGGCGACACGAGCGCGACACCGGCGGAGTCGTACCCCCGGTACTCCAGCCTCCGCAGACCTTCGAGGACCACCTCCAGGGGTCGACCGCTCGGCTGCTGGCTCCCGACGTACCCGACGATCCCGCACATGGCGTCGATCCTAACGACAGCGTGGTCGTCGGCGGTCCCGCGCGGCCCGTGCCGCCCGTCACGCCCGCCGGGACGCGCCCCGGCGGGCGGCGACCCCGCCGTGCGCCACAATCGACGGGTGCCGACGTCGCCCCCCACCGTGGTGCCCGCCACCCCGTACGTCGACCTGGACCGCGAGGCGTGGACCCGCCTGTCCGCGTCGACCCCGCTCCCCCTCACCGACGCCGACGTCGCGCGCCTGCGCGGGCTCGGCGACCCGATCGACCTGGCCGAGGTGGACGCGATCTACCGGCCGCTGTCCCGGCTGCTCGACCTGTACATCCAGGGCACGCGCGGCCTGCACCGGGCGACGAGCACGTTCCTGCGGGAGGACGTCGGCCGCACGCCGTACGTCATCGGCGTGGCCGGGTCGGTCGCCGTGGGCAAGTCGACGACCGCGCGGCTCCTGCGCGAGCTGATCGCCCGCTGGCCGGCGACGCCGCGCGTCGAGCTCGTCACGACCGACGGCTTCCTGCACCCGAACGCTGAGCTCGAGCGGCGCGGCCTGCTGCAGCGCAAGGGGTTCCCCGAGTCCTACGACCGGCGCGCGCTGCTGCGCTTCGTGTCCAAGGTGAAGGCAGGTCGTCCCGAGGTGAGCGTGCCGGTGTACGACCACCTGACGTACGACATCGTGCCGGGCGCGGAGGTCGTGGTGCGCCAGCCGGACGTGCTCATCGTCGAGGGGCTCAACGTGCTCCAGCCGGCGCGCCCCACGGCCGCGGGCGCGTCGAACCTCGCGCTGAGCGACTTCTTCGACTTCTCCATCTACGTCGACGCCCGCACCGCCGACGTGAAGCAGTGGTACGTCGACCGGTTCCTGTCGCTGCGGGCGACCGCGTTCGCGCGGCCGGAGTCGTACTTCCACCGGTACGCGTCGCTCACGGACGCGCAGGCCGTGGCACGGGCCGAGGAGATCTGGGGCGCGATCAACGCGCCGAACCTCGAGCAGAACATCCTGCCGACGCGGTCGCGCGCGACGCTCGTGCTGACCAAGGGGCCGGACCACGCCGTGCAGCGGGTGCGTCTGCGCAAGCTGTGACGCCGGGCCTCTAGGGGGCGGCAGCGCGTGCGCCCGGCGCCCCCGGGCCGAGCGCGTCGACGTCGGCGGGCACGGCGAGCACCACCGGCTCCTCCGTGCGGCGCACGACGTCCAGGTCCGCGAGCGCGCCGTCGACCGCGTCGCCGTCGCCGGCGCACGCGAGCGCCTCGGGCAGGAGCACGGCGTCGTCGAGCGCGTCGACGAGCCACACCTGCGGCGCGGGGCCGGTGGCGCACGGCTCCGGGGTCGCGCGGCGCTCGACGAGCCGCAGCAGCTCCGTCAGGTCGCCCTCGAGCCGGGTGGACGTCACGGAGTGCCACGTGCCAGCGCTGTCGCGCAGCGGCTCACCGCGGCCGCACACCAGCACGGTGTCGGCGACGAAGCCCTCCGGAGGGGTCCCCCGGTCCACGGGCGCCGTCGACGCCGTCGGCACCGGGAGGGGTTCGAGCGCGAGCGCACGGAGCACCTCGGGCACGAGGCAGCTCGCCTCCGCGCGCACCTCGGCCGTCTCGGACGCCGACGCGGTCGCCCCGGTGGGCCCGCCGGCCGGCGCGCACGCGGCGACGGGCAGCACGACGACGGCCGCGAGCACCGCCCGCGTCGCCCCGCACCCCCTGCGCATCCGTCCACCCTGTGCCGATCCGTCCCCGGGCGCGCGACGACCGACCCCCGTGGTGCGGGGGCCTCGCGCGAGCGGGGAGGGACGACGCCGCAGTCGTCCCGGACCGAGCCTAGGACGGCGCGGACGTCACCCGGTCGGCCGATACCGGATCGTTGTCACACGGTCCTGATCGTGAGGTCATCGTGACCTCGACCGGGGCGGTGGCGGGGACCCGCGGTCAGGCGGCGGTGGTACCGCGGACGACCGGGGCCGGGACGTCCTCCTCGTCGTCGGCGGCCGGCGCGTCCCGCTGGACGCGCGCCACGGACCCACCCGCGCGGCGCTCGGCGTGGTGCGCCGACAGGCCGGTGGCCCGCCGCAGCACCCAGTCGACGGCCAGGCCGATCACCAGGCCGCCGACCACGCCGACGACGACGCCCAGCACGGGGTTGTCGTGCCCGAGCACGTGGCCGGCGCCGACGCCGATCGCCGTCGAGTAGAGGGCCCAGGTCACGGCCGCGATGCCCGTGAGCAGGACGAAGCGCGAGCGACGGAACCCGAGGGCGCCCGCCGTCATGTTGACCGCGACGCGGCCGATCGGGATGTACCGCGCCGCGATGACGAACGCGGCACCGCGCGTCGCGAGCGCCCGCTCCGCCCAGTCGAGCACGGCCTGCCCGCGCCGACCGCGGAACCACCGCAGCTCGCGGATGCGCACGTGCCGGCCGATCTGGTAGGCGATCTGGTCACCGGTGAACGCGCCCAGCGCGGCGACGACGACCACGAGCCACAGGAGCGGGCGGCCGGTGGAGGCGGACAGCGACGTCAGCGCGATCACCACCGACTCGCTGGGGATCGGCGGGAAGAACCCGTCGATGGTCGCGAAGGCGTAGAGGACCGGGAAGATCCACGGCGAGCCCGCCAGCTCCAGCGTCCACTGCTCCACGTCCTGCTCCCCTCGTCCCCCACCCCCCGGTGAGGTCGGCACGACCCACGCTAGGGCCCGCGCGACGGCGAGGACATGGGGTTTCCCCCCGATTCAGCCCTGAGCCGCCCGGATCTCCGTCCGTGGGTGAACGCCCGATGACGGGGACTCGTTCCCCGGGTGGAGGTCCGGGCGGGCGTACCGGTCGACGAAGGCGCGCAGCACCCCCGGGACCTGCACCCCGCTCGCCCGGGCCGCCGCGACGACCTCCGCCGCCTCCTCGGGCGCGAAGTACCCGTCGTACCGGTACGCCTCCACGCGGGTGGTCAGCCCCGCGACGTCGAGCTCGGGGTGGAACTGCGTCGCGTACACGTGCCGGCCGACGCGGAAGGCCTGCACGGGGGCGCCGGCCGACGACGCCAGCAGGACGGCGTGCGGCGGCGGCACCGTCAACGACTCCTTGTGCCCGACGAACGCGCCGAACGTGGGCGGTGCGGAGCCGAGCACCGGGTCGGCGCGACCGGCCGGCGTGAGCTCGACGGTCACCGCGCCGACCGGCTCCGGGTGGCTGCGGTCGACGAGGCCGCCCTGGTGACGGCCCAGCGTGCCGATGCCGTAGCAGGCTCCGAAGAACGGCGCGTCGGCGGGCACCACCGCGTCGAGGAGCCGCGCGAGGTCCGCCTCGACCCGCCGCTGCACGGGCGACTTCGCGTCCTCCGGGTCGCTGACGCAGAACGGTCCCCCGCCGAGCACGATCCCCGACCACGCGTCGAGGTCCACGTCGGGCAGCGGCGCGGCCTCGAGCCGCACCCGCCGCAGCGTCGACTCGGTCAGGCCCGTGCACCGCAGCATGGCGGCGTACTCGTCGTCGGCGGCGGCGTCCTCGGGGCGCACGCCGAGGAACAGGAACGGTCGCACGCGCACCTCCGCCGGGACGGACCGGGACGGGCGCCCGGACCTCAGCCGGCGTGCGGGGGCAGGGCGAACCCGAGGGTGCGCGCCGCCTCGTGCGGGACCGGCTCCGACGCCCAGTGTGCGCCGAGACCGTCCGAGGCCGCCAACGATCGCGTCTCGGCCCGGTCCAGGTACAGCGTGCCGCGCAGGTGGTCCGTCTCGTGCTGCACGATGCGGGCCGGCCAGCCCGTGAGCACCTCGTCGACGGCCGCGCCGTGCTCGTCGAGGCAGGTCAGCCGCACACGGCGCGGCCGGGCCACGACCGCGACGTAGCCGACCACCGACAGGCAGCCCTCGTAGAAGGCGACACGCTCGTCGTCCACGGGCTCGTACGCCGGGTTGACCAGCACGCGGGGCGGCACGGGGGTGCGCTCCCGCGCCGCCGCCACGTCGGGGTCGGGCACGCCCGGGTCCTCGACGACGGCGAGCGCGAGCGGCAGGCCGATCTGCGGCGCCGCGAGACCCACGCCGGGCGCGGCCCGCATCGTGCGGTGCATGAGGGCGACCAGCTCGCGGAGCTCGTCGTCCGAGAGCTGCCCGTCGTAGGGCAGCGCGGGCGTGCGCAGGGCCGGGTGACCCGCCTGCACGATCGGGGCGACGGCGTCGGGCCCGGCGGCGCGGGCCCGCTCGAGCACCTGCGTCGCCAGGGTCCGCAGCGCCGCGCGGGCCGCCGCGTCCGTCGGCGCGTCCGTCACAGCGCCAGGCGCTCGCGCACCACGCCGGCGAGCTCGTGCGCGACGCGGTCGGCCTCGTCCTGCGTGCCGGCCTCGACCATGACGCGCACCAGCGGCTCGGTGCCGGACGGGCGCAGCAGCACCCGGCCGGTGCCGTCGAGCTCCTTCTCCGCGGCCTGCACGGCGTCCCGCAGCGGGCCGTCGTCCGTGCGCGTGCGGTCGACGCCGGGCACGTTGACGAGCGTCTGCGGCAGGCGCCGGACCACCCCCGCGAGCTCCTGCAGCGTGCGGCCGGTGGACGCGACGCGCGCAGCGAGCTGCAGCGCGGTCAGCACGCCGTCGCCCGTGGTGGCGTGCTCCGCGAGGATGATGTGGCCGGACTGCTCGCCGCCGAGGGCGTAGCCGCCCTGGCGCATCGCCTCGAGCACGTACCGGTCGCCGACGGCCGTCTCGACCGTCGCGATCCCGGCGGCCTGCATCGCGAGCCGCAGGCCGAGGTTGCTCATGACGGTCGTGACGAGCGTGTCGTGCGGCAGCGCGCCCTGCTCGTGCAGCGCGATCGCGAGGACGCCCATGATCTGGTCGCCGTCGACGAGGTTGCCCCGCGCGTCGACGGCGAGGCAGCGGTCCGCGTCGCCGTCGAACGCGACGCCGAGGTCGGCGTGCGCCGCCACGACCGCGGCCTGCAGCGGCTCGGGGTGCGTCGAGCCGGCGTCCTCGTTGATGTTGCGGCCGTCCGGGGACGCGTTGATGACGACGACGTCCGCGCCGGCCTCGCGCAGCGCGGCGGGGCCGACCTCGCTCGCGGCGCCGTTCGCGCAGTCCGCGACGATGCGCAGGCCCTCGAGGCGGGTGCCGATCGTGCCGACGAGGTGCTCGACGTACTGCTGGCCGGCGAGTCCCACGTCGACGCGGATGCGGCCGACGTCGGCGCCCACCGGGCGGTCCCAGTCGTCGCCGAGGCGCGCCTCGATCGCCGCCTCCACGTCGTCCTCGAGCTTGCGGCCGCCGCGCGCGAGGAACTTGATGCCGTTGTCGGGCATCGGGTTGTGCGACGCGGACAGGACGACGCCGAGGTCCACGCCGCGGGCCCCCGTCAGGAACGCGACCGCGGGCGTGGGCAGCACACCCACGAGGTCGACGTCGACCCCGGCGGAGGCCAGGCCCGCCGCCACCGCGGCCGAGAGGAACTCTCCCGACGCGCGCGGGTCGCGTCCCACCACCGCGCGGGGGCGGTGCCCCTCGAACGCGCCGCGGCTCGCGAGCACGTGCGCCGCGGCGACCGACACGTCGAGCGCGAGCTCGGCGGTCACGTCGCGGTTCGCCAGGCCCCGGACACCGTCCGTGCCGAACAGTCGACCCATCACACGACTCCTTCGTCCCGCCCGCCGACCGCGTCCACGGTACGTCGGGCGTCAGTGGTTCCAGCGGGTCCCGCCGCGGCGTGGCGCGCATGCGGCGCACGTCCTGCGGGGTCCCCCGAGCACACCGATGGCCCCGCGGGTCGGCAGACCCGCGGGGCCATCGGCAGCGAGCGCCAGGTCAGCGCTTCGAGTACTGCGGCGCCTTGCGCGCCTTCTTCAGACCGGCCTTCTTGCGCTCCACCACGCGTGCGTCACGCGTGAGGAAGCCGGCCTTCTTGAGCGCCGGGCGGTTGTGCTCGGCGTCG
>JAPSIR010000237.1 GCA_031178625.1 Cellulomonas sp.
CCGGTGCGCGTGCCGCCCACGCGCGCGTCCGGCCAGCCTCACACGGGCGCCCCGCGGCCGCGCGCGCTCCGGCGCGGGGCGGCAGCTCAGCGGTCGCGGGGCCGCAGCCGCACGTGCGGGAGCTCCGGGGCCGGGAGCGCGCCGCCGTCGTACCCGCTGACGACGCCGAACCGCTCGACGCCGGCCGGGTCGCCCGCGAGCGCGGCCTGCCACTGCGCCCGCGCCTCGACGACCTCCTCGTGCGTGCGGCCGACGAAGTTCCACCACATCAGCACCTGCTCGTCGAACGGCGTGCCGCCGATGAGCACGGCGCGCACGGGGATGTCGCCGGTGCGCAGGGTGAGGCCGTCGCGGCCGGGGGCCACGTATCCGAGCCACGCCGGCGGCACGGCCGTGCCGTCGAGCGTGACGTCGCCGGTGTCGACGAGCAGCCCGTGCTCGAACGCCGGGTCGACAGGGAGCCGCACCGTGGCGCCGGCGGGGGCGTCGACCTGCGCGGCGACGAGCGGCGAGTACCCGCGCGCCGGCGACGTCGCGCCTGCGAGCGACCCCAGGAAGACCTGGACCAGTGCGCCGCCGACCTCGGCCGCCGGCACGCGCGCGACGTGCTCGAAGTCGCGGGGCCCGTGGCGGTGCGCGTCCGGCAGGGCTGTCCACAGCTGGACGCCGTGCAGGCGTCCCGACGCGCCGGCGAGCGCGGGCGTGCCCTCCTCCGAGTGGCAGACGCCGCGCCCGGCGGTCATGAGGTTGAGCTGGCCCGGCACGATCGTCTGCTCGCTGCCCAGCGCGTCGCGGTGCAGCACCTGGCCCTCGAACAGCCACGTGACGGTCTGCAGGCCGGTGTGGGGGTGCGGCGGCACGTCCATGCCGCCGGTCGCGGCGACGTCGTCCGGGCCGTAGTGGTCGGCGAAGCAGAACGGCCCGACGAGCGAGCGGGCACGTGACGGCAGCGTGCGACGGACGGTCATCGCACGGGGTCCGCCGAGCGGCACGTCGCGCGGCTCCACGAGCTCGACGCCGCGGCCGGCGGAGGCCGCCACGGGCGCGTCCGGGGTACTGGTGCAGACCTGCTCGCGCGGGGCCGGGTCCAGGTTCGTCACGCACCCAGCGTACGGACCCGTGCGGCGACACCGATCCGCCCCCGGATCACTGCCCTGACCTGCGGTGACACCCCGCCCGGACGAGGGGCTGGACGGGGCGCGCGCAGGGCCCCACACTTACCTCACCGCCGCCCGTCCGGCGGGTTCCCCCGCTCCACCCCCTCGCTCGGCCCTGCCCTCGACTCCGTCACGCCGCCGCCACCGTCGGCCTCTGCGTCCGGGGGCCGACCGGCCTCGCCAGCACCACCCCGCAGCACCTCCCCCAGTACCCCTCAGAACCCCTCCGTGTCGTCCGGCCCGTGCGCCGGGGAAGGATGCGTCGGCCGTGCTGCGCTCCGTGGCCTGTCACCTCTCGCTCGACGTGCGTCAGCCGCTCGAGATGCTGCTCGCGGTCGCGGTCGCCGAGGGGCCGCACGAACGCTCCGAGGAGCTGGTCGTCCGCACCGACGACGAGCCGCTCGACGTCGAGGAGATCAAGCTGCCGCACGGCGGCCGCATGCACCGGGTGTGGGCGCCCGCGGGACGCGTCGTCGTCGACTACCGCGCGACGGTGACCGGGCACGCCGGGCCCGTGCCCGTCGAGGACGTCGACCTCGTCGAGTACCGCCGTCCGAGCCGTTACGCCGAGTCGGACCGGCTCCTCGCGTTCGCCCGCGACCAGTTCACGGGCCTGGCGGGGCAGGGGCTGCTCGACGCCGTGGTGAGGTGGGTGAGCCGGCACGTCACGTACCTGTCGGGGTCGAGCCTGCCGACCGACGGTGCGACCGACACGCTGCTCAAGCGGCGCGGCGTGTGCCGCGACTTCGCGCACCTCGTCGTCGCGCTGCTGCGCGCGTGCGACACCCCGGCACGTCTGGTGTCCGTCTACGCGCCGGGGCTCCGGCCGATGGACTTCCACGCGGTGGCCGAGGCGTACGTCGACGGCGCGTGGCACGTCGTGGACGCGACCGGGCTCGCGCCGCGGCCGACGATGCTGCGCATCGCCACCGGGCGGGACGCGACCGACACGGCCTTCCTCTCGTACTACGGCGGCGGCCTGCGGCTGCGGTCCATGACCGTCACGGCGGTCACGGACGAGCGCGCGGTGGACGACGGGACGGGCCTGGTCGCCCTGCGCTGACCGGGGATCCGACCGGCGCGTCAGGCGCTCTCGCGCAGCGTGCGCCGGCGCCCCTCGAGCTCCAGCAGCTCGGTGAAGAGCGCGCGCGAGGCCACGGGGTCGGCGTCCGGGCCCATGCGCTGGAGGCGGCCGCGCACGTCGGCGATCTGCCGCGTGTAGCCAATGTCGACGAGGCGCATGACGACGCCGCGCACGTAGCCGGGCAGCGCCTCCTCACGGTCCTCCGGCAGCGGGGCCACCGAGAGCTCGGTGACGAGGGCGTGGACCGGCTCCGCCGCCTCCTCGAGCACGGCGCCGACCCACGCGGTGGACGCCCCGCCCGCCCGCTCGACGTGCGCCCGCGCGCCGGCGACGCCCCCCGCGGCACGCACCGCCTCGTGCACCGCGCGGTACGCGGGCGCCGCGAACGCGTCCGGCGCGAGCGCGTCGAAGTCCTCCGGCACGAGCAGCGGCGCCTGCAGCACCACCTCGAGGGCGGTGCGCTCCACCTGGGCGACGGGGTCGCGGCGGTCGGGGGTCGCCATGCGCGCGACGCGGACGGGCTCCGGCGCGACGTCCCGCCCGCGGTCACCGCCACGGGCACGGTCGTCCGGTCGCTGCGTCCCGCGGGCGTCGCCGCCGGTGCGGCCCGCCCCGCGGCGCACCGCGTCCTGCACGGCGCGCCGGACCGTCTCCTGGTCGTCCATGCCGAGCCAGCCCGCGAGCAGGCGCACGTACTCGGGGCGCAGCGCGGTGTCGCGGATGCCCGCGACGACGGGCGCGGCGGCCCGCAGCGCCCCGACGCGTCCCTCGGCGGTCGTCAGGTCGTGCGCCGCGAGGGTCGAGCGGATCACGAACTCGAACAGCGGCTGGCGCGCCTGCACGAGCGCGCGCACCGCGTCCGGCCCGCGGGCCTGGCGCAGGTCGCACGGGTCCATTCCGGACGGCTCGACCGCGACGAACGTCTGCGCGGTGAAGGACTGGTCCTCGCCGAACGCCCGGAGGGCGGCCTTCTGACCGGCCGCGTCGCCGTCGAAGGTGAACACCACCGCACCGCCCACGGACCCGCCGCCGACGAGCTGCACGCCGCCGGCGCCTCCGCCGTCGCCGAGCAGCCGGCGCACGATCCGGGCGTGGTCGCCCCCGAACGCGGTGCCGCACGTCGCGACCGCGGTGCGCACGCCGGACAGGTGCATCGCCATGACGTCGGTGTACCCCTCGACGACGACGACCTGCCGCTCGCGCGAGATCTCGCGCTTCGCGAGGTCGATGCCGTACAGCACGTGCGACTTGCGGTACAGCGGGGTCTCAGGGGTGTTGAGGTACTTGGGGCCGTTGTCGTCGTCGAGCAGCCGGCGCGCGCCGAAGCCGACGGTCTCCCCCGTGACCTCGCGGATCGGCCACACCAGCCGCCCGCGGAACCGGTCGTAGATCCCCCGCTGCCCCTGGCTGACCAGGCCGGAGGCCGTGAGCTCCGCCTCCGTGAACCCACGCCCGCGCAGGTGCCGCAGCAGGCCGTCCCAGCCCTGCGGCGCGAACCCGACGCCGAAGTCCTCCGCCGCGCTGCGGTCGAAACCGCGCTCGGCGAGGAACGCGCGCCCGGGGGCGGCGGCCGGCGTCAGCAGCTGCTCGCGGTAGAACTCCTCGGCGACGCGGTGGGCGTCGAGCAGGCGACGACGTCGGCCCGGCTCCTCACCGGGGCGCGTCGGCCCGCCGTCCTCGTACCGGACCTCCATGCCGACCCTCGACGCCAGGTGCTCGACGGCGTCCGTGAAGCCCAGGCCGTCGACCTTCTGCACGAAGGAGATGACGTCGCCGCCCTCGCCGCACCCGAAGCAGTGGTAGCGGCCGACCTGCGGGCGGACGTGGAAGGACGGCGTGCGCTCGTCGTGGAAGGGGCACAGGCCCTTGAGCGACCCGACGCCCGCGGACCGCAGGGCGACGTGCGCACCGACGACGTCCTCGATGCGGACACGCTCGCGGACCGCCTCCACGTCCTCCCGCCGGATGCGTCCCGCCACGGGCGTGAGTCTAGGCGTCGCGGGTCCGTGCGACGTCGGTGTCGAATGCGGGGACGCCCGTGCGTCAGGGTGGCGTCCGGGTCGCGGTGACCCGGCACCGACGAGGAGGTCC
>JAPSIR010000055.1 GCA_031178625.1 Cellulomonas sp.
CACGCGCAGCCGCCACGTCGACGGGTCGACCTGCGGCACGACGAGCGCGGTGTCGATCCGGTAGAAGGTCGCCGGCGGCGTCGCCCACGGCTCCGCGCCGTCGACGTCGACCTGCACGTCCGCCGGGGGAGCGGGTGCCGGGCGTGCGGGCGCGGGCAGCCGCACCGCCTCGCGCACGGCCTGGACGCCCCGGCCGGCCGCACCCGCGACGCGCCCGACGGCGAGGGAGACCACGCCGACCGCGGTCGCCAGCGACGCCGCGAGCAGGAAGCCGCGGCGCGACGCGTCGGGCCACCCGGGCGCACCGCCGGCCGGGGGCGCGCCCGGCACGACGGCCGCGGGCGGCACCGCGTCGGACCCGGCCGACGGAGGGACGCGGCGTAACAGGGTCCGCAGGACGAGGAGGCCGGCGAGCGCGCCCGCCACGCTCGGCACCGGTGCGAGCAGCCCGGCGTCGGCGCGGGTGGTGGCGGCCACGCCCGCGAGGCCGCCGAGCGCCACGACCAGCACGGCGCCCCACGACCAGCGCCGCCGCGCGAGCACGCCCGCGAGCGCCGCCAGCGCCGCGAGGACCACGGCCTGGCCGACCGCCAGCGCGGCCTTGTCCGCCGTGCCGAACGCGGCGACCGCCCAGTCCTTCAGCCACGCCGGCGTGAGGTCGACGAACGCCGCGCCGACCGCGACCAGCGGGTCGGACGACGCGCCGGTGACCGTGGCCACGAGCGACCCGACGCCCACGGTCACCGCGCCCGCGGCGACGCCGGCCGCCGCGGCGGCGAGCGTCGCCGGCCGCCGGGCGCCGGCCGGGGGCGACGGACGGGGGGCGGCGGGCGGCACGGTGGCCGTCGTGCCGTCGCCGTCGCGGGCCGCGCCGGGTAGGCCGTCCTCGGGTGCCATCCCGTCACCGTACGTCCGCGCGCGCCGCGGCGGCCGCGGCTCCCGTGCCGCCGTCTCCTCACACCGGGTGCGGCGCGGGTGTGCGGAGAAGGTTCCGCCGGGGTAACGCACGCGCGCCGCCGCCCGAAACACGCGGTTCGTAGCGTCCGGGTACGCCCCGCCGCGGGCCCGCAGCGCCGGACCGCACCCCGTCACTCACCCCGGAGGCACCCATGGACGCCCCTCGCCACCTCGTCGTCGTCGGCGGCGGCATGGTCGCCCAGCGCCTCGTCGAGGCCCTGCGCGACCGCGACACCGCCGGCACGTGGCGCGTCACCGTCCTCGCCGAGGAGCCGCGCCGCCCCTACGACCGCGTCGCGCTGACGAGCTTCTTCGCCGGCCGCACGCCCGAGGACCTCGCCCTGGGCGACGCGTCCCTGTGGGACGACCCGCTCGTCACGCTCGTGCGCGGCGACGCCGTGACGGCCGTCGACCGCGCGGCGCGCACCGTCACCGCCGCCTCCGGCCGGACGTACGGCTACGACCACCTGGTCCTCGCGACGGGCTCGTACGCGTGGGTGCCGCCCATGGAGGGCGCCGACCTGCCGGGTGTGTTCGTGTACCGCACGCTCGACGACGTCGCGGCGCTGCGCGGCTACGTGCAGGGGCTGCAGGCCGAGCGGGCGCACCCGGTGCGCGGCGTCGTCCTCGGCGGGGGACTGCTCGGGCTGGAGGCCGCGGGCGCGCTCGACGCCCTCGGCGCGCGGTCCACCGTCCTGCAGGTGGACACCCACCTGATGTCCGCGCAGGTCGACCTCGGCGGCGGCGAGGCGCTGCGCCGGCTGATCAACCGGATCGGCATCGGCGTCCGCACGCAGGCGATGACCACGCGGGTGCACGAGCACCGTCGCGGGGGCGTCGGCCGCGTCGAGCTCGCGGACGGCACGCGCCTCGACGCGGACGTCGTCGTCGTGGCCGCCGGCGTCCGGCCGCGGGACGAGCTGGCGCGCGCTGCCGGTCTGGCGGTGGGCCCGCGCGGCGGCGTCGTCGTCGACGACACCTGCCTGTCGGACGACCCCGACGTGTCGGCGGTCGGCGAGGTCGCCTGCATCCGCGGAGCCTGCATCGGGCTGGTCGCGCCGGGCTACACGATGGCCGAGATCACGGCCGACCGGCTGCTGGGCGGCACCGCGACGTTCCCCGGCGCCGACACGGCCACCAAGCTCAAGCTCGCGGGCGTCGACGTCGCGAGCTTCGGCGACGCGTTCGCGCGCACGCCGGGCGCGCTCGAGATCGTCTGGGCCGACCCGGTCGCCGGGGTCTACAAGAAGCTCGTCCTGTCCGACGACGCGCGCACCCTGCTGGGGGGCGTCCTCGTCGGCGACGCGAGCGCCTACGCGAGCCTGCGGCCCATGCTCGGCCGCGAGCTGCCCGGCGACCCGTCGGCGTTCCTGCTCCCGGCGGGCACGGGCGGCGCGCCCGACCTGGAGCTGCCCGACGACGCCGGCGTCTGCTCGTGCAACAACGTCACCGCCGGTGCGGTGCGGCACGCCGTGACCGACGAGGGCTGCCACGACCTCGGTGCCGTCAAGGCGTGCACGCGCGCCGGCACCAGCTGCGGGTCGTGCCTGCCGCTCGTCAAGAAGCTCATGGCCACCGAGCTGGAGACGCTCGGCGTCACGGTCAGCACCGCGCTGTGCGAGCACTTCGCGCTGTCCCGGGCCCAGCTCTACGACGCGGTCCGCGTCGCCGGCTCGCGCACCTTCACCGAGGTGGTCGAGCGGTTCGGCACGCGCGCCGCCGGCCGCGGCTGCGACATCTGCAAGCCCGCGGTCGCGTCGATCCTCGCGACCACGGCTCCCGGGCACGTGCTCGACGGCGAGCGAGCCGCGCTGCAGGACACCAACGACCACGTCATGGCCAACCTGCAGAAGGACGGGTCCTACTCGGTCGTGCCCCGCATCCCCGGCGGCGAGGTGACGCCCGAGGGCCTCATCGCGATCGGTGCGGTGGCGAAGGACTACGGCCTCTACACGAAGATCACCGGCGGGCAGCGCATCGACCTGTTCGGCGCGCGCATCGACCAGCTGCCGCACATCTGGCAGCGGCTCGTCGACGCCGGGTTCGAGTCCGGGCACGCGTACGGCAAGTCGCTGCGGACCGTGAAGTCGTGCGTCGGGTCGACGTGGTGCCGGTTCGGCGTGCAGGACTCCGTCGCCCTCGCGGTGCTGCTGGAGCTGCGCTACCGCGGCCTGCGCTCGCCGCACAAGATCAAGCTCGGCGTCTCCGGGTGCGCGCGGGAGTGCGCCGAGGCCCGCGGCAAGGACGTCGGCGTCATCGCCACCGACAAGGGCTGGAACGTCTACGTCGGCGGCAACGGCGGCTTCACGCCCCGCCACGCGCGCCTGCTCGCCGAGGACCTCGACACCGAGACCCTCATCCGCACCATCGACCGGTTCCTCCTCTACTACGTGCGCACCGCCGACCGGCTGCAGCGCACCGCCCCGTGGATCGAGGAGGTCGAGGGCGGCCTCGACGGCGTGCGCGCCGTCGTCATCGACGACGCGCTCGGCATCTGCGCCGACCTCGACGCCCAGATGGCGCAGCACGTCGACGAGTACGAGGACGAGTGGCGCGCCACCCTCGACGACCCCGAGAAGCTGCGCCGGTTCGCGTCCTTCGTCAACGCCCCCGACGTGCCCGACCCGTCCCTGGCCTACGTGCCCGAGCGCGGCCAGGCCCGCCCCGCCACCGCCGCCGAGCGGGCCGCCGCCGCGAGCGGCGCCCCCGTCCTCGTCGCGGGCTCGACCCTGGAGGTCCGGTCGTGACCCTGCTCGACGCCACCCCCGCCGCCGCGGCACCGCGGCGCACCTGGCTCCCCGTGTGCCGGCTCGACGACCTCGCCCGCGAGCGGGGGGTCGCCGCGCTCGTCCCCGACGGTCCCGACGGCCGGCTCGAGCAGGTCGCCCTGTTCCGGCTCGTCGACGACCGGGTGCTCGCCGTCCAGCAGCACGACCCGTTCAGCGACGCGCACGTCCTCGCACGCGGCATCGTCGGGTCACGCCAGGTCGGCGCCGACGAGGTCCCGACCGTGGCGTCACCCATGTACAAGCAGGTGTTCGACCTGCGCACCGGTGCGTGCCTCGACCCGGCCGGCAAGCAGCCCGTCGCCGGCCTGCCCGCCGACCTGCGCACCTGGCCCGTGCGGGTCGTCGCCGGCGCGGTCGAGGTCGCCGTGCAGGACGCGGCCGCGGGGGACGCGCCGTGACCGCGCTCCTGGGCGTCGAGCTCACCGGACGCACCGTCCTCGTGGCGGGCGGCGGCCCCGTGGCCGCGCGCCGCGTGCACGCGCTGCTCGCCGAGGGCGCGCACGTGCGCGTCGTCGCCCCCGCCGTGTGCGAGCCGGTCGCCGACCTGGTCGTCGCCGGTGCCGTGCGCTGGGTCGACCGCGAGGTCGTCCCGTCCGACCTCGACGACGCGTGGCTCGTCCACACCGCCACCGGTGACCGGGCCACCGACCAGGCCGTCGTCGCGTGGGCCACGGCCCGCCGCGTGTTCTGCGTCGACGCGGGCGGACCCCGCCGCCCCGCCCGCGGCACCGCCCGCACGCCCGCGACGACCCGCGCGGGCGACGTCCTCGTCGGTGTGGTCTCCACGGGCGGCGCGGACCCGCGGCGGTCCGTTCAGGTGCGCGACGCGCTCGCCACGACGCTCCGGGACGGACGCGTCGACCTGCGCGCGCGGCGGCAGCGCATACCCGGGCAGGGCCGCGTCGTCCTCGTCGGCGGCGGACCCGGTGACGTCGACCTGCTCACCGTCGCCGGCCGCCGCGCGCTCGCGGAGGCCGACGTCGTCGTCACCGACCGGCTCGGCCCCACCGCCGTGCTCGACGAGCTCCCCGACGACGTCGAGGTGGTCGACGTGGGGAAGACGCCCGGGCACCACCCCGTCCCGCAGGCGGAGATCAACCGCGTCCTCGTCGAGCACGCGCAGCGCGGACGCGTCGTCGTCCGCCTCAAGGGCGGCGACCCGTTCGTCTACGGCCGCGGCGGCGAGGAGGTGCTCGCGTGCCGGGAGGCCGGCGTGCCCGTCACCGTGCTGCCCGGCGTCAGCAGCGCCTTCGCGGCCCCCGCGGCCGCCGGCATCCCCCTCACGCACCGCGGCACGGTCGGTGCCGTGCACGTGATGAACGGCACCGACGGCTGGTCGCCCGCCGCGCTGACGGGTCTGCGGGACGCGTCCTGCACCGTCGTCGTGCTCATGGGCGTCGCGGCGCTGCCCGGGCTCGCTGCGCACGCGCTCGCGGACGGCGTGCCGCCGTCGACGCCCGTGGCGGTCGTCGAGGAGGCGACGCTCGGCGGGCAGCGCGTGACCCGGGCTCCGCTCGACCGGGTCGTCGCCGCGGCCGCCGCGGCGGGCGTGCGGGCGCCCGCGGTGATCGTGCTCGGCGCGGTCGCGGCGCCGGGCCTGCTCACGCCCGACGGGGGCCCGGTGCCCGGGACCGCCGCCACGCCGCCGGGCACGGTGGCGCACGACCCCGCACCACCCGCGACAATGGTCCGGTGACGGGCGACGTGATCGACCAGACGCTCGCCGGGTGCGTCGTGCTGGTGACGGCCGACCGCCGCGCCGGCGAGCTCAGCGCCGCCCTGCAACGACGGGGCGCGACCGTGCGGCACGCCCCGTCGCTGGGGATGGTGCCGCACACGGACGACGCCCTGCTGGTCGCCGAGACGCGGAGCGTCCTGGGCGACCCGCCGGACACGGTCGTCGTGACCACCGGCATCGGGTTCCGCGGCTGGGTCGAGGCGGCCGACGCCGCGGGTCTCGCCGACCGGCTCGTCGAGACGCTGCGGGGCACCCGGATCATCGCGCGCGGCCCGAAGGCGCGCGGCGCCATCCAGGCCGCCGGCCTCAGCGCCGACTGGGTGGCGGAGTCGGAGACCAGCGCCGAGATCGCGGAGGTGCTGCTCGACGAGGGCGTCGCGGGCCGCGACATCGTCGTCCAGCACCACGGCGCCGGCGCGGACGGCCTCGACGAGGCGTTCGTCGTCGCCGGGGCGCGCGTGCGCAACCTCGTCGTGTACCGGTGGGGCCCGCCGCCCGACCCGGCGGTCGTGGCCGCGTCGGCACGGGCGGTCGCCGACGGCGAGGTCGACACCGTGGTGTTCACGTCGGCGCCCGGTGCGGCGGCGTGGCTCGCGGCCGCCGACGCCGAGGGCGTGACCGACGGCGTGGTGGCGCGCTACCGCGCCGGCACCGTGGTGTTCGCCGCCGTCGGCCCGGTGACCGCCAAGCCGCTCGAGGAGCGGGGCATCGCGCCGCTGCTGCCCGACCGCGGCCGGCTCGGCTCCCTCGTGCGCGCGATCGTCACGCACTACGGCGGCCTCGAGGCCCTCGACACGGTGGCCGGGCCGCTCCGGGTGCACCGCGCGGCGGCCGTGCTCGACGGGCACGTGCTGCCGCTGTCCCGCACGGGGCTGGAGGTGCTGCGGCTCCTCGCTGCGGCGCGCGGGTCGGTCGTGCCCCGCGACCGCGTGCTCGGCGCGCTGCCCGGCGAGTCGGCGGACCCGCACGCCGCCGAGGTCGCCGTCGCACGGCTGCGCGAGGCCACCGGCAGCCGCGAGCTCATCCGCACCGTCGTCAAGCGGGGCTACCGCATCGAGCTGCAGGAGCAGGCATGACCGTCCCGCCCACCGGCACCTCGTCCACCGGCGCCTCGTCCACCGGCACCGCCTCGTCCCCGGGGCCGGCACCGGTGCTCGTCGGGTGCTCGCACGGCACCGACAGCACGGCGGGCCGCGCCGCGATCCGGTCGATCCTCGACGACGTCGTCGCGGCACGCCCCGACCTGGACGTGCGGGAGGCGTTCGTCGACGTGCAGCAGCCGGAGGTCGCAGACGTCGTCGCGGACGCGCTGGCGCACGCGCCCGCGGTCGTCGTGCCGCTCCTGCTCTCCGTCGGGTTCCACACCAAGGTCGACGTCGCGGCCGCCGTCGAGCCGCCGGGCGCCGCCGCGTCGCGACCGCTGGGGCCGGACCCGCGGCTCGTCGCGATCCTGGCGGACCGGCTCGCCGCGGCCGGGCTGCGGGACGCGGACGCGGTCGTGCTGGCCGCCGCGGGCTCGAGCGAGCCGGCGTCCGCCGACGCGGTCCGTGTCGTGGCGGAGGGGCTCGCCGACCGTCTGGGCCGGCCCGTCCACGTCGGCTTCGGGGCGGGCGCGCACCCGCGCGTGCCGGTCGCGGTGGCGGAGGCGCGCGCCGCGCTGGTCGACGACGGCCGCGTGGTCGTCGCCTCGTACCTGCTGGCGCCCGGCTACTTCCTCGACCGCGTGCGCGAGGCGGGAGCGGACGTCGTCACGGACACCCTCGCGCCCGACCCCCGCCTCGCGGCGGTCGTGCTCGACCGCTACGCCGAGCAGAGCGCCGCCGCGGCGGCGGGGTGGCAGGGCGCCGGGGCCGGTACGCCCGCGCGACCTGCGGTGGCGGGGCCAGGGGCCCGCGCATAGCGTCGCGGGTGTCGGCTGGAGCCTGCGGCCGGCCGAACCCCGGCGCCCGCCGCGCGGCCCCGCCGTCGCGGCCGGCGCACCCCCCAGCAGCCCCTGCGGAGGTGCGGCGATGAACAAGTCCTCGACGTCGAAGGCGGCCACGGCGCCGGCGCCCGACGACCCGCGCAAGCCCGACTCGCCCGGCGAGATCGAGAAGCGGTCCTGGAAGTACGTGCTGCGCAAGACCGTCCGCGAGTTCGGCAAGGACCAGTGCACCGACCTCGCGGCGGCGCTCACGTACTACGGCGTGCTGGCCGTCGCCCCGGCCCTCCTGGCGATCGTGTCGCTGCTCGGCTTCGTCTCGGACCCCGAGCGGGCCGTCGAGCGCATCCTCGGCCTCGTGGAGGACGTCGCCCCCGGCGGCGCGACCGACACGATCGAGCCGATCCTGCAGAACCTCACGCAGGCCCCGGCCGCGGGGCTGGCGCTCGTCGTCGGTCTCGTCACGGCCCTGTGGTCCGCCTCCGGCTACGTGGCCGCGTTCAGCCGCGGCATGAACCGCGTGTACGAGATCGACGAGGGCCGGCCGATCTGGAAGCTGCGCCCGATCCTGCTGCTGGTGACGCTCGTGCTCGTGGTGATCGCCGTCCTCGTCGTCGCGATGCTCGTGCTGTCCGGCGGCGTCGCCCGGACCATCGGCGACGCCGTGGGCCTGTCCGACACCGCGGTCACGGTCTGGAACATCGCCAAGTGGCCCGTCGTGGTCGTCCTCGTCGCGCTGGCGATCGCGATCCTGTACCACGCGACGCCGAACGTGCGGCAGCCCAAGTTCCGCTGGGTCAGCGTCGGCGCCTTCGTCGCGATCGTCGTGTGGGTGCTCGCGTCGCTCGGCTTCGCGTTCTACGTCGCCAACTTCTCGAGCTACAACGAGACCTACGGCTCGCTGGCCGGCGTGATCATCGCCCTGCTGTGGCTGTGGATCACGAACCTCGCGCTGCTCTTCGGCGCCGAGCTCGACGCCGAGCTGGAGCGCGGCCGTCAGCTGCAGGGCGGCATCGAGGCGGAGCGCTCGATCCAGCTGCCGCCGCGGGACACCAAGGCCAGCGACAAGAAGCAGGCCAAGGCGGAGGACGACGTCCGCCGTGGCCGCGAGGTCCGCGAGGCCGCGCAGCGCCGGCAGTCGGACGACGGCGACGGACGCGACGGGGACGGGCACGGCGGCGAGGCCCGCGGCGGGAGCCACGCGGCACGCCGCGACGGCTGAGGACCGCTCCGCACGGACGACGCCCCCGGCGCCTGCTCTCGCAGGCCCGGGGGCGTCGTCGTCGTGCGGGGGAGGTGCCGGTCGGTCGCGGCCGCGGGATCAGCCGCCGGCGTGCCGGGTGCCCACGGCGCTGCCGCTCGGCACGGGCACCTGCACACCGCGGGCCGGGCTCGGGACGCCCGTGCGCCGGCCCGGCCACGACAGCAGCACGAACATGTCGCGCTCGCCGCGGGGCCCGACGAGCGAGGCGCGGACCACGGGTACGACGCCGTCGCGCTCGCATCCGGTCAGCTCGTCCGCGAGGGTGCGGCCCCACGAGGTGCCCAGGCGCCCGATCGGCTGGCCGTGCGCGTCGAGCAGTCGCAGGCCGTGCTCGTCGCGCGCGACCTCGACCTTGAAGCGACCGAGCCGGTCCGGGCGCGGCAGCACGCCGTCGCCCTCGCGGAACCCCTCGACGCGGACGGTCACGTGACCACCGGCGCGCGGGACGATCCGCGTCTCGGGCCGGGTGACGCGTGCCCGGGTCATCGCGGCAGGGGGAGGCCGGCGGCCTCGGCCAGGTACTCGCAGACGCGGTACGGGTCGCCACGGAACTCGCGGACGCGCGCCACCACCTGCGACGCGATCTCGCGGATCGGCACGTTGCCGTTGTTCGACGCCGCGCGCAGGACCCCGAACGCGCTCTCGGGGTCGATGCCGTAGGCGAAGGCGACGATGCCCTTCGCCTGCTCGATCTGCGCGCGGTGGGCCGCCGAGGCGGCGATGTCGCGGTTGGCCTCGTCGCGCGAGCGCTCCGCGACCTCCTCCGTGAGGTCGACGAAGTAGCCGGTGAGGGTCGTGACCCGGCCGGCGCCGGACGCGCCCTGGCCCTGGCCCACGAAGGCGACGACGCGAGGGCGCCCGGTGGCGTCCATGATGCGGTGGACGCTCGCGAACGGCCCCCGGCCGGCGGCGGCGTCGTGCAGCACGGCACGCGCGGCGTCACGGTCGTCGGGGTGCTTGTGCGCCAGGACGAGCGCGGTCGTCGGCACGACGTCGTGCGGCTCGAAGCCGTGCAGGCGGTAGACGTCGTCGGACCACCACCAGCTGTCTTCAGAGAGCTGGTACTTGAACGAACCGACCCTCGCCGGCGTCCGTACGGACGCGTGCTGCGGGCGCTCCGGTGCTGCGTGCACGGGCTTCCTCCACGAGTGCTGCATCGTGGGCCACGCCCTGACCCCGCTGCCACCGTACCCCGGCATGTCGGACATGCGCACCCGGGGACGGCCGGGGTCCGGACGGGCCCGGACGACGAGGCGTCGGCGTCCGGGACGGTCGGCTCCAGCTCCGGCGATGACGCGGCACGACGTCATCACACGACGCCGCCACGCGCATCCCGAACGGCCTCCCGCGTCGCTCGGCGCGCGCCCGGGCGGGCGTCCGCGCAGGTGACGGCGCCGTCGCGTTCCGCTCCGGTGGTGGCCGACCCGGGTCCGTGGGAGGGTCGCCCTGCACTCACCGGGCACCGCCGGCCGTGGCCGCGGCAGCCCCATGACCAGCAACGACGTCACGCCGAGGGCGTGACCGACGCACGCGGAGGTGCTCATGGCGGGTTCGGACGGCGTGACGACGGGCCGGGTGGTCGTCACCGGCGGCGCGGGGTTCCTCGGCAGCCACCTGTGCACGGCGCTCGTCGAGCGCGGCGCGCACGTGGTGGCCCTCGACAACTTCCTCACCGGTACGCCGGCCAACGTCGCGCACCTCATGGACTCGCCACGGTTCCGCCTGCAGCGCTGCGACGTCACGGACTTCGTGCACGTGCCCGGTGACGTCGACCTCGTGCTGCACTTCGCGTCGCCGGCGTCGCCCGTCGACTACCTGCAGCTCCCGATCCACACCCTCAAGGTCGGCTCGATCGGCACGAACCACGCCCTCGGTCTCGCGATGGACAAGGGCGCGCGGTTCCTGCTCGCGTCGACGTCGGAGGTCTACGGGGACCCGCTCGTGCACCCGCAGCCGGAGTCGTACTGGGGCAACGTCAACCCGGTCGGTCCGCGCGGCGTCTACGACGAGGCGAAGCGGTATGCCGAGGCGCTCACGACCGCGTACCGCACGACGCACGGCGTGGACACCGCGATCGTCCGCATCTTCAACACGTACGGCCCGCGCATGCGCCCGCACGACGGCCGCGCCATCCCCACCTTCATCCGGCAGGCGCTGGCCGGGGAGCCGCTCACGGTCGCGGGCGACGGCACCCAGACGCGGTCCGTGTGCTACGTCGACGACCTCGTGCGCGGCATCCTCGCCCTCGCGGACAGCGGCCACCCCGGTCCGATGAACATCGGCAACCCCACCGAGCTGAGCGTGCGGCGCATCGCGGAGGACGTCGTGGCCGCCACCGGCTCGCGGTCGACGATCGAGTACGTCGCGCGACCCGTGGACGACCCGGAGGTGCGGCGCCCGGACACGACGCTCGCGCAGCGCGAGCTCGGCTGGGAGCCGGACGTGGCGTGGCAGCAGGGTCTGGAGCGCACCGTGGAGTGGTTCGCGGGGGCGCTGGCGCGCACGGCCTGACACGGCCGCACGACGAACGACGACGGCCCCGGCGCCCCGTGGAGGGGAGCCGGGGCCGTCGCCGTCGGGGTGGGGGCGTCGCGGTCCCGCGTTCGCGTCAGGCGGCCGCCGACGCGGCCAGCAGGGGAGCGGCGGCCGCGAGCACCTCGTCGACCGTCACGGCCGCCAGCGCCGGGTCGACCGTGGCGCCGTGCGGGTCGCCCGGGCGGTCCGGGGCGCCGTGCCAGAGGACGACGTGCCGGTCGACGTCGAGCGCCGGCCCCCACCACCGGGGCGGCGTGGGGCCGAACAGCAGCACGGACGGCGCGCCTACGGCCGTCGCGACGTGCGCGACTCCCGTGTCGCCGCACACGACCAGCCGCGCGCCCGCCACGACGGCGGCCAGGCCGGGGACGTCGAGGACGCCCGCGAGGACGCGCACCGGACGGTCGGCGTGCCCCGCGACACTCGCGCACAGGTCGCGCTCAGCCGGGCCGCCGGTGAGCGTGACGTCGTGGCCGGCGTCCACGAGGGCACGTGCGACGGCGCCCCAGCGGTCCGGCGGCCAGCGCCGCGAGCCGGACGCCGCACCCGGGTGCAGCACGACCGTCCCGGGTGCGGTGGTGGTGTCCGGCGGCACGTCGAGGCGCAGGTCGGTCGCCTCGCACGGGCCGCCCGCCGCCGTCACGAGGCGGCACCAGCGCGCCACCTCGTGCTCGTCGGGGCGCCACGCCGGCCCGTCGGGGTGCTCCGGCGTCGCGAAGGCGACGAGACGCTCGGGCTCGGTCGCCGCGAGCACGGCGTGGCTCTGCGGGCCGCGGCCGTGCAGGTTCACCGCCACGTGGCCGGGCCGGTCCCACGCGAGGGGGGCGAGCCCGTCCGTGACGAGGACGTCGTCGACGACCCCGAGGTCGCGCAGCCACGCGCGCCGCACGCCGCGGAGCGCGGCGACGCCGGTGAGGGCGTCGCCGAGCCCGAGCGCGCGCAGGACGACGACGTCGCCCGTCGACGTGCCACCCGTGGGAGCGTCGCCCGTCACGGCCAGGAGCTCTCCCCGGACGCCATCACGAGCAGCTCGCGGATCTCCGAGCCCACGGGCTGGCGCAGCGCCGTGATCACGGCCCCGGCTGTGGCGCGAGGGTCGTTGAGGTCGGCGTCGGGACCGGGCTTGTACTGCTCGGTGCGGCCGTCGAAGAACGCGGTCCGCATGCCGCCCGGGATGAGGCAGGTGACCCCCACGCTGCCGGCGAGCTCGGCGGCCAGCGCGTGCGAGAAGCCGCGGACGGCGAACTTCGACGCGCTGTACGCCGTCGCGTCGCTCATGCCGCGCAGCGCGAGCGTCGACGCGACGGTGACGACCGTGCCGCGCACCTTCTCGAGGTAGGGGATGGCCGCGCGCACGACCGCGACCGTGCCGAACAGGTTGACGGCGACGACCTTCTCCCACGTGGCGGTGTCGATGTCGACGAGCCGTCCGCACGCGTCGGTACCGGCGGCCGTGACGACGGCCGTCGGCTCGCCGACCTGGCGGACGAGCTCCTCGACGGCCGCCGCGGCCGCCGTCGAGTCGGACAGGTCGACCTCGACGTGCGGGACGTCGGCCGCGGGTGCGACGCGGTCGAGGACGCCGACCTTCCCACCCGACGCGAGGACGGCCTCGACGACCGCCGCGCCCAGGCCGGACGCGCCGCCCGTGACGAAGACGGTGCCGACCTCGCGCGGGGCGAGCAGGGCGGGGGAGTCGTTGGTGCTGGTCACACGGTCTCCTTCAGGGTGGTGCCGGTGGCCCGGGCGACGCCCGAGCGCTCGATGATCGACGTCGTCGAACGGCCGTCGAGGTAGGGCAGCAGCACGACGCGGCCGCCGTGCGCGCGCACGGTCTCCGCCTCGGGCAGCGGCGCGCCGCCGTAGTCGCCGCCCTTGGCCCACACGTCGGGGGCGAGGCGGTCGAGGGCGGCACGCGGGTCGTCCTCGTCGAAGACGACGACCGCGTCGACGCAGTCGAGGGCCTCCAGCACGCGGGCGCGGTCGGCCGCCGTGACGACGGGCCGGCCCTCGCCCTTGAGCCGGCGCACGGACGCGTCGGAGTTCATGAGCACGACGAGCGCGTCGCCGAGGCGGCGCGCCGCCTGCAGCGTCGCCACGTGACCGGCGTGCACGATGTCGAAGCACCCGCCCGTGGCGACCAGCGACCGGCCGCCCGAGCGCAGGCGGGCGGCGAGGGCCCCGAGGTCGTCGGTGCCGGCGCGCCCGACCGTGCCGGGGTCTGCGGGGACCGTGCCCCGGCCCGGGTCCGCGGACCCGTCGCGCTGGGCGGCTGCGTCGACGGCCGCGTCGCCGCGGCGCCGGTACGCCTCCGCCCCGCCGGCCGCGACCCACGCGCTCGCGTCGGCCACGCCGCGCCCGACCGCCTCGACGGGGAGCGCGCCGGCCGCCAGGGCGAGCGCCGCGGACGCCGCGAACCGGTCGCCCGCACCGCACGGGTCGCCGCCGGCGACGCTCGGCGCGGGCACGTACTGCGCCTCGCCGCCCGACGCGACGAACGCGCCGTCGGCGCTCGCCGTCACCGCGACCGCCCGGGCCTGCCACACGTCGCGCAGGCGGCGGGCGAGCGCGTCGGCCGGGCCGTCGGCGCCGGCCGGGTCGTCCCGGAGGGCGCCGCGCGCCTCGCCGAGGTTGGGGGTCACGAGCGTGACGCCCGGCACCGGCGCACCGCCGCGCGGGTGCGGGTCCCACACGACGGGCCGCGCGGCCGCGGCCTGCGTCAGCAGGGCGCGCAGGTCGGCGTCCCGCGTGACACCCGCGCCGTAGTCGGAGACGAGCACGACGTCCGCGTCGGCGAGGAGACGGCGCACGTCGTCCACGGGGACGGCGCCCGGCGTGCCGGGGCCGCCGTCGTCGATGCGTACGAGCGAGTGGGCGGCGCTGCGGACGCGGACCTTGCGGCGCGTGCCGCCCTCGTGCGGCAGCGGCAGGACGTCCAGCGCGCGGCCGAGGTGCTCGACGAGGCGTCGCCCGGCGTCGTCGTCGGCCACCGGTGCGACGAGGGTGACACGGGCGCCCTCGGCGGCGAGCAGCGCCGTGAGGCCGGCGCCGCCGGGGCTCTCGCGCACGTGCGTGACGTCGAGCACGGGCGCCGGGGCGTCCGGGCAGAGCCGGTCGACGCGGCCCTCGACGTCACGGTCCAGCACGACGTCGCCGACCACCACCACGTGCGGGAGGCGCGCGCTCACGCGGGCACCTCCACGGCCGCGGCGACCCCGGTCCGCGCGGCTGCCGCGGGCCGCAGCGCGAGGTGCTCGTCGAGCGCCGCGCACACCGCGTGCACGGCGACGAGGTGCACGGTCTGGATGGCGGCCGTCGTCGGCGCCGCCACGGCGAGCACCTCGTCGGACAGGCTCGCGAGGGGGTTCGGGCGCGGGCCGGTCATCGACCACACGTCGACGCCGACCTCGTGCGCGCGCTCGGCGGCGCGCAGCAGGTTGACGCTGCGGCCCGACGTCGACAGCAGCACGAGCACGTCGCCGGGGCGCCCGTGCGCCTCGACCTGTCGCGCGAACATCTCGTCGATCCCGTAGTCGTTGACGATCGCCGTGACGCTCGAGCTCTCCGAGCACAGGCAGAGCGCCGACAGCGGCCGCCGCTCGCCGAGGAACCGGCCGACCAGCTCCGACGTCAGGTGCTGCGCCTCCGCGGCGCTGCCGCCGTTGCCGGCGGCCATCAGCCGGCCGCCGTCGGCGAGACGCTGCGCGAGCGTCGCGCCCCACCGCTCGACGGTGCCTGCCTGCCGGCGCAGGCTGCGCAGCCCGTCGGCGAGCTCGGCGTCGTGCGTCTCCATCCACGTACGGGCGCTCACACCGCCACCTCCTCGACCCGGTCCGCCGCGGCGGCCGGGCTCGTCAGGGACTGGTACACCAGCTCGGTCTGCGCCGCGACGCCCCGCCACGAGTAGTGGGTGAGCGCCCGGCGCCGGGCCGCCGCGCCCATCGCGCGGCGACGTGTCGGGTCGGCGAGCAGCCCGCGCAGCGCGGTCGCCAGCGCCGCGGCGTCGCGCGGCGGGACGAGCAGCCCGGTCGTGCCGTCGACCACGGAGTCGAGCAGCCCGCCGACCGCGCTGCCGACGAGCGGCACGCCGCACGCCGCCGCCTCGAGCGGCACGATGCCGAAGGGCTCGTACCACGGGGTGGCGACGACCACGTCGGCGGAGGAGACGAGCGCCGGCACGTCGTCGTGCCCGACGCGGCCGAGCAGGTGCACGCGGTCGGCCACGCCGAGCTGCGCCGCCAGCGCCGCCAGGCGCGTCGCCTCCCGGTCGCCCGGCAGCGCGGCGGCGTCGGGACCGCCCGCCACGAGCAGCTCCGCGTCGGGCAGGTCGGCGAGCGCGTGCAGGACCGTGTCGACGCCCTTGCGCTCGACGAGCCGGCCCAGGCACACGAGCCGGTGCCGGCGCGTGCGCGGGAAGGGGCCCGACGCGCCGCGCACGGGACGGAAGTGGTCGACGTCGACGCCGCACGGCACGACCCGCACGCGGGCCGGCGGCACGCCCAGCCGCGTCAGCTCGCGCACCTCGTCGCTGCAGGTCGCGACGACGGCGTCGACGCGGCGCCCGATCGCGGCCTCGGCGGTGATCCGCCCGGACGGGCTCGTGTCCTTGGCGCCCTGGTGGCGCCGCTTGACCGAGCCGAGGGCGTGGTACGTCTGCACGGTCGGCACGCCGTGCGCCTCCGCGGCCTGCACGGCGGCCAGGCCCGACATCCAGAAGTGCGCGTGCACCACGTCCGGCGCGCCCCGGGTGGCCCAGTCGTCGGCGACCCAGGTGCCGAGGTCGGGCATCCACGGCAGCAGGTCGTCCTTGGGCACCGCGGTCGGCGGTCCGGCGGGCACGTGCACGACCTCCACGCCGGGCGCCATGGGGACGCGCTCGGGCAGGGCCGGGTCGTCGCGCCGCGTGTACACGGTCACGTCGTGGCCCAGGTCCGCGAGCGCGCCGGCCAGCGCCGCGACGTGGACGTTCTGGCCGCCCGCGTCGACGCCGCCCAGCACCGCCAGCGGGCTCGCGTGCTCCGACACCATCGCGATCCTCATCGCGTCGCCCCCTCGATGACCTCGTCCACGTCCGACAGGAACCGGTCCAGGCCGAACCGCTCGAGGGCGTGGGCGCGGGCGGCGAGCCCGCGCTCCTTCGCCTCGGCCGGGTCCGCGAGCCAGCGGCGGGCGGCGGCCACGAGGTCCGCCGGGTCGCTGCTGACGACGCCCGCGGCGGCCGGCACCGACTCGGGCGCCGCCGTGGTGGCGAGCACGAGCACCGGCATGCCGAGGGTCATGGCCTCGACCAGGGACAGCCCCAGGCTCGTCCACCGGTAGGGGTGCAGGTAGGCGCGCGCGCCGGCGAGCTGCTGGTGCATCCGCGCCTGCGGCACGTCGTCGTAAAGATGGTCGGTGTGCGCGGGCAGGTGCTCGGCCAGCGCTGCCATCCCCATGCCGTACACCTCGACCGGGACGGCGTCCGCCACGTGCAGCAGGACGTCGGTGCCCGCGACGCGCCAGCGCCGCACGGGCTCGTTGACCACGGCGGCGACGCGCTCGCGCTCCCCGGTCCACAGGTGGCCGGGGTCGGGCACGCCGTGCTCGACGACCGTCACGGGCGCACGCCCGTTGTCCCACACGAGCGCGTTGAACCGCGTGACGTGGACGACCGGGATGTCGTCGCGGTCCGCGAGCAGGTGCCGGGTGGCCACCGGGTGCTCGACGGGCGTGTTGTGCTCGACGTAGACGGCGGGCACGTCGACGCCGG
>JAPSIR010000002.1 GCA_031178625.1 Cellulomonas sp.
CGGCGGCCACCGGCCACGGTGCCGCCGCTGCGCCGCCCGGAGGTGCAGGCCCGCATCGCCGCGCGCGAGGCGGAGGCCCGGGACGGGCACCACGGGCACGAGCACGACCACCCGCACGACCAGGACCACCCGCACGACCACGGTGGCGCGCCGGTGCATGCGGCCGGCCTCACCGCGGCGCCGTAGCGGGCAGGCGTCACCGCGGCGCCGAAGCGGGCGGGCGTCAGGCCGTCGCGCCGGGTGCCGGGTGCGGGACGAGGCGCGGGATGCCCTCGGGCGCCACGGCGGAGAGCGCGAGGAACCGCGCCTCCGCCCGGTGCAACCGGATGTGCTCGTCCAGCGACCACCCCGGACCGTTCGTCAGCGTCATGCCGCACGCGCACCCGATGGTGACGCTGCCACCGGCCCCGACGCAGACCTGCCCGACGGTGGTGTGGTCGGTGAAGGCGCGCACCTTGGCGTGCCGCATGGGCGCGCTCACCGGCACGGGCAGCTCGGCGTGGTCGTCGGCGGCCGCGCGTCGGTCGTCGTGGTCGGCGTGCGCCTGGCCGGCCGGCAGGGCTTCGGCGTCGTGCGGGAGCGAAGGCACGACGGTCAGTGTCCGCCGGTGAGCGTCCCGTCGTCGACCATCTGGTCGAGCTCGAACGCGGCGTCCCAGTCCTCGCCGCCGAGGCTCGGCATCATCCGGTGCAGCTGCGGCGCCCACGCCTCCGCGTGGTCCGGGAAGCAGCGGTGCAGCAGGTCGAGCATCGTGGCCACGGCCGTGGAGGCGCCGGGCGAGGCGCCGAGCAGGCCGGCGATCGAGCCGTCGGCCGACGAGACCAGCTCGGTGCCGAACTCCAGCACGCCGCCGCCCTTGCCGCGCTTGATGACCTGCACGCGCTGGCCGGCGGTGATGAGCTCCCAGTCGCGCGGGTCGGCGGTCGGCATGTAGGACCGCAGCGAGCGCAGCCGCTGCGTCTCGGTGGCCGTCACCTCGCGGATCAGGTACGTCACCAGGTCGAGGTTGCGCATGCCGACCGCGAGCATCGGCACGAGGTTGCCGGGCCGCACGGAGCGGATCAGGTCGCCCCACGAGCCCTGCTTGAGGAACTTCATGCTCCAGCCGGCGTAGGGGCCGAACATGAGGGCGCGACCGCCGTCGACCACCCGCGCGTCGAGGTGCGGCACGGACATGGGCGGCGCGCCGATCGCGGCCTTGCCGTACACCTTCGCGTCGTGCCGGGCGACGAGCTCGGGCTTCGTGGTGCGCAGGAACTGCCCGCTGATCGGGAAGCCGGCGTAGCCGCGGATCTCCTTGATCCGCGAGCGCTGGAGCAGGTGCAGCGCGCCGCCGCCGGCGCCGACGAACACGAACCGCGCGGTGCGTGTGCGTCGGCCGTCGCCGTTCCAGCGGCGGTCGGCGACGCGCACGCGCCACAGGCCGTCGCGGCGGCGGCGCAGGCCGACGACCTCGCTCTGCGTGTGCAGGGTCGCGCCGCGCGCGACGGCGTCGTCCAGCATGGCGCGCGTGAGGGCGCCGAAGTCGACGTCCGTGCCGGAGGTGGCGCGCGTGGCCGCGATCGGCTCGTCGGGATCCCGGCCGGCGGCGAGCAGCGGCGCCCACTGCGCGATCGTCGCCGGGTCGGTGCTCAGCTCCATGTCCGCGAACAGGCGGTGCGCACGCAGGGCGTCGTGCCGGCGGCGCAGGAACTCGACGTCCTCGGCGCCGCGCACGAACGTCATGTGCGGGGTCTGCGTGACGGCGTGCTCGGCGCCCGGGAGCCGACCCGCCGCCGCGAGGTGCGCCCACAGCTCGCGCGAGATCTCGAACTGCTCGTTGATCTTGACGGCCTTGGTGATGTCCACGGAGCCGTCGGGCTTCTGCGGCGTGTAGTTGAGCTCGCACAGGGCTGCGTGCCCGGTGCCCGCGTTGTTCCAGGCGTTCGAGCTCTCCTGCGCCGGGCCGTCGAGGCGCTCGTGGATCTCGATGCGCCACGTCGGCTCGAGGGTCCCGAGCAGCGCCGCGAGGGTCGCGCTCATGATGCCGCCGCCGACGAGGAGGACGTCGACGTCTGCTGCCGTCTCGTGCGCACGCGTTGCCACCCGGCGATGTTAGGTCGACGTCGAGAGGTGTCCTGCACTCAGGGAATGTGACCTTGGTCTCGCGCGCGTGGCGCCGTCGACCGGTGGCCGGACGGACGACGGCGCCGGGCGGGAGGTCCCGCCCGGCGCCGTCCGTCCCCGGCCGGTGCGCGTCAGCCGGTGGTGCAGGGGGAGCCGTTCAGCGTGAAGCCCGTCGGTGCGGCGGTCGAGCCGGTGTGGGCGCCGTTGAAGCCGATCTCCACCGCGGCGCCCGGCGCGAGGGCACCGTTCCAGGCCGCGTTGGTGGCCGTCACGGTCTGTCCGGACTGGGCCCAGGTGGCGCTCCAGCCCTGCTGCACGGTCTGCCCGCCGCCCAGGGCGAACCGCAGGCTCCACCCGCTCAGCGCGGTCCGTCCGGTGTTCGTGACGCGGACCGTGGCGGTGAAGCCGCTGCTCCAGCTGTTCGCCGTGTACCGGACGGCGCACGCCGCCGCGCCGGAGGTCGCCGTGGGCGTCGGCGTCGGACCGGTCGTGGGCCCCGTCGTGGGCGTGGGCGTGGGAGTCACCGTCACCGTCGGCGTCGGCGTCGGGCTGACGGTCGGCGTCTGCGTCGGCGTGGGCGTCGGCGTGGGCCCGGGCGTCGAGCCGTCGGGCTCACCGACGACGGTCCCGCGCCCGTTCGTGCCGACGTAGACGCGACCGAACACGTCGGGGTCACCCGTGATCACCGAGCCGGTCCACGCGTAGCGGTGCTCGTCGTCGTTGATGCGGACCCACGTGGCGCCCGCGTCGGTCGACCGGAAGAACCCGCGCACGCCCTCGTACCTCGACGTCGCGTAGATCGCCGGGTAGGACGCGCCGGGCGTGGCCTTGCCGAAGCCGACGGCGCCGCCGTCCTCGAACCCGGGGACCTTCGTGAAGCTCGCCCCGGCGTCCGTGGAGCGCCACATGCCCGTCTCGGCCGCGAGCCAGACGTGCCCGCGCTGCCCGGGCACGGCCCCGAACCGCACGTTGCCGGTGGTCGGGAAGCCGGTCTCCGCCGACGCGGTGAACGTGGCACCGCCGTCGTGGGACACGTGGAAGCGTCCCTCGGCGAACGCGTAGAACGTCCGGGCGTCGACGCGGTCGGACTCGACGCGCGCGCCGGCGGGGACGCCCTGCGACGCCGTCCAGGACGAGCCGAGCGTGGTGGACCGGTGCACCCCCGTGCCGGCAGGGCTCCACACGATCGTGCCGCCGTCCGCCGACACCGCCACGGTGCCGCCGCCGGTCACGCCGGTGGGCTGCTGACCGGCCCACCAGGACGACCCCGACGACGTCGAGACGCCGATGTGCGACTCGACCGTGCCGTCCACGGCCTGCCCGACGCGCACCATCGTCGCCGGCGCCGCCTCCGCGAAGTCGACGCCGGTCGTGGAGCCGAAGTACGGCGACGTGTACATCTGGCCGGGGACCCGCGTGATGTCGGTGTGCACGAACCCGCCGATGTCACCGAGGCCGGACACGAGCTCGACCGGGCCCGGGGGGCGGCGAGGTCGAGGACCGCCGTCTCCTCGATGCCCTGCGCGCGCACGCGGATGTCGATCTTCCCGCCGCGGTCCCACGCGGTGAGGTCGTCGGTCCCGTAGACCGTGGCCCCCGTCCCGTACAGCGCCCGGTCCGAGTCGAACGGGTCGATCTCGAACGACTCCGTCATCCAGCCGAGCTTGACGAGCGGCTCGCCGACCGGCGCCGAGGTCCTGCCGAACGTCAGCCACGGCGCACCGGAGTGGTCGAGCGTGTACCGCTCGCTCTTGGCGGGGTAGCCCGCCCAGTCCCAGATCCGCGACCACGTCGCCCCGCGGTCGGTGCTGCGGAAGATCACGATGTCGGGCCACCACGACATCTGCGTCGTCACCATGATCGTGTCCGGGTCCTGCCGGTCGATCGTGAGGCCGGAGTACCCGAACGCGTTGTCCGCCGAGGACGACGGCACGGGGGAGACGTTCGTCCACGTGCCCGTCGCGGTGTCGAGGCGCCACACGTCGCCGTGGCCGCCGTCGTACGGGCCGCCGGTGTCGCTGGTCGCGACGTAGAGCTGCTTGCCGACGTGGTCGTACACGCCCTTGTGCGGGAGGAACCCGGTGGGTTGCCCCGGCACGCGCTGCCACGTCGCTCCCGCGTCCGTGGACCGGTAGACGTTGTTCTCCTTGTCGGCGACGCCGACGTAGATCGTGCGCGTCGCGGCGCCCGGGGAGCCGCTCGTCGGGTCGAACGTCACCCACACGACGCCCTGGTTGCTGGTCAGGTAGTCGTTGTCGGACGTCGGGTCCTGGACGTAGTTCCCCGGGTTCGGGAACGAGACCACCCTCGCCCACGTGACGCCCTTGTCCGTCGACCGCCACAGGCCGTTGCCGCTCTCGGTGCCCAGGTAGAGGACCCGGTTGTCGTTCGGGTCCACCTGGAGGCGCTCGCCCATGCCGCGTCCCGGCATGTTGCCGCCGACCTTGAACGGCAGCATGGTCCGCTGCCACGTCTCGCCGCGGTCCGACGAGCGCAGGACCGCGCCGTCCTGCGGGTCCCACGAGTTGGTGTAGGTGCCGACGGCGGCGTAGACGTTGTCCGGGTCGACGGCGTCCGTGGCGATCGACAGCACGCCGGAGTGGCTCCAGTCGTCCCAGCCGACGTGGTCCAGCAGGGGGACCCAGCGACGCGTCGTGGGGTCGAGCCGGTAGGCACCCCCGATGTCGGTGCGCGCGTACACCACGCCCTCGTGCCGCTGGTTGAAGACGATCCCCGGCACGAACCCGCCGCCGACGACCTCGACGTTGCCCCAGCCGTAGCCGGTGCCCGCGGCAGCGGCCGCCGGGGCGGGGACGGCGGCGGCCGGGACGGGCGCGGCCGCCGCGAGGGCACCGGCCGCGAGGGCCGCGACGGCGCCCGCCGCGGCCAGGGGGGCGATGAGGGGTGGGACGCGCATCCGCTGCACTCCTTCGTGGCGAGGCATGGGGCCGGTCGTCGGGCGGCCCCGCCGAGCACGCCGTGGAAGCGGCGGGCGGTCCGGCGCGGCGACGCTATCGATGCGCTTCGACGGCAGGCAGGCGGCGAAACGTTTCGGGACCTGCGGGCGCTGCCCCACCCGCCCGCGGCGCGTCGCCGGCGACGCGCCCGGAAGCGGGTGCGGCGCACCGGCCGGAGGAGGTACAAACGAGCATGACCCGCAACCGTGCGCGCGACCTCGCCTCCGACCCCGCCGCCCAGCGCATCGCCGACCGGCAGCCGTCCGACGCCGACCTGCTCGGCAGCGACACCCGCTCGGGCGGTGACCCGACCGGTGGGCCGCGCTCGCTGCAGGCGGCCGAGCGCGAGGGCGGCGACGAGGCGCTCACGAGCAGCGAGGACTGGGACGACCCCGCGCGGCTCTGAGGGGCCGCCCGTCCCGGCGCCCGACGTGGCACGGCCCCCGACCGACCGATGACGGTCGTCCGGGGGCCGTGGTCGTCTCAGCAGCCCGACCGGGGTGGCGCACTCACGCGCGCGGGACGAGCCCGAGCTCGCGCGCCCGCGCCAGCAGCTCCTCGCCGTCGGCGCCCTGCAGCACCGCGATGCCGGGCCGCTCCGCGTCCTCCTCGGCCTCCTCCTGCTGCGGTGTCGCGGTGGGGAGACCGTGCGACAGGACGTGCTCGGCCGCGGTCAGCTGCCGGATCAGCACCGCCTCGACGCGCTCCGGGTGGTGCGCCACCGCCCCCGCGTAGATCTCCGGGTCGTGCTGGCCGTCGTCGCCGACGAGCAGCCACCGCACCTGCGGCAGCTCCGCGAACAGCCGGCGCAGCTGCGAGACCTTGTGCTGCTGACCGCTGCGGAACAGGCCGGTGTTGGTCGGGCCCCAGTCGGTGAGGAGCAGGGGACCGGCCGGGTAGTCGTGCCGGCGCAGGAACCGGCCGATCGCGGGCGCGGCGTTCCACGCGCCGGTCGACAGGTACACCAGCGGGTGGTCCTGGTCGCCGAGCCCCAGCTCGCGGTAGAGCCGCGACATGCCGGGCACCGCCTCGCGCGCGTTCTCGTGCCGGACCAGGGTGTTCCACGCCGCCACCAGGGGACGCGGCAGGCGCGTCACCATGACGGTGTCGTCGATGTCGCTGACGACCCCGACCGTCGGCGCCGACCCCACGACGAGCACGGGCGCGACGGACCGCGCACCGTCCGCCGAGGTGAGCGTCACCTCGTGCCAGCCCGGCGGCAGGTCCGACGGGACCACCGCGTCGACGTAGCCGCCACGGTCCGTCGCCACGACGTGCGTGGCGTCGCCGACGCGCACCTCGAGCTCGGCGCCGGCCACCGGGGAGGTGAGGAACGAGCGCCAGCCGCGCATCGACGGCGCCGGGCGCTCCTCGCCGGTCTGGGCGGCGCCACCGGCCCCGGGCAGGTCCTGCCCAGCGACGGCGGGCGACGCGAGCAGGGTGCGGGCGAGCACGCGCACCCAGCCCTGCGACCCGTAGCCCGCGTACGAGACGATGCGGACGGTCCAGCCACGGCGGCGCAGCACGCGCGCCACCGCGGAGTCGATGCGGTCCTCGACGCGCGCGGCGACGTGCAGGCGGTCGACGCTCGCACCGTCGAAGCGCGGCGCGACCCGGCCCGCACGCAGCCCGTCCCCGTCGGACGAGCCGGCGGGGACGGGCTGCGCGTGCCTCGGGGCCGACGTCACGAGTGCGCGTCGTCGGCCGGGTTGCCGGCCTCGGCCAGGGCGGCGGCGTCCTTCTCCGTGGACGCTCCCGCGTTCGAGAGCCCGCCGCCGGCGTTCTCGAGGTGCGCCCGGACGAACCAGTGGAAGAGCTCCAGCTCGTGCAGGTGGCCGACGAGCAGGTCGTTCGTCACCGTGTCGAGCGACTCCGTGGCCTCGGCCGCGGCGCGGTGGTCCGTGATGACGCCGACGTACACCTCGTCGAGCGCACCCAGGTGGGCGGACGTCGTGGCACGGCCGATGCTGTAGTCGTCCCACGTGCGGTTCGCGACGATCTGGCCCGGCGTTCCCTGCGGCGAGACGCCGAGCGTCGCGATGCGCTCCGCGGTGGCGTCCACCATGGCGCGCACGGCGTCGACCTGCGGGTCGAGCATCTCGTGCACCGCGATGAAGTGCGGGCCGACGACGTTCCAGTGGATGTGCTTCAGGGTCAGCTGCAGGTCGTTGAGCGCGTGCAGCCGCCGCTGGAGGATCTCCGCCACCTGGGCGCCGTCCTCGGGGGTGAGGGACGGGACGGTGTACTTCGGAAGATCGGCGCGAGCCATGACCACTCCTTCGATGTCGCCTCCCGGACCCGGCGGCCCGGCGCTGCCGTCCACGCTGCCAGCCCCCGTGACGCTCCGCCACAGGAGCGCGCGGGCCTCGCCGTGCCCGCCGACCTGCGGCGTCAGTCGTCGAACGGGTCGCCGTCGCGCTCCAGCCGGGCCACCGCCTCCGCCGCGGTGAGCTGGGTCAGCCCGGGCTCGAGCTCGTCCCACCGCCGCGGCACCGCGGCCGTCGGCCGCTCGCGGCCGCGCAGCGACCACGGCGTGATCGTCGTCTTCGCGGGGTGGTTCTGCGACCAGTCGATGAGGACGCGGTCCGGCCGCACGTCCTTGCGCATGACGGACACGACCAGGCCCGGCTCGTCGCGCGCGACCGCCTGCGCGAGGTCACGCGCGTAGGCACGGACGTCGTGCGGCGGCCGCGGCCGGGGGAGCGGCGCGTACAGCTGCATCCCCTTGCTGCCCGACGTGACCGGCACGGTGCGTGTCAGGCCGTCCGCCGCGAGCCGGTCCGCCACGAGGTGCGCGACGCGTACGCACTCGTCCAGGCCGGCACCGGGTCCGGGGTCCAGGTCGACGACCAGCCGGTCGGCGTCGCGCACGCCGCCGCGCGGGCCGACCGTCCACTGCGGCGTGTGGAGCTCGAGCGCCCCCTGGTTCGCCGCCCACACCAGCCCCGCGAGGTCCTCGAGCACCGGCAGGTCCAGCACGGTCCCGTCCTCGTCGCCCCCGGGGGACGCCGGCACGCGGTGGTGGCGGAGCCAGGCCGGCGCGCCGCGCGGCACGTTCTTCTCGAAGAACCGCTCGCCGCCGACGCCCTCCGGCCACCGGATGCGGGTGACCGGCCGGTCCGCGAGCTGGTGCAGCAGCGCGGGCGCGACCCGGACGAGGTAGTCCATGACCTCGGCCTTGGTGGTGCCCGTGGCGGGGTACATGGGCTTCTCGAGGTGCGTCAGGCGCACGGGACGGCCGCCGACGTCGACGGTCTGCCGGTCGGCGCTCACGGCTCTGACCTGCGCGCAGGGGTGGCGGGCACGGGGTGCACGGGTCCATCCTGCCCGTGGACGGTGCGGCGGGCCCGGGTCACGGGCCGCCGCCGGGCGACGCCGCGGGGCGCAGCGCCCGCGGTCGGGACGACGGGAGGCGGGACGTGCGCGCGATCTGGAAGGGTGCGGTGGCGTTCGGCCTGGTCAACGTGCCCGTGAAGCTGTACGCGGCGACAGGGGAGCACGAGGTCCGGCTGCACCAGGTGCACCGCGAGGACGGCGGGCGCATCCGCTACAAGAAGGTGTGCAGCGTCGACGGCGAGCCCGTCGAGTGGGGCGACATCGCCAAGGGCTACGAGACCGACTCGGGCGAGCTCGTCGTGCTCACCGACGAGGACTTCGAGCAGCTGCCGCTGTCGACCGAGCGCGAGATCGAGGTGCTCGAGTTCGTGCCGGCCGAGCAGGTCGACCCGATCCTGCTGCAGAAGACCTACTACCTGGAGCCCGACAAGACGGCTGCGAAGCCCTACGCGCTGCTGCGCGGGGCGCTCGAGCAGACCGACCGCATGGCCGTCGTCAAGGTGGCGCTGCGGCAGCGCGAGAGCATGGCCGTCCTGCGCGTGCGGGACAAGGTCATCGTCCTGCAGACGCTGCTGTGGCCCGACGAGGTGCGCGCGGCCGACTTCCCGATCCTCGACGCCGAGGTGTCGGTGCGGCCGCAGGAGCTGACGATGGCGAGCTCCCTCGTGGAGTCGCTCGCCGCCGACTTCGACCCGTCCCAGTACACCGACGCCTACGTCACCGCCCTCGAGGAGCTCATCGAGCGGAAGGTCTCGTCCGGGGACACCCGGGCGCCCGCGGCGGCCGAGGACGAGCCCGAGGAGAGCACCGGCGAGGTGGTCGACCTGCTCGCGGCGCTCCAGCGCAGCGTCGAGAAGGCCCGCAGCGCCCGCGGCGAGGCGTCGGACGACGCCCCGGCCGCCACGAAGGACGCCGGGAAGGCGGCCCGCGGCGGGTCGGCGGCGAAGGACGACGACGAGGCGCCGGCGCCGAAGCGGCGCTCGCGCACCAAGGCCGCGTCCGGCGACGGTGACGACGACGGCGCGAAGGCCCCGGCGAAGCGGACGCGCAAGAAGGCCTCGTGACCGCTGCGGACGACCGCGACCGCGCCGTCGCGACGCTGCGGCGCATCGCGTTCCTCCTCGAGCGCGCGCAGGCGAGCAGCTACCGGCCCGCGGCGTACCGCACCGCGGCGCGGACCGTCGAGCAGCAGGAGCCGGAGCGGCTGCACGCGCTCGCGGCGGCCGGCGCGCTCACGGACCTGCCGCACGTGGGCGCGAAGACCGCCGACGTGGTCGCCCGTGCGCTCGCGGCCCGGCCCGTGCCGACGCTCGACGCGCTCGAGCAGGAGGCCGCCGACGCGTCCGTCCCGGACGACGACGCGGGCCGCCTGCTCGCCGCGCTGCGCGGGGACCTGCACGCGCACACCGACGCGAGCGACGGCGCGACCCCGCTGCAGGAGATGGTGCTGGCGGCGCTCGAGCTCGGCCACGACTACCTCGCGATCACCGACCACTCGCCGCGCCTGACGGTCGCGAACGGCCTGTCGGCCGCGCGGCTGCGCGCGCAGACACGGCAGGTCGCGGCGCTGCGGCGGGCCGTCGCGCCGTTCGACGTGCTGACGGGGATCGAGTGCGACGTCCTCGACGACGGCGCCCTCGACCAGGACCCCGACCTGCTCGACGAGCTCGACGTCGTCGTCGCGTCCGTGCACTCGAAGCTCCGCATGGACCGGGCCTCGATGACGCGGCGCATGATCGCCGCGGTGCGCAACCCACGCACCGACGTGCTCGGGCACTGCACCGGCCGGCGCCTCACCGGCCGCGAGCGCCCGCCGAGCGAGTTCGACGCCGAGGCGGTCTTCGCCGCGTGCGCCGACCACGGCGTGGCCGTCGAGATCAACTCCCGCCCGGACCGCCTCGACCCGCCGCACGCGCTCCTCGAGGTCGCCGTGGCGGCCGGCTGCCACTTCGCGATCGACTCCGACGCCCACGCGCCCGGGCAGCTCGTGTGGCTGCGGGCAGGCTGCGAGCGCGCCGTCGCCCACGGCATCGGTGCGGACCGGGTCCTGACGGCACGCTCCGCCGAGGAGGTCCGGGCGCACGGGCGGCGGGCGCCCGCCCGGCCGTGACGGCGCACCGTGACAGCGGACCGTGACAGCGCACCGTGACGGTGACGTGGCGCACCACGGGCGTGCCGCGTGCACCAGGACGCTCCGGCGCCGCTAGTGTCGAGGGCCGTGCGTACGGGCGTGCCCGCACCGCACGCCCGGTCCGTCGTCCGGCCCGGGCAGCGATCCGACCCCCAAGGAGCACCTGACGTGAGCGTCAACCGCACCGAGCTCGTCCAGGCCATCGCCGAGAAGGCGGGCCTGAGCAACGCCGAGGCCGACAAGGCCCTCAAGGCCTTCCAGGAGGTGCTCGTCGAGAAGCTCGCCGCCGGCGAGGACGTGGCGATCTCCGGCTTCCTCTCGGTCGCGCGCGCCGAGCGCGCCGCGCGGACCGGCGTGAACCCGCAGACGGGCGAGAAGCTCGACATCCCCGCGGGTCACCGCGTGAAGCTCACGGCCGGCAGCGCCCTCAAGCGCGCCGTCCAGGGCTGACCCACTCACGGCCCCCGACCCGCACGGGTCGGGGGCCGTCGTGCGCCCGGGGCACGTGCGGGTCAGACGCGTCGCGTGTCCGGGTCGGCGGTCGCACGGCGCGCGATGACCTGCGGCAGCACGAGCCAGGCCACCGCGATCACGACGAGCAGCGCCCCGCCCACCACGTGCCCGGCCGTGCGGGAGAGCACGACGTCGAAGAGCAGCATCGTGACGCCGGCCAGCGTGAGCGCCAGCGCCACCAGACCCGCCCGGGCGAACCAGTGGCCCGCGTCGACGAGCTGCGGCTTGAGCCGGCGGCGGAAGAGCAGCCGGTGCAGGCTCACGGGCGCGACGAACAGGATCGTCGCCAGTGCCGCCATCACGACGAGGACCAGGTACGTGCCGCGCTGGTAGTCGTCCAGGTCGCCGAAGCGGGACTGGAACGGCACGGTCAGCAGGAAGCCGGTGAGGATCTGGGCACCCGTCTGCGTGACCCGGAGCTCCTGGAGCAGCTCGTTCCAGTTGCGGTCCATCCGCTCCGTGTACGTCTCGTTGCGGTCGTCGCCGGGGACGTCCCGGGCCGACGCGTCGTCGGCCGTCGGCGGGACGTCGTCGGTGCTGGGCCGGGGAGCGTCCATCGCTGTCGGCACCTCCTCGTGGTCCGTGGCTGGTCGGATCATGCCGGTGCCGCGCCGCCTCCGCTCGGCGGTCCACCGATCGTCCCGGACGACCGTCCGACCGCGCTCGGCCGGTCGGTGGCCGGTGCGGTGCACCGCACCGCGTGCGCGAGAATCGGGACGTGACCACGCCGCACGACGTCCGCCACTTCGCGTCCGACAACTACGCGGGGGCGCACCCCGAGGTCCTCGCGGCGCTCGCCGCCGCGAACACCGGCCACACCCCCGCGTACGGCGACGACCCGTGGACGGCGCACCTCCAGGACGTCGTGCGTGCCCACTTCGGCGCCACCGCGGCCGCGTACCCGGTCTTCAACGGCACGGGCGCGAACGTGGTCGCGCTGCAGGCGATGCTGCCGCGCTGGGGCGCCGTGGTCTGCTCGGCGAACGCGCACGTGAACACCGACGAGAACGCTGCGCCGGAGCGTGTGGGCGGGCTCAAGCTCCTCACCGTGCCGACGCCCGACGGGCGGCTGACCCCGGAGCTCGTCGCCCGGCAGGCGCACGGCTTCGGCGACGTGCACCGCGCGCAGCCGGGCGTGGTGTCCCTCACGCAGTCCACCGAGCTCGGCACCGTGTACCGGCCGGAGCAGGTCCGTGCGCTGACCGAGCAGGCGCACGCCCTGGGGATGCGCGTGCACGTCGACGGCGCTCGGCTGTCGAACGCGGCCGCGCGCCTCGGCCTGCCGCTGCGGGCGTTCACCACGGACGTCGGCGTCGACGTGGTGTCGCTCGGCGGCACCAAGAACGGCCTGCTGTTCGGCGAGGCCGTCGTCGTGCTCGACCCGGACGCCGTCGACGGCGTCGGCTACCTGCGCAAGTCGGGCATGCAGCTCGCGTCGAAGATGCGCTTCGTGTCGGCCCAGCTCGTGGCGCTGTACGAGGGCGACCTGTGGCTGCGCTCGGCCTCGCACGCCAACGCGATGGCCGACCGCCTGCGGGCCGGCCTCGACGCCCTGGGTCGCCTCGACGTCACCCTGCCCACGGAGGCCAACGCGGTGTTCGTGCGCCTGCCGGCGGACGTGGCCGCCGCGCTGCGCCGGCGGTGGCGGTTCTACGACTGGGACCCGACGGACGGCACGGTGCGGCTCATGTGCGCGTTCGACACGCGGCCGCAGGACGTCGACGACCTCCTGACCGCGCTCGCCGACGCGCTGACGGGGAGCCCGGCGGCCTGAGGCCCCACGTGCGACGGGGCCCTCCCGGAGGTCATCCGGGAGGGCCCCGTGCGGGCCGTCAGACCGTCGGTCCGACGAGGGTGCGGATCAGCTCGCGCAGGGCGAGCCGTTCAGCGTGAAGCCCGAGGCGGGCGGCGGGCTGCTGGTGCCGTTCGTCTGCGAGCCGTTGAAGCCGATCTCCACCGACGCGCCCGGTGCCAGGGTGCCGTTCCACGCCGCGTTGGCGGCCGTCACGGTCTGGCCGGACTGCGTCCACTGGGCGCTCCAGCCCTGCTGCACCGACTGACCGGCCGGCAGCGTGAACCGGAGGTTCCAGCTGCTGAGGGCGGAGGAGCCGGTGTTGGTCAGCCGCACCGAGGCCGTGAAGCCCGTGCTCCAGCCGTTCGCGCTGTAGCGGACCGAGCAGGCCGCCGGGCCGGACGTGGGCGTGGGGGTGGGCGTCGCCGTGGCCGTCGGGGTGACGGTGGGCGTCGCGGTGGGCGTGACCGTCGGCGTCACCGTGGGCGTCGCCGTCGGGGTCGCCGTCGGCGTCGGGGTCGGCGTCGTGCCGTTGGCCGGGATGACCGGGAAGGCGTTGCGGACGAGCGTCCGGAACTGCGCCTCGAACCACTGGCCGGCGAGCGGCGCGTCCGGCGTGGCGCCCGTCAGCTGGTTGGCCAGCTTGGGCGACACGAAGGTCGGGTCGCACATGCGGTCGAAGCTCTTGCCCTGGTCGTTCGGGATCTCCTTCGAGGCGCCGTCGGACTCGCCCGGGGGCTTGATCCAGACGTACGCGTCGAGGTGCGCGGCGGCCGGCGCGCTGGCCGGGGTCGCCTTCGGGAGCTCGCCGATGCCTGCGCCGAGCGGGTTGCACCACGCGCCGCGGTGGACGCGCTTGTCGATGCGGGACTCGTTCACGTAGGTGTTCAGGTCCGTGCTCGTCGACGCGGCGGTCGGGCGGTTCGGGCCGCCCCAGCCGTTGCGCGAGGTGTCGATGAGCATGCCGGTGCTGGCCGGGAAGCCCTCGGCGACGAGGAGCCGGTGCAGGTGCGCCGTCCACGCGTGCTCGCCGAAGTCCGCGTTCCACTCGTAGAACGTCGCCGAGCGGACCTGCCCGCTGCCGACCTGCTTGTTCGGGTCGGTGAGGAACGGCTCGGCCAGGGGCGTCGAGTTCGCCGTGTTGGTGACGAAGCCGTCGATCGACGCGAAGCCCTTCTTCGTCGTCTTCGCGACGTCGGCGAAGAGCTTGGCGGCGGGGCCGGCGTTCGTGTCCCAGCCGAGCCAGCCCGAGTGCGCCGCGTCGATGTACGTGTAGACGTTGTCCATCGTCTTCAGCTCGTCGAGCGCGTACTTGACGCCCTCGCGGTAGTACGGCGCCGACTGCTGGCACGTCGCCTCGGACATGTTGGTGATGAGGTTCGGCAGCGAGTCGGGCTCGATCGTCGCGGAGATCCGCAGGTCCTGGTACTTCGGGTCGGACAGCAGGTCGACGATCGGGTCGATGTACTCCGTCTTGTACCGGGCGAGCCCGGCGTCCGTGGCGGGGAGCTCACCGTTCGACGCGAGCGCGAAGCAGTCGCGGCCGGGCAGGTTGTAGATCACCAGGTTGAAGACCAGCGGCGTGCTGCCGGTCTTCTGCTTGAGCGCCTCGTCGAGGTGGAACTTCAGCCCGTTGCCGTCCGCGTTGCCGGCGATGGCGCTGATGCGGTCCATCCACACGGCCGTCGGCTGCCGCGCCACCGTGCGCATCTGGGCCGCCAGGGTCGCGTCGCCGGCGCGCGTGGCAGCGCTCTCAACCGTCGCGGCCCAGGTCGGGTTCACGTACTGCTTGGCGCCCGCGTACGGGTTGTCGACGTGCGGCTCGGCCGCCGTGGCTGCCGTGCTCGCCAGCGTCAGCGGCACCGCGACGAGCGCCGTTGCCGTCGCCACGGTCGCGACGGCGCGCAGGCGCCGTCCGACCGTCTTCTTGCCGTGTGTGGACACGTGTGTCCTCCAGGTCCGTTCGGCGCACCCGGCCCTCGGCGGCAAGGTGCGGGCCGCCGCGGGGGAGTCCACGACGACTGGCCTGGAATCCATCACGCGGTGCCGTCGCCGGGGACCCTGGCGAACCGTTTAGGGCGCGGCGCGTTACCGAATCGTTACCTTGCCGCGTGGCGCCCTATCGGGACATCGCTGCAGGTCAGCGCGACCGCGGGCCCGTGCTGCCCCGGACGGCGAGCCCGCCGACCGCGATGCGCGGACCCGACGCGGCCCGTCCGTCGAGCACCTGGAGCACCGCGTCGCCCACGGACGTGCCGAGCTCCGACTGCACGGTGGGCAGCGCGGTGATCGACGGCGTCGCCAGCCGGCACAGCGGCGAGTCGGTGAGCGAGACGACCGAGACGTCCCACGGCACCGCGAGCCCGGTGCGTCGCGTGACGTCCAGCGCCGCGACGGCCATGTGGTCGGTGTCGAAGACCAGCGCCGTGGGCGGCCGCCCGCCCGTGAGCAGGCGCCGGCACGCCGCCGCCGCGCCCTCCGGCGTGCCCGCCGTCGCCTCGTGCACCAGGACGCCGCCGTTCGTGGCCACCGCCTGCTCGAGCCCCGCGACACGGGCGCGCGTACGGGTCAGCGCGTCCGGCCCCGTGACGACCGCGACCTGCCGGTGCCCGAGCTCGATGAGGTACCGGCCCACGCGCGCCGTCGCCTCCGCGTCCTCGACGGCCACCGTCGCCATCTCACCCGTCGGCTCGCCGCTCGCCACGACGACCGACGGGATGCGCAGCCGGCGCAGCGCGTCCAGCCGCGGGTCCTCGGTCCGCACGTCGGTCACCACCATGACGTCGAACCGCCGCTCGGCCCACCACTCGCCGTACAGCGCCACGGCCGCGGCGAGGTCGTCGACGACCTGCAGCACGAGCGCCAGGCCGCGCGTGCGCAGGACGTCCTGCAGTGCCACGACCAGCTCGAGGACGTCGGCGCCGTAGCCGACCGGGCCGGTCAGGGTCCGGTCGAGCACGAGCCCGACGGCGCGCGGACCGCTGCGCATCGAGCGCGCCGCGGCGCTCGGCCGCCAGCCGAACTCGTCCGCGACGCGCAGCACGCGCTCGCGCGTCGCGGCGCTGACGCCGGGGCGTCCGTTGAGCGCGTACGACACCACCGCGATCGACACGCCCGCGGCGCGAGCCACGTCCGTGATCGTCGGGCGGCGCGCCGCGGGACCGGGGACGAGGGGCTGCGCCCCGGTCGCCGGAGATACGGCGTCTTTGCCGCTGTCATGTGCAGGAGTGACCACGATCGCCTAGTGTTGCGCCCGAAGTGGGTGGTTCGCATCAACTCGGCTCCGACGGTGTAGGCGAGGTAGCTCATGGTCACTGCTCGGCGCGGGGTGCCGGCCACGGTCCGACGCACGATCGGCGTGCTCTCGCCGGTGGTCGGCGGGTTCTACTTCGGTGCTCTCATCGCCGGCGTGGCGCGCGCGGCACGCGGTGCGGGCCACCGGGTCGTGGCCGTGCAGACCTATCCCGCGGGCCTCGACCGCGAGCGCTACCCCGACGAGTCGGTGCTCGACACCCCGGTGGCGCTCGGCGCGGTCGACGGCCTCGTCGTCGTGGGGAAGTCGCTCAGCCAGGAGCGGCTCGCGGCGGTGCGTGAGTGGGGCGTGCCGGTGGTGCTCGTCAGCGAGGACCCGGTGCACCCCGACGACCCGGTCGTCGTGCCGGACAACGCCGGGGGAGTGCGCGAGGCGGTCGAGCACCTGCTGTGGCACGGGCACACGGCGATCGGGTTCCTGGGCAACCTCGCGCAGCGCGACATGCGCGAGCGCTTCGCGGCCTACCGCGCCACGCTCGCCGAGCACGGCATCGAGTCCGACGAGTCCTGGTGGTACGAGGCCTCGGACAACCAGGAGCAGGGCGGCGTCGACGCGGCGGCCCGCCTCCTCGCGGCCGGCACGCCGACCACGGCCGTCGTCGCCGCGACCGACCGCAACGCCGTCGGCTTCCAGCGCGCGCTGCGGTCCCACGGCCTCGTGCTCCCGCGGGACCAGGCGGTCGTCGCGTTCGACCACGCGGACTCCGGGGCGCGGGTGAGCCCCCGCCTGTCCACGGTCGACGCCCACTTCGGGCGGGTCGGGGAGCAGGCGGTGCACCTGCTGCTGGCGCGCATGCGCGGCGAGGAGGTCGCACCCGGCGAGCACCGGATCGCGTCGAGCCTCGTCGTCCGCGAGTCCTGCGGGTGCACCGAGGTCACGGCGCCGGCCGTCGCCGGCGACGACGGGCTCGCGGGCGCGGACCTCGTGCGCCGGCTCTCCGACGCCGCGTTCGCCGGCCCGGCGGGCGCCGGGGGTGCGCGCCGGTCCGGGCCGGACGCGCGCGAGGCCTGGTGGCGCGCCGTGGTCGACCCTGTGGAGGCCGCCGCCGAGCGCGGCGTGGCACCGGCCGCCGCCGCGCTGGGGCGCCTGGCGGACCTCACCGCCGCCCTCCAGCCGCACCCCGAGGCGCTCGAGCAGTCCGTGACGGTCCTGCGCGCGGTCGAGTGCCGGCAGGTGGAAGCGCTCTCCGACGCGCGCCGGCAGAACGCCCCCGCCGTCCGGCGCGCGGTCACCGACGTGCTCCTCGCCGTGACGAAGGGCTGCACGCGGGCCATGCTCGCGCGCAGCGGCCAGCTCGAGCGCACGATCGTCGACCAGTACGAGGTCGACATGGACCTGCTCCGCGGCGACGGCGCCAGCCCGCGCGCGCTCGGCTGGCTCCCGCGCGGCGTGCGGGGGCACGCGTGCCTGGGGCTGTGGGTCGGCTCCGACCGCGGCCCCGGCGACCGCGAGATGGAGATCGTCGGCGTGCACGACACCACGGGCACGCTGTCCCGTCTCGTCGGCGTCCGCACGACGGCCAGCCAGTTCCCGCCCGCCGCGCTGACGCGCGCGGGCACCGTCGGGTCCAACGAGCTGACCTTCGTCGTGCCCGTGACCTTCGGCGGCAGCGACTGGGGCCTGCTCGCGATCGACGGCGTCGTGGAGACGCGGTCCACGCAGCCGCGCGACCGGTTCAACCACTGGGCCGCGCTGCTGGCCGTCGCGCTCGACCAGGAGCGTCTGCTCGCGTCCCTGCGCGAGCAGCGCAAGGCGCTGGAGCAGGCGGCCGCCCGCGAGCGGGCCCTCGCGGACACCGTGCGCGAGAGCGAGGAGCGGTACGCGCTGGCCTCGATGGCCGCGCACGACGGCACGTGGGACTGGGACGTGTCCGCCGGCACCGTCTACTACTCGCCGCGCTGGAAGCAGACGCTCGGGTACGGCGACGAGGTCATCGGCGACCAGCCCGCCGAGTGGCTGGAGCGCGTGCACCCGGCCGACCGCGACGAGCTGTCCGCGGCGATCGCCGCCCAGCTCGCCGGCTGCGGCACGCCGCTCGAGCTGGAGCACCGAGTGCGCACGTCGTCCGGCGACTACCGCTGGATGATGTGCCGCGCCGTCACGGTGCTCGACGACGCCGGCTGCCCGGCGCGGCTCGTCGGCACGCTCGTGGACGTCACCGAGCGCAAGGAGGCGGAGATCGCCCTCCAGCGCGACGCGCTGCACGACCCCGAGACGGGCCTGGTCAACCGCCTGCTGTTCCTCGACCGGCTCGGCGCCGCGCTGCTGCGCACCCGCCGCTCGCCGGCGTACGACTGCGCGCTCGCGCTGGTGCGCGTCGTCGAGCAGGCGCCGACGACGAGCCGCGAGGCCTCCGACGTCGCACCGGACGTGCACCGCGAGGTGGTGCGCCAGCTGCGACGTCCTCTGCGCGAGGGCGACACGACGGCGCGCATCGGCGAGGACGACTTCGCGGTCCTCGTCGACGACGTCGGCGCGGGCGGCATGCCGGACCGGCTGTCGGAGCTGCTCGAGCGTCTGCGCCGCGACATCGGACCGCGCATCGCCATCGGCGTGCTGGGCAGCGTGCGGGGCATGCGGGACGTCGCCGACGTGCTCCGTGAGGCGGACATCGTGCTCCTGCGCGAGCAGACCCGGCCGGACCCCCTGCGCGGGACCGTCCTGCGCTGACGCGGGCGTCGTCCCGGGCACGCACACGTCGCGGACGCGGAACGGCCCGGCCACCGAGCGGTGGCCGGGCCGTGCGTCGCGGTCAGGCGTGGGTGCGGTGCACCCGCTCGCCGCGGCTCGGGTGGTTGCGCGGGCCCGTGTCGACGCGGATCCGCAGCGGGCGACCCCCGACGCGTGCGCGTCCGAGCTTGTCGACCGCCTCGGGCGTCAGGCCCGCGGGGATGTCGACGAGCGCGAACGTGTGGAAGATGTCGATGCGACCGACCTCGGAGCCCTGCAGGCCGCCCTCGCCGGTGAGCGCGCCGACGAGCTGACCCGCCTGGACGCCGTCCCGGTGGCCGACCGCGACGCGGTAGCGCGGACGCCCGCTCGGCCCGCCGGTGGTGGCGCGCCGACGGCCCGCCGGGGCGTGGCCGACGCCGCCGGAGCGGCTGTCGTCCGGCATCTCGCGGGCGCGCCGAACCGCGTCGTCGAGGTCCTCGACCTCGGCGCCGCGCGGCGCCGGGCCCTCGTCGCCGACCGCGAGGGCGGCGACCGCGGCGAGGAGGTCCGCCACGTCGACCTCCGGGTGCTCCGCGAGGTGCGTGCGCACCGCGTCGCGGTAGAGGTCGAGACGGCCGGCGTCGAGGCGCTCGGGCGTGCGGGCCAGCAGCTGCGCGACGCGGTGCGCCGACACCTCCGCCGGGCTGGGGATCGTCGTCTCGACCAGGGGCGTGCGCGTCGTGCGCTCGATCTGGCGCAGCTTGCCGCGCTCCTGCGGCGTGACGAACGTCAGTGCGGCGCCCGTGCGGCCGGCGCGGCCGGTGCGGCCGATCCGGTGCACGTAGGTCTCGGCCTCGCGCGGCACGTCCATGTTGACGACGAGGCCGATGCGCTCGACGTCGAGCCCGCGCGCCGCCACGTCGGTCGCGACCAGCACGTCGAGAGCGCCGGAGCGCAGCCGCTCGACGATCCGCTCGCGGTCGGCCTGCGCGACGTCGCCGGAGATGTGGGCGGCCGCGATCTGCCGCTGGATGAGCGTGTTGCCGACCTCCTCGGCCGCCTCGCGGGTGCGGACGAAGACGATCGCGGCGTCGGCGTCGCTCACGGCGAGCACCCGCGCCAGCGCACCGGCCTTGTGGCGGTGCGGGACGACCGCGTACGACTGCGACACCGCCGCGACGGTCGACGACTGCCGTGCGACGGCGACCTCGACCGGCTTGACGAGGTGCTTCTCGGCGACGCGCCGGATCTGCGCGGGCATCGTCGCGGAGAACAGGGCGACCTGCCGCGGCGCGGGCGTCTGCGAGAGCACGCGGTCGACGTCCTCGGCGAAGCCCATCCGGAGCATCTCGTCCGCCTCGTCGAGCACGAGGAACCGGACGTCCTGCAGCTTCAGGGTCCCGCGGTCGAGGTGGTCGATCACGCGGCCGGGCGTGCCGACGACGACCTGGGCGCCGCGCGCGAGCGCGCGCTGCTGCGGCAGGTAGGGGGAGCCGCCGTACACGGCGACGACCTGGAGGCCCTCGCGGTGCTCGGCGAACGACGTGATCGCGTCGGCGACCTGCATCGCGAGCTCGCGCGTCGGGGTCAGGACGACGGCCTGGACCGCTCGCAGCGACGGGTCGACGTTCTGCAGCAGCGGCAGGCCGAACGCGGCGGTCTTGCCGGTGCCGGTCTGCGCGACGCCGACGACGTCCCGGCCGTCGAGGAGGGCGGGGATCGTCTGCGCCTGGACGGGCGTGGGCGCGGTGAAGCCGAGGCCGGTGACGGCCGAGAGCAGCTCGTCGGACAGGCCGAGGTCGGCGAACGAGGTGACGCCGTCGGGGACGGTCGCGTCGGAGGTGGGCAGGGGTGCGGACAGCATGGTGCTCAAAAGGGGACCGTTCGGTCGGAGGGGGGAGGCGGGGGCCGCCCGAAGGCGTCCTTCGACGTCGCTCACCCCGTGAAACCCACACCTGGACCGCCTCTCGGGCGGTCCGACACGCATCGGCAGGTACGGCGGCCCGGGGGCTCGCCGTCCCGCGCGGGGACGCGACACGACTCCTGTTGTCCTGGACAGACTACCCGCGACGGCGCCGGAACGGGCGGTCGGGGCGCGGTGACCTCCCGCACACGCCGCACACGCCTCAGCCGAGGCCGCGGGAGCGCCCCTCGATCGCGGGGCAGCGGTCCATGACCACCGTGAGCCCGGCGGCGCGTGCCCGCGCGGCCGCCGCCTCGTCCACCACGCCCAGCTGCATCCACACCGCGCGCGCACCCGCCGCCACGGCCTCGTCGACGACCCCGCCGGCGACGCGGCTGTTCACGAACAGGTCCACGACGTCGGGCGGCGCCGGCAGGTCCGCCAGGCGACGCACCCCCGCGACGCCGTGCACGGTCGGCGCACTCGGGTGCACGGGGACGACCGTGTGCCCGAGGCGCTGCAGGTAGGCGGCGACGCCGTACGCGGCGCGGGCCGTGTTCGTCGACAGGCCCACCACCGCCCACGTGGCCGGCGTGCGCAGCAGCCGGTCGACGACCTGCGGGTCCACGGCGTCGCTCATCCTCCGAGCCTGCCACCTCCGTCGCTGCCACGCCGGGACGGCGCGGCCGGGCCGCGCTGCGCGTGCGCATAGGATCACGGGCAGGACGAGGACGGGGGAGGGCGTGACCGACGAGCAGGTGGTCAGCACGCGCGTGCTCACCGTCCCCAACGTCATCAGCCTGGCACGGCTGCTGCTGGTGCCCGTGTTCGCGGTGCTGGTCGCGAACGGCGAGGACGCGTGGGCGCTGCTCGTGCTCGCGGTGTCGGGCGCCAGCGACTGGCTCGACGGCGTCGTCGCGCGGCGCATGCACCAGGTGACCCGGCTCGGGCAGATGCTCGACCCCGCGGCCGACCGCCTCTTCATCCTCGTCACGCTGCTGGGGCTCGCGTGGCGGGGCACCGTCCCGGTGTGGCTGGTCGTGGTGCTGGTCGCGCGCGACGTCGTGCTCGCGGTGATGCTGCTCGTGCTGGCCCGCGCCGGGTACCCGCCGCTGCGGGTCCACCTCGCCGGCAAGGCGGGCACGCTGGTCCTGCTGTACGCGTTCCCGCTGCTGTTCCTGTCGCAGTGGCCGTCGGCGGTCGGGCAGGCCGCCGGCGTGCTCGGGTGGGCCTGCGCGCTCTGGGGCGTGGCGCTCTACTGGTTCGCCGGCGCGCTCTACCTGGCGCAGGCCGGCACGGTGCTGCGCGCCGACCGCCGCCGTGATCGGGCGACCGCCTCGTGAACCGTCGCCACGCGCAGCCCGGCCCGCACCGCCCGGCCGACGCGTCGATGACGCTCATCAACGAGACGTACCGCCGGCCGCTGGACCCGGGCTACCAGGAGGTCGCGGACCGGCGGCGCGCGGGCGCCGCCCCGCGGCGCACCCGGCGCGGAGGTGCCGCGCTGCTCGTGCTGGCGATCGCGCTCGGCGCCTTCGCGACCTCGGCGGCCACCGCGCTGCGTCGCCCGCCGCCCGCGGTGCTCGAGGCGCGCGCCCTCCTGGAGGCGGAGATCCGCGAGCGCACCGAGCGTGCCGAGGCCCTGCGCGACGAGAACGCACGCCTGTCGGCGGAGATCGCCGCGCTGCAGACGGCGGCCGCGTCGAGCGAGGACCCCGCCCTGCTGGCGCAGCTCCAGCAGGACGCCGTCCCCGGGGGGCGGGTGCCCGTCTCGGGGCCCGGGCTCCGGATCGTGCTCACCGACTGGGTGCCCGGCCCGGGCGAGGAGGAGAACCCGGACAACCGCGTGCAGGACGGGGACCTGCAGCTGCTCGCGAACGGCCTGTGGGCGGCCGGTGCGGAGGCGATCGCGATCAACGGCGCGCGCCTCACGTCCACGACCGCGATCCGCGGCGCGGGCGCGGCCGTCCTCGTCGACATGCGCCCGCTGGGCAGCCCGTACACCGTCGAGGCGATCGGCGACTCCGTGGGGCTGCAGACGGGGCTCGCGCGCGGCACGGCCGGGCAGCGGCTGGCGAGCCTGCGCCAGCAGTTCCGCATCGGCGTGGAGGTCACCGTGCAGGACCACCTGGAGCTGCCCGCAGCCGGCTCGCCGACGCTCCGGTCCGCGCAGGTCCTCGGCGACCAGGGTGTCGCTACGGCGTCGGACGGCACCACGTCGTCCGGACGTCGCGAGGCCGCCGCCGGTCGGGGGACCGCCGCGGACGCCCTTGGGCCGGTATCGCCGGATGTGGCAGTGTCGGTGCGTCCTGACGGAGGGGAGCGCTCGTGATCGCGGTGATCGGGCTCGTGCTCGGCGTGGTCGCCGGTCTGCTCATCGAGCCGACCGTCCCGGCGAACCTGCAGCCGTACCTGCCGATCGCGGTCGTCGCGGCGCTCGACGCGCTGTTCGGCGGCCTGCGCGCCTTCCTCGACGGCATCTTCGACGAGCGCGTCTTCCTCACGTCGTTCCTCTCGAACGTCGTGGTGGCCGCGCTCATCGTGTTCCTCGGCGACCAGCTCGGGGTGGGGTCGCAGATGACGACGGCGGTCATCGTCGTCCTCGGCATCCGCATCTTCTCCAACGCCGCGTCGATCCGCCGCCACCTGTTCAAGGCATGACGACCGCGGACGGCCGGCGCGACGCGGCGCACGGAGGCGACGCAGGAGCGGCCGCGCGCGCGAGCGACGGCACCCCCGACGAGACGCCCACCGACGCGGCGGTCCCCCACGACCGTGCGGTCCCCGACGACCGTGCGGTCCCCGACGACCGTGCGGTCCCCGACGAGCACGCACCCCGCGACGACGGACCCGGCCACCACGCACCGGACGACGACGCACGGGGCGGCGGCACCGGGCCCGAGCACACGCCGGACGACGACGCACCGGACGCTCTCGGGCACGACGACCTCGCGCCCGACGACGCCGCTCCCGCCGACCGGGCGGCCGGCCACCGGGGTGCCGACACGCTGCCGCCGGACGACGGGCCCGCCATCGACCCCCGTGACCCGCTCGGCCTCGGCGACATCGGGCTCGACGAGCCGGACGCCGTCGCTGCGCGGTCGCCGGTCGAGGTCGGCACGGCGGGCGAGCCGGACCAGACGGTGGACGTGACGCGTCGAGTCCGCGAGGTCGACGACGACCACGGCGACGTTGACGAGACGGTCACGCAGCACGCTGCGACCACCACCGCGACCACCACCGCGACCACGACCGCGTCGTCGGCCCCGCCGACGACCGGCCCGGCCGTCCCGGTCATCGCCGCGGATCCCGCGGACACCGTGGCGGACGCCGCCTCCGACGGTGCCGGCCGGGCGGACGCCGACGCGCCCCCCGTGCCCGAGCGGCCCGCGGGGGAGCGGTCGGCGTGGGCCCGCCTCGCGCACGCGATGCGCCCCCGGACCACCACGGGCCAGCTGCTCACGGCGGCGCTGTGCGCGCTGCTGGGCTTCGCGCTGGTCGTCCAGGTCCGCCAGTCCACCGACACGCAGCTCGGCTCGCTGCGGCAGGACGACCTCGTGCGGCTGCTCGACGAGACCACCACGCGCGCGGACGAGCTCGCGCGCGAGGCGGCCGACCTGCAGCGCGAGCACGACGAGCTGCTGTCCGGCTCGGACCGCCAGCAGGCGGCGCTCGACGCCGCACGCCGCAACGCGGCCACCCAGGGGATCCTCACCGGGCGGCTGCCGGCGACCGGGCCGGGCGTCCGGGTGACGCTCACGGAGACGGCGCCGAGCATCCGCGCCGCGACGATGCTGCACGTGCTCGAGGAGCTGCGGAACGCCGGCGCCGAGGCGATCCAGGTGAACGACCTGCGCGTGACGGCGAGCAGCGCGTTCACAGGGGCCCCGGGCGAGATCGTGCTCGACGGCGTGACCCTGTCGCCGCCGTACCGCTGGCTCGTCATCGGCGAGCCCGACACGATCGCCACGGCTCTCGAGATCCCGGGCGGCGCGGTCGCGAAGGTGCGCACCGACGGGGGACGGGGGACCGTCGAGACGCTCGAGCGCGTGGACGTGACCGCGCTCCGCGAGCTGCCCGAGCCGGTGCACGCCACCCCGGTGCCCGACGGGCGTTGAGCGCGCGTCACTCGCCCAGGTGCTCACTGTGCTGCACGGACGTGCCGACACCACATAGGGTGAGACCCGCGACGGCTGGGTCGAGGCGGGAGCGTCGACGCGCCCGCGACCGACACGGGAGGTGCACATGAGCGACGATCGACCGGCTCCGGCCGGAGGGCTGCCGACGTACCGCGGCGACGGTCCTGACACGACCGTCAGCTTCGGCTCGCTGGAACCCGTGGAGCAGGAGGCCCCCGCTCGCGTGGGCCTGACCGCCGACGAGTCCGCCGCGGTGCAGGCGCTGCCGCCGACCTCGGCGCTGCTGATCATGCAGCGCGGCCCCAGCTCGGGCGCGCGCTTCCTGCTCGACGCGGAGCGCACGACGGCCGGCCGCAGCACGAGCGCCGACATCTTCCTCGACGACGTCACGGTGTCGCGCAAGCACGCGGACTTCGTCCGCGACGGCAACCAGTTCGTCGTCCGTGACATCGGCTCGCTCAACGGCACGTACGTGAACCGCACGCGGATCGACCAGGTCGTCCTGCGCGCGGGCGACGAGGTGCAGATCGGCAAGTACCGCATGACGTTCCACCCCAGCCCGCACCGTGACGGCTCCTGACGGCGCGGTCGCGCGCGCGGCGGCGCCACCGACGACGGGTGCCTCTCGGACGCGGCCGCCGCGCGCCGGGCAGCCGGGGGAGGCGGTCGCCGAGCCGTGGCCCCGCGGGCTGTCGCGGCGCGCGAGCATGCGCATCTCGGACGTGCTCGCGGCCCTGCGCCTCGAGTTCCCCGCCGTGACGACGTCCAAGCTGCGCTTCCTCGAGGAGCAGGGCCTGGTGGCGCCGGTGCGGACGCCGTCGGGGTACCGGCAGTACTCGCCGGCGGACGTCGAACGGCTGCGGTTCGTGCTGCGCCAGCAGCGCGACCGGTACATGCCGCTCAAGGTGATCGGGGAGCGGCTCGCCGCTCTCGACGCGGGTGCCGAGGAGGAGGAGACGCCGCCGCGCGCCCGCCTCGCGACGAGCGACGGCGTCGCGCGCACGCCCGACCGCCTCACCGCCGAGCGCCTCGCGCAGGAGGCGCGGGTCCCGCCCGAGCTGGTGGACGACCTCGTTGCGCAGGGCGTGCTGCGCCCCGACCAGCGGGGCGTGTTCGACGCGTGGGCCCGCGAGGTGGTGGTCGCCGCGGCGGCCCTCGCCGAGCACGGCATCGACCCGCGCCACCTGCGCACGTTCCGCGCCGCCGCCGACCGCCAGGCGGACCTCGTCGACCAGGTGGTCGCGCCGTGGCGCGGGCAGCGCAGCGTGTCCGCCCGGGCGCGCGCCTCGACCCTCGCGGCGGAGGTGGGCGAGCTGTGCGCCCAGATGCACACGGCGCTCCTGCGCTCGGCGGTCGCCGACCTCACGCCCTGACCGCCCGGCGCAGGCCGGGGCGACACGCGGTGCCCGCCTGGGGCAGACGCCGCCGCGACCGCGTCGTAGCGTGGAGGCGTGTCCGAGGATCCCGAGCTGGTGCCCGTGGAGGTCGTCGGCGTGCGCACGCACCTGGCCGACGACGAGATCGTCGTGCTGCTGCTCGACCCGGACTCGGCGCTGCTCGTGCCCATCCTCATCGGCCCGGCTGAGGCGTCGGCCATCGCATCGGCGCAGGCCGGGGTCGTGCCGCCGCGGCCGATGACGCACGACCTGCTGCGGGACGTGCTCGTCGCGGCGGGGGCGCCCGTGGTGCACGTCGAGATCACGCGGCTCGAGGACGGTGTCTTCCACGCGGCGCTCGTCCTGCGCGGTGGACAGCGCGTGGACTCGCGGGCGTCGGACGCGATCGCGGTCGCGCTGCGGTTCGACTGCCCGGTGCTGTGCTCGGCCGAGGTCGTCGCGGTGGCCGGGGTGGAGGTGCGGCCCGCGACGCGGGAGGAGGACCTCGCGCAGTTCCGCGAGTTCCTCGAGCAGGTGTCGGCGGAGGACTTCGAGACCGGTCACGAGCCGGGCGCCGAGCCGGGCGGGCGCGACGCCTGAGGACGGTCGACGTCCGCGCACCCTCGACCTCCACTCGAAGGTGAGACATGCACGAGCGACACGCCGGGGTGGCTCGTTGCAGTCCCGTCGGTGCGGGCCTAGCGTTGCAGGCAGATCGAGAACAGTGCGCCCGCACCGCGGACGCCGAGGGAGGCCCGTGGTGAGCAACGAGACTGCCGAGAACTCCGGACCCGTCCCGCAGCGTGCGCAGGGCCTGCTGTTCGACGACGACCTGCCCGACCTCGACGTCGCGACGGGGTACCGCGGGCCCACCGCGTGCCGTGCCGCCGGCATCACGTACCGCCAGCTCGACTACTGGGCCCGCACCGGCCTGGTCGAGCCGTCGATCCGCCCGGCCACCGGCTCGGGCACCCAGCGGCTCTACAGCTTCCGGGACATCCTCGTGCTCAAGGTCGTCAAGCGGCTGCTCGACACCGGCGTGTCCCTGCAGCAGATCCGCGCCGCCGTCGGGCACCTGCGCGAGCGGGGTGTCGACGACCTCGCGCAGATCACGCTGATGTCGGACGGCGCGAGCGTCTACGAGTGCACGTCCGCGGACGAGGTCATCGACCTCGTGCAGGGCGGCCAGGGCGTGTTCGGCATCGCGGTCGGCCGCGTGTGGCGCGAGGTCGAGGGCACCCTCGCCGAGCTGCCGACCGAGCGCGCCGAGGACGACGGCGCCGCGCCGGTCCCGAACCCCCAGGACGAGCTCGCACTGCGCCGCCAGGCACGCACCGCCGGCTGACGCCGCACCACCCGTCGCACCCGACGCCCGGCCGGACCACCGGCCGGGCGTCGTCGTGCTCAGCTGGTCCCGCGGCACGGGCGCGCGTCGGCGTGCGCCGGACCGCCCCAGCGGGACCACGCGGCGGGGGAGCGGTCGTCAGCGCCGCGGCGCCCGCAGGGCCCGCTCGAGCAGCTGGTCGAAGACGCCCGCGAGCTCCGCCGCGGCCGCGCCGGGCCACGCGTGCACGGGCTGCGCCGCGCCCTGCGCCTGCTGCAGCGCGGCGCGCTCGGGGACATGGGGGGACAGGACGAGCGGACCGTAGAGGGTCTGCAGCTCCTGCAACCGGTAGGCCTGCTCGACGGAACGGGCCCGCACCCGGTTCACGGCGATGCCGAGGGGCTGCAGCGCGGGTGCGGCGCTGCGCCGGAGCTCGTCGATGGTGCGCATCGCCCGGCCGACGGCCATGACCGCGAACAGCCCCGGCTCCGTCACGACGACCGCGCGGTCGCAGGCCGTCAGGCCGGTCCGCGTGAGCCCGCCGAGCGACGGCGGGCAGTCGATGATCACCAGGTCGTAGCCGGTCACCCACGACAGCGCGTAGCGGAGCCGGTCCAGGTCGTCGTCGTCGACCCGGTCGTGCAGCACCGAGCGCTCCGACCCGACCAGGACGTCGAGGCCGCGGTCGGACCAGCTCGACGGTGCGGTCGCGGCCGCCACCGTGACGTCGGACGGCGCGTCCAGCACCGACGCCACGTCACCTGCGGCGGCACCGGCGGCGCCGAGCGCCATCGTCGAGTCGCCCTGCGGGTCGAGGTCGACGACGAGGGTGCGCACGCCGCGCTCGAGGGCGGCCGAGGCCAGCCCGAGCGTCACCGAGGTCTTGCCGACACCACCCTTGAGGCTGCACACACCGAGGACGAGCACGCGGCCACGGTAGTCGGGTGGCCGGTGCCGCACGAATCGCCGCGCGGCGCGCCGGTGCGTCGACCCGTCTGCTGCACCAGGATGGACGCATGCCGCTCACGATCACCCGTCACGGGCACTCCTGCGTACGCGTCGAGCGCGACGGCCGCGTGCTCGTCGTGGACCCCGGCGCCTGGAGCGACCTCGGCGCCGCCCTCGACGGCGCGGAGGCCGTGCTCATCACGCACGAGCACCCCGACCACGTCGACGTGGGGGCGGTGGCCGACCGCGTTGGCGCCGGGGTCCAGGTATGGGCTCCCGAGAGCGTGGTCGCCGACCTGGCGGCGGCGGGCGCGCCGCGCGAGCGGCTCCACCCGGTGGCCGACGGGGACGACCTGACCGTTGCCGGCGCACGCGTCCGGGTGATGGGGGAGCGGCACGCCGTGATCCACCCGGACCTGCCCGTGCCGGCCAACGTGGCGTACCTCGTCGACGACGTCCTGCTGCACCCCGGGGACTCGTACACGTTGCCGCCGGACGGCACGTCCGTCGACGTGCTGCTGCAGCCGGTCGGCGCGCCGTGGCTGCGGCTCGCCGACGCGGCGGACTACGTGCGGGCCGTGGCGCCGCGCCGCGTCGTGCCGATCCACGACGAGCTGCTGAGCGACCTGGGCCGTGCCGGCGCGGCCCGCCTCCTGGGCACGCTGGTCCCCACGGCGGAGCTGGTGGCGCTGGCGTCGGGGGAGTCGTTGAGCCTCGACGGCTGAGCGGTCTCCCGGCACGGCCGCCCGCACCGGTCGCCCGGTGCGGGCGAGGTGGCTAGCGTGGGCGCGTCGGAAGGAGACACCGTGTCGGAGAGCCACGACGTGCCGCACCTGGAGCAGGACGAGACCGTGCCGCCGCGCCCCGAGGAGGAGGCGGCCGACCTCGTCCGCTCCGTGCCCGACCCCGCCGGTCACGGCGGTGACCGGCGCGCGGCGGCCGACCTGGAGGGCGCCGACGGCCTGGGGGAGCGGCGCCCGGACGACGGCCCGACGGCGCGCGAGGTCGGCTGAGGCACGCCGGACCCGCCGTAGGGCATCCTGTCCCGATGCAGATCCGCGCCGTGGCCGAGGACGACTGGACGCTCGTCCGTGACATCCGCCTGCGGGCGCTGCGGGAGTCGCCGGACGTGTTCGGCTCGTCGCTCGCGCGCGAGGAGCGGTTCGTCGAGTCGCACTGGCGGATGCGGCTGCGCACGAGCGCGATGTGGGTCGCGGTCGACGACGACGGGACGCCGCGCGGGCTCGTGTCGATGATCCGGGAGCCCGGGTCGCCCGAGCACGACCGCCACGTCCAGCAGATGTGGGTGGCGCCCGAGGCGCGCCGGCAAGGTGTGGCGTGGGCGCTGCTGGACGCCGTCGTGCGCGCCGCCGCGCAGGACGGGGCCGAGACCGTGTCGCTGTGGGTCGTCGAGGACAACGCGTCCGCCGTCGACCTGTACGTGCGCGCCGGCTTCGTGCGGACCGGTGAGCGTCAGGTGCTGCCGCGCGACCCCGACCGGACCGAGGAGCGCTACGAGCGCCACGTCGACGTCGCCGGGCTCGCCGCGAGCCCGCGTCCCGACCCGGCCTGAGGGAGCGCCTGGGGACCGCATCGCGGTCGTCTCAGCCCCCGTTCTGACATAATGCACATTATCGGCGTTTGGTGGCCACGTGCCGGGATGTGCGGAGGGATGGTCGCGCGCCGGCCCGGCGTCACGCCAGCGGGTCGTGGCCCCAGTTCATCAGCGAGTACCGCCAGCGCGTGTCGGTGACGTCGCCGTCGGGTCGTTGTGCCAGGTGCCGGTGCACGTAGCCGACGACCTTCCGCATGTGCTCGTGGTCGTCGTCGGTCAGGTCGGCCTTCGTCGCGCGCAGGATCTCGACGATCCGTCGTCCGGACTCGTGGCCGACCGACTCGCCGCCGCCGTCCTTCTGGCCGACGGACCGTGACTCGTCGGTCTCGAGCCAGTGCTCGAGCTGCGCCGCGGTCATGGTGACCGCCTCGTGGAAGTCCTTCGCCACCTGTGTGCGCTCGTCCGCGTCCATGACCCGATGCTCGCACCGCGGGGCGAGCCCGACACCTCGACGGCCGCCGGCCGGACCCTCGCAGCGGCGGCGACAATTCATCCCATGTCTACCGGGGCCGGAGCGCCGGCGCGAGGTGCTCGGCGGCCCACGCGCGGAACGTCGTCGGCGTCGTGCTCACGGCGTCCCGCGGGTCCTCGGGCCGGAACCCGGAGCGGAACCCGCGGGCCATGCCGACGACCGCGTCCACCTGTGCCGGGGTCATGCCGACGGACCGCAGCTGCTCGGCCACCGCCTCGTCGCCGAGCTGCTCGGCGCGGAACGGCCGGCCGACGAGGTCCGACAGCGTCGCGGCGACGTCCGCGATCGACAGGTCGGCCGGGCCGAGCACGCCCTGCGTCGTCCGGCCGGACCAGTCGCCCGACAGCAGGCGCAGCGCCGCCACGTCCGCGACGTCGTCCGGCGCGACCCACGGGATGCGGCGGTCCGTCTCGAGCTGCGACGCGACGACGCCGGAGCGCAGCGCCGGCAGGTCCAGCAGCAGGTTGCTGAAGAAGTACCCGCAGCGCAGGTGGGTGACCGCCGCGCCGCTGCCGTCGAGGTGCTCCTCGAGGAGGCCGAGGCCGTCGATCTCGCCGAACCCGCCGCGCGCCTCGGCCCCGACGCTGCTCTGGACGACGACGCGGGCGATGCCGTTCTCGCGCACGGCGGCCGCTGCGACGCGACCGAGCCGGTCGTAGGCGGCGACGGGGTCGGGCCCGAGCGACGGGGCGACCCAGTGCAACGCATCGGCACCGCGCGTGGCGCGCAGGACGGCGACGGCGTCCGTGAGGTCGGCCGCGACGACCTCGCTCCGGTGCCGGACGTCGGGCGCGAGGCGCTCGGGGTCACGGACGACGAGCACGGGCCGCACGCCGGCGCGGTGCAGACGAGCCACGACGCGTGACCCGACCTGCCCGGTCGGGGTGCTGACGACGATGCGCACGCAGATCCTCCTTCGGTCGCGACGGGACGACACCGGTCTACCGCCGACCACCGACAGACCCGCCTCCGAGCGCCCGCCGAACCGACCTCAGCCTCGCTGGCGCGGCACCCCGTCCACGGGCCGGTCGACGCCCCGCTCCGCCGGCTCCGCTCCCCCGTGACGCTCCACCGCCATGAGCGACCCGACCGGCGCCGACGCGCCCGACCCCGCCCGTCCCGACGACGCCCGTCCCGACGACGCCCGTCCCGACGACGCCCGTCCCGACGACACCCGAGCCGACGACCCGGGCCGCGGTGCCACGGATCCCCGCGCCGCCGACCACGACCCCCCTCGGCCGCACCCGGTGGACGCAGGCTGGTCCGCGCCCGGCCCCGACGACGACCTCGCGGACGCGGTGGCGCCCGGCGTGGCGGTCCCCGACGCGGACGCCGCGCTCGAGCTGATGCTGCGGCTCGTCGGGCCTGAGCGCGCCGGGCCGCCCGCGCTGTGGTTCGCGCTCCTCGACGGCGACCGGCGACTGCTGCCCGTCGTGCTGCCGATCAGCGAGGTGCCCCTGCGACCCGACGCCGCCGCGGCACGGCAGGTCGTGCACGTCCTCGCGTCGGTCCTCGAACGGGAGCCGTCCGGCGGGAGCGTCGTCGTCGCGGTGGTCCGCGCCGCCGGCGGCGACCACGGCTCGTTCGAGCGGGCGTGGGCGCACGCGCTGCTGCTCGCGGCGACCGACCGGGCCCTGACCGTGGCCGCCGTCGTGGCGGTCGGCGAGCACCGCGCCCGGGTGCTCCCGGTGTGACCGCGCCGCGACCGCCCGCGCGACAGCGCCGTGCGACGGCCCGTCGGACGGTGCCTCCATGACGGCGCTGCGTGGCGGCTGCGGGCCGGCGTCCACGCCGGCCCGCAGCCGGGATCACGCCCCGGGGCCGGGCGACGCCTCGTCGATCGCGGCGAGCTGCCCGAGGTCGGGCTCCCACAGGGTCGCGGTGACGTTGGCCCGCACCTGCTCGGGCGTGCGTGCGCCGGCGATGACGGAGCCGACGGCGGGCTGGGCTGCCAGCCCGCCGAGGGCGACCGTCGGCAGGTCGACGCCCCACGTGCCCGCCAGCACGGCCAGCGCCTCGATGCGGTCGAAGTCGGCACCGGCCATGCGCTGCGGCATGCGCTCGAGCCGCGAGCCGCCGGGTGCCGCCTCACCACGACGGTACTTGCCGGTGAGGAGGCCGGACGCGAGCGGAACGTACGGCAGGATGCCGACGCCGACGTGCTCGGCCGCCGGCACGAGCTCCGCCTCGGCGTCGCGGTCCATGAGGTTGTACCGGTTCTGCGCCGAGACGAACGGCGTCGTCCCGGCAGTGCGCGCGGCCCAGTCCGCGTCGACGACCTGCCAGGCCGTGAAGTTCGACGACCCGATGTAGCGGACCTTCCCCTCGGTGACGAGCTCGTGCAGCGCCGCGAGCGTCTCCTCGACCGGCGTCTCCGGCTCCGGCCGGTGCAGCTGGTACAGGTCGACGTGGTCGGTGCCGAGGCGGCGCAGCGAGCCCTCGACCGCACGGCGCACGTACCGGCGCGAGGCGCGCGACCCCCAGTCGGCACCGTTCAGCCCGCCCACGTCCATGCCGAACTTGGTGGCGACGACCACGTCGTCCCGCCGGCCGCGCAGCGCGCGCCCGAGCAGCTCCTCGCTCTGGCCCGGCGTGCCGCCGTAGACGTCGGCGGTGTCGAAGAACGTCACGCCGGCGTCGAGCGCGGCGTGCACGACCGCGTCGACGCCCTCCGCTGCCAGCGTGGCGCCGAACGTGTTGCACCCGAGGCCGGCGGTCGAGACGGTCAGGCCGGAGTCGCCGAGACGGCGGTAGGTCATGGTCACCACGGCAGCCTAGGTCGGGCTCCGCCCGGCGGCGCGCCCGCGGTCGCCGCTCCCCCGCGGTCACCGCTTCCGCGCGCGCTCGCGGCGGCCCTGCGTCAGAGTGGTTTCACCAGACCTTCACGGCGGGCGAGGAACACCGTCGTCTGCGTCCCCGTTGAGATCACAGGAAGCATCAGGCACGACGGCCGCACAACGGCACGGAGGTCCCACATGGCCAACAGGTCCCTGCGCGGGATGCGCATCGGGTCCCACAGCATGGAGACGGAGGAGGGCGTCGACTTCGCCCCCCGTCTCCAGGCGCACTACGACTGCCCCAACGGGCACACGATCATCCTGCCGTTCTCGGTCGAGGCCGACGTCCCGGTGGTGTGGGAGTGCCGTTGCGGCGCCGAGGCGCTCCTGCGCGACGCCTCGAAGCCCGAGGCCAAGGCGGGCAAGCCGCCGCGCACGCACTGGGACATGCTCCTCGAGCGGCGCACGGTGAACGAGCTCCAGGAGCTGCTCGACGAGCGGCTCGACCTGCTGCGCGCCGGCAAGCTGCGCCGCAGCGCCTGATCGCAGCACCCCCGCGGCGTACCGGTCCACCGACCGCCCGACGCCGCAGCCAGGCCCCGACGCCCCCGGTGACACGAGCCCGGGGGCGTCGTGCTGCCCGCAGGCGTCCGAGCACGAGGCCGGTCGCGCCCTCAGGCCCCGTCGGGCCGCTCGTCGCGCCGGACGCGGTAGGCGCCTGCCGCCCCGGCGACCACGACGCACAGCGCGAGGGCGTCCGCGACCCAGGCGGGCCACTCCCCCAGCCGCGTCGCCGGCGTCAGCGACGTGCGCAGCGGCAACGTCGCCACCATCTGCTCGGCCGTGAACAGGCCGGTGCTCTGCACGACGGCGCCGTTCGGCGCGATCACCGCGCTGACGCCCACCGTCGAGATCTGGACGGTCGCACGTCCGTGCTCGACGGCGCGCAGGCGCGACATCGCCAGCTGCTGCGTCGACTCGTCCGTCCACCCGAAGGACGCGTTGTTCGTCTGCACGACGAGCACCTCGCCGCCCTCGCGGACCGCCTCGCGGACGATCCCGTCGTACGCGACCTCGAAGCAGATGACGTCGCCGATGAGGACGGTGCGGCCCAGTCGCTCGGACGTCAGCGGCACCACACCCGGCTCGGTGCCCGGGAGCATGTCGCGCGTGACGAGGTCCACGGCGGACGAGAAGTGCCGCACGAACCCGCGCATCGGGATGTACTCGGCGAACGGCGCGGGCCGCTGCTTGGAGTAGGTGGCGACGACGCCGGTGCCCGGCTCCCACATCACGGCCGTGTTGTAGCGGCCGCCGCTGTCCGGGTACTCGACCGTGCCGACGAGCATGGGCGCACCCACGTCGCGCGCGGCCGCGTCGATCAGACCGGCCGCCTCGGCGTCGACCTGCGGGTCGATGTCGGAGCCGTTCTCGGGCCACAGCACGACGTCGAGCTCCCCGGGTGCGACCCGGTCCAGGAGGGCGCGCGTGCCGGCGACGTGGTTGTCGAGCACCTGGCGGCGCTGCCCGAAGGCGTCGAGCCGGCCGGGCTCGGGCACGTTGCCCTGGACCGAGCCGGTCCGCAGCGTGCCGGCCTCGGCGGCCGTCTCGAGCGGCACGAGCAGCGCGCCCACGACGAGCGCGGCGACGGCCGCCAGGGCCCCGAGCGTGCGTCCGGCCGCGACCCGGCCCGCCGCGAGGAGGGCGCGCGCGAGCAGCACGCCGAGCGCCGCGACGACGGCGCTGAGCAGCGGCGTGCCGCCCAGCCACGCGTACGCGGCGAGCGGCGAGTCGGCCTGCGAGAAGGCGAGCCGTCCCCACGGGAAGCCGCCGAACGGCCACGCGCTGCGCAGCTCCTCGACGCCCACCCACAGCACCACGAAGACGACGAGCTGCCATGCGCCGCTGCGCCACACGGCGTGCCCGCGCCGCGCCCACGCCCACGCGGCCCCGAAGAGCGCGACGTACGACGCCTGGAGCACGCTGAGGGCGGCCCACGGGACCGGGCCGACGGCCTCGTACGCCCACGTGATCATCGGCGCGAAGCACGCCAGGCCCCACACGAGCCCCACGAGCGCGTTCCACCGGGCGCTGTCGCGTCGCAGCGCCAGGTACAGCAGCGCGGTGCCGGCGAAGGCGGCGCCCCACCAGCCCGGGTCCGGGAACGCCATCCGCGCCAGCCAGCCGCCGACCCCGGCGAGGAGCAGCGTCGCCCAGCGGGCGGGGGGCGAGAGCGGCACCGCGTCAGGTTACGTCAGCGGGCGGGGCGGACCGGGCGCGCGGGCCACCGCGGGTGCGGGTGAGGCGTGCCACTCGGTGGGCTGCCACCCGGTCCGGGGCCGGGGAGTCGCCTCCCCGGCTCCGACCGACCGGCCCGTGCGCCCTTCGTACCGGCGAGGACGGGGTCCTGCCGTTGTCTGTTGAGCGCACGGGCCCGGCCGGAGCTCTGGCCGACGGCACCGGACGAGCAGTCTGTGGCCCCCCAACCGGTGCCCTCGTCGGCAAGCCACTGTGGAACCTACTCCCGCCTGCGCGCAGGGTGTCAAGGCGGCGTACCGCCAGGTCAGCGGCCTCCGTCCAGGTCAGCGTGTCCGATTCGACCGCGACCCGGTCGCCCTTCCCGGCGTGTCGTCCGCGTGTCGTGCGGTGTCCCCGCCTGATGTGTCGCGCAGGTGACGCCCACGTCGCCGCGCGGTGGCGGACGCACGACGAAGTTCACCCGGTCGGCGCAGCGGCCGGCGCCGCGGCGCGCGCGGGGACGGCTCAGCCGAGCTCGTCGTGCAGCACCACGCCGGCGCGCACGGTGCGCAGGCACCGTGGCGCCGCGGCGTCGGGCGACAGGTCCGGCAGCAGCGGCGACCCCGCGCGGGCGTCGGCGCTCCACGACGACGTCCGCGCCGCCTGCACCACGAGGTGCTCCGCGCGCCACACGGCGAGGTGCGCCGGCGACCCGACGCGCAGCTCGCCCGCGCCGGTGTGGTCGAGATGCGCGAGCCGCCAGCCGCCGCGCGTCGCCGCACGGAACGCCGCCCGGACCGAGATCCGCTGGTCCACCTCGTGGTGCGCGGCCGCGGCGCGGACACCGGCCCACGGGTCGACGGGGGTCACGGGGCTGTCCGAGCCGAGCGCGAGCGGCACGCCGGCGGCCGCGAGGTCGGCGAACGGGTTGAGCGCGGCCGCACGGCCACGCCCCAGTCGTGCGGCGTACATGCCGTCCGGGCCGCCCCACAGCGCGTCGAACGCCGGCTGGACCGACAGGCGCAGCCCGAGCAGCACGATCTGCGCCAGCGAGGGGGCGTCGACCATCTCGGCGTGCTCGATGCGGTGCCCGGCACCCGCGACGGCTGCCGTCCCCTCGACGTCGGCGGCCGCCCGCAGCCCCAGGAGCACCTCGTCCAGCGCGCGGTCGCCGATGACGTGGAAGGCCGCGTGCGCCCCGGCGCGCGTGACCGCGGTGACGTGGTTCGCGACCTGCTCGGCGGTCAGGTACAGGTGGCCCGACGTGCCGGGCGCGTCCGCGTACGGCTGCCGCAGCGCGGCCGTGCGCGACCCGAAGGAGCCGTCCACGTTGAGGTCGCCGCCGATGCCGGCGAGCCCCGGCAGGTCGGCCAGCAGCTCGCGCGCGTCGTCCACCGTGACGCACGCCTCGCCGCGGTAGCCGATGACGAGGGGCAGCGCCGAGGCGGGGGCCGCCGTCATGGTGAGCAGCTCGCGCAGGCCGTCGCGCGTGTCGATGGAGGGCGCCGACTGCTCGTGCACGGCGACGACGCCGGCGGCAGCCGCCGCGGTGAGCGCCTCGCGGTACAGCGCGGTCCGCTCCGCGGCGTCCACGGACCGGGCCACGGCACGCGCGGCGTGGTGCGCATCGCGCTCCACGCGGCCGTCCTCGGACCACCCCGGCAGGCCGTGCAGCCCGGCCAGCTCCGCGAGCGCCGAGGACACCACCGCGGAGTGCACGTCGACCCGCGCCACGTACACGGGCAGACCCTGCCCGACGGCGTCCAGCTCGGCCCGCGTGGGCGGGCGGCCCTCCGGCCAGTCGCGCTCGTCCCAGCCGTGCCCGAGCAGCGGCAGGCGCTCCCCCACGGCCCGGGCGCCGGCGGCGCGGGAGAGCGCCTCGAGCGCGTCCGCGAGGCTGCGGACGCCGGCCGCGAGAGACAGGTCGACACCGCGGGCGGCGAGCGCCGACTCGAGGAGGTGCACGTGCGCGTCGACGAAGGCGGGGGCGACGAGCGCGCCGTCGAGCTCGACCACCTCGTCGACGCCCGCGACGAGGCCGTCGGCCGTGTCGTCGGAGCCCATCCACGCGACGGTGCCGTCCTCGACGAGCACCGCCTCGGCGAACGGGTCCGACGGCGAGTGCACCACTCCGTGGCGGTAGAGCGTCGAGGTCACATCCGCACACCCTAGGCCCGCGCGGCCCGTCACACCGCCGAGTACGCCACCACCCCGCGGCGCAGGGCGGTGACGGCGCGGTCGGCCGTGGTGCGCAGGCGCGCGGTCGGCGCGGCGCCGTGGATCTGGTCGAGCACGTCGACCACCTGCTTCACCCAGCGCACGAAGTCGCCGGCGGCCAGGTCGCCGCCGCGCAGGACGGAGTCGAGGCTGCGGCCCGCCGCCCAGCGGTGGATGGGCTCGACCAGCCCCGTGTCGAGCGGCTGGATCGTCTCGAGGCGATGCCCGTGCTCGAGGTCCTCGAGCTCGGACCAGGCGCGGACCGCGGCGTCCAGGGCACGGCCGAGGCGGCTCTCCGGCCCGCCCGGCACCCGCGGCTCGACCTCCTCGTCCCGGCGCGACCGGTACACCAGGGCGGACACCGCGGCGGCGAGCTGCGGCGCGTCGAGCTCCTCCCAGACCCCGCGACGCAGGCACTCGGCGAGCAGGAGGTCGTTCTCCGCGTAGAGCCGGCGCAGCCACTGGCCGGCATCCGTGACCGTGAGCGCGGTGCCGCCCGTCGGCGTCGTGGCGACGGCCTCGCTGCGCTCCAGGTAGCCGAGCGTGACGAGCACGTCGCAGATGCGGTCGAACACGGCGGCGATCGACCCGGTCCGGCCGGCGATCCGCGTGACCAGGGCGTCGTGCTCGCTCTTGAGGCGGTGCCAGCGGTCGGCCCAGCGGGCGTGCTCCTCGCGGTCGGGGCAGCGGTGGCACGGGTGGGCGCGCAGCCGTCGGCGCATCGCCTCGAGCTCGGCGTCGTCCGCCGCCGCCGTGCGCCGCGCGTCGCGGCGCCCCTGCCGGCCGGGGGCGGGTGCGACGTCGAGCTCGTCGAGGCGTGCGCGCAGCCGCGCGGCGAGGTCCCGGCGGGCCGCGGGGACGCGGACGTTGAAGGACGACGGCACGCGCAGGGTCCCGACCGTCCGGGCGCCCGTGCCCACGTCGGCCACCGTGAGGCGGCGCACCTGGCGGTCGGTGGTGAGAACGGTCGGCTTCGGGCCGTCGAAGCCGGGGCGTCCGCCGGGGTCGACGACGACGGCGTAGGACGCGCGCCGGCCCGTCGGTACCTCGAGCAGGTCGCCGACGCGCAGGCCCTCGAGGGTGCGCGCCACGTCGGCGCGCCGGGCCGAGGCGGCCTGCTTGGCCAGGTCCCGCTCCCGGTCGCCGATGGCGCGTCGCAGCGCCGCGTACTCGGTGAAGTCGCCCAGGTCGCACGACATCGCCTCGGCGTATCCGTCGAGGGCCTCGGCGTGCGACTGCGCCTGCCGGGCGAGGCCCACGACGCCCCGGTCGGCCTGGAACTGCGCGAACGACGTCTCCAGCACCTCGCGCGCCCGGTCGCGACCGACCTGTGCGACCAGGTTGACCGCCATGTTGTACGTCGGCCGGAACGACGAGCGCAGCGGGTACAGGCGGCGCGACGCGAGTCCCGCGAGCTGCACCGGGTCGAGACCGGTGTGCGCGACGACGACCGCGTGCCCCTCGGTGTCGATGCCGCGGCGGCCGGCGCGCCCCGTCAGCTGCGTGTACTCCCCCGGCGTGATGTCGACGTGCGACGACCCGTCCCACTTGACGAGCCGCTCCAGCACGACCGAGCGCGCCGGCATGTTGATGCCGAGCGCGAGCGTCTCCGTCGCGAACACGACCTTGACCAGGCCTCGGGAGAACAGGTCCTCGACGGTCTCCTTGAACAGCGGCAGCATGCCGGCGTGGTGGGCCGCGACGCCGCGCGCGAGGGCGTCCTCGAACGAGTCGTAGCCGAGCACCCCGAGGTCCTCCGGCGGGATCGCGGCGCACCGCTCCTCGGCGACGCGGCGGATCTCCGCCTGCTCGGCGGGCGTGGTCAGGCGCACCCCCGCTGACAGGCACTGCTGCACGGCCGCCTCGCAGCCGGCGCGCGAGAAGATGAACACGATCGCGGGCAGCAGGTGCTCCTGCGCGAGCGTGTCGACGACCGCGAACCGGGGTGCCTGGCGCACGCCGATGCCCTGCCGCCCGCCACGTCCGCGCGGGCCCCGGTCGCCCGGGCCGCGCCGGTCGCGCGGGTCGGCCTGCTGGCGGCGCAGGAGGTGCGTGAGGTCAGGGTTGATGGGCGGGTCGACGCCCGGGTCGGTCGGGTCGACGTGGCCGGCGTAGAGGTCGAGCAGCTCGTCGCCGACCATCACGTGCTGGCCGAGCGGCACGGGCCGGTGCTCGCTGACCACGACGGTCGTGTCGCCGCGGACGGTCGACAGCCAGTCGCCGAACTCCTCGGCGTTCGAGACCGTGGCGGAGAGCGACACCAGCTGCACGTCGTCGGGCAGGTGGATGATCACCTCCTCCCACACGGGGCCCCGGAAGCGGTCGGCCAGGTAGTGCACCTCGTCCATGACGACGTACCCGAGACCCGCCAGCGCCGGCGACCCGGCGTACAGCATGTTGCGCAGCACCTCGGTCGTCATGACGACCACGTCGGCGTCGCCGTTGATGTTCGTGTCGCCGGTGAGCAGGCCCACGCGCTCCTGGCCGTGGACGCGCGCGAGGTCGGCGTACTTCTGGTTCGACAGCGCCTTGATCGGCGTCGTGTAGAACGCCTTGCGCCCCGACGCGAGCGCGAGGTGGACGGCGAACTCGCCGACGACCGTCTTCCCGGCGCCCGTCGGCGCGGCGACGAGGACGCCGCTGCCGCGCTCGAGCGCGGCGCACGCCTCGACCTGGAAGTCGTCGAGCGGGAAGTCGAGCCGGGAGCGGAACTCCCCGAGGGCGCTCCGCTCGGCGCTCGCGCGGCGCCGGGCCGCGGCGTAGCGCTCCGCCGGCGAGAGCTCCGGCTCGGTGGTGCGGGGACGGGACGAGCGTGCCACCCGCCCACCCTAGGCTCAGGACGCGGCGGTCCTCGCGCCGAGCAGCGACAACGCTCCCGGCACGACCTCGGCGAGCAGCGGCAGCGGACCGACCCGCTCGCCGTCCGCGAACGCCGGCGGGGGCGGCGGGCCGAGCGACGCGACGGGCTCCACGAGCACGCGGCGGCTGCGCACGACGCGCACGCGCGGGTCGTGCACGTGCCGCCCGCGGTACAGCCCGGGGAAGATCCCGAGCGCACCGGCCCGCGTGAACGGACCGGCGAGGACGACGTCGAGGAGGCCGTCGGTCGGGTCGGCGCGCGGCGCGATCCGCAGCCCGCCGCCGAACCACGCGGTGTTGGCGACCGCGACGAGCGTGCCGCCGGACTCCCACACGCCGTCGTCGAGCGTCACCCGGTAGCCGTACGGCCGGAACCGGGCCAGCTCGAGGACGAGCGCACGCACGTACCGCGCGGGGCCGTGCGGCCACCGCAGCGTGTTGGCGCGCGCGTTCACGGCGGCGTCGAGCCCGCACGACAGCACGCCGGCGCACCACTCGTGCGCCGGACCCCCGGGGCGTCCGACGCGCACGGCGTCGAGCGCGACCGGGCCGTCCGCCAGCCCCGTCAGCACGGCGGCGACGGCACGGTCGACGTCGCCGCGCGGCAGGCCCACGGCGCGCGCCACGTCGTTGCCCGTGCCGACCGGCACGACGCCGAGGGGGACGCCCGTGCCGGCGAGCACGTCCGCCCCCAGGTGCACCATGCCGTCCCCGCCGACGACCACGAGCGCGTCCACGCCGGCGAGCACGGCGGCACGTGCGCGGTCGGTGGCCCCCGCGAGCGTGGGGGCCGACAGGTCGCGGACGTCGTGCCCGGCCGCGGCGAGGAGACCGTGCGCGCGGCGGCCGGCAGCGGTACCCCGGCCGCGGCCCGCGGCCGGGTTCACGACGAGTCCGAGCCGGCTCACCCGGCGTCCGCGGTGGCGGGCCCCCCGCCCGCGCCGCGCCGCTCGTCGCGCGTGCGCTCGCCGGGGCGCTCCCCCGGCATGGTGCCGTCCAGGCGCGGGAGGCCGTCGGCCACCCGGCGCCGGTCGACCCGGCGGTCGTGCAGCACGCACAGGCCGAGGGCCGCGCCGTACAGCAGGCACATCGGGAAGGCGACGGCGAGCATCGTGATGACGTCCGGCGTCGGCGTGGCGATCGCCGCGAACACGAACGAGACGACGACGGCCCAGCGCCATCCCTGCGCCCACGTCCGGGCCTGCACGAGACCCGTCATGTTGAGGGCCACCATCACCACCGGCAGCAGGAAGGCGACGCCGAAGGCGAGCATGAGCCGCATCACGAAGCTGAGGTAGAGCTGCCCGTCGGTGACGTTGGCGGTGCCCTCGGGCGTGAAGTCGAGCAGCAGCCGGACGGCGTTGGGCAGGACGGCCCACGCGAGTCCCGCCCCCGCCAGGAACAGGGGCACGGCGGCGGCGAGGAAGCCGACCCCGTACAGCCGCTCGCGCCGCGTCAACCCGGGGGTGATGAAGGCCCACAGCTGGTACAGCCACCACGGGCTGGTCACGAGGACGCCGAGGAACAGCGAGACCTTCACCTGCATGTCGAACGCGGTGGCGACACCCGCGAAGTTGAGGGTGACGACCTCGTCGCGCTCGGCGGCGACCTGGCGCACCGGCTCCTGCAGCAGCGAGAACACCGGCTCGTACAGCAGCCAGCCGGCGACGCCGCCGACGACGAGCCCGAGCGCCATGAGCACGAGGCGCCGGCGCAGCTCGCGCAGGTGGTCGCGCAGCGGCATCCGACCGTCCGGCGTACGTTCCCGGCGGGAGGACCTGCTCACGCCGGCGTCAGACGCGCGGCGGTGCGGCCGGGTCCGGCGGCGTGTCCGCGGGCCCCGGGGTCGTCGCCCCCGTGGGGGTCTCCGGGCCGGGCACCGCGGGACCGGTGACGGTCGTCTTCGGGACGGCCGCGTCGCGGCGGTCGTCGTCCGCGAGGTCCTTGACCTCGTTCTTGAAGATCTTCATCGACTGGCCGACGGACCGCGCGAGGCCCGGCAGGCGGTTGGCCCCGAACAGGAGCACGACCACCACCAGCACGATGAGGATGTGGCTCAGCTGAGGACGCACGACGCTCTCCTGCCATCGACGGCGTTGACGCTCCGAATTGTACGGGGTGGGACGCGCCAGTCGAAGCGCTTCGCCCGCCCCGGCGCGGTGCCGACCCTGTCGCGCCCACGACGACGTGGCGACGTGCCGGCGACCGCCGGACCACGAGGTGGTGACGTGCGGACGACGCGACGGGTGCCGCTCAGCCGAACCAGCGCTGCGAGGCCTGCCCGACGGTCGTCCGGTGCCGGTCGCGGCGCGCCGCACGCCGGGCGCGGCGGTCCGCCCGCAGCTCCCGGACGCGCGCCCCGAGCACCTCGACGTCCTGGCCGAGCGCGGGCCGCAGCGGCTCCCGCGCCGCGCGGGCCGCCTCCTCGAGCTCCTCGACGCGTCGGCCCAGGAGCTCCAGCGTCTCCCCCGCGCGTGCGAGCTCGGCACCGAGCGCGACGACGGAGCGCCACAGCCGCCGCCCGAGCAGGAACGCGCCCAGCAGCGTCCCGGCCACCAGCACGACCCACACCACGGTCCACAGCACGGTCAGGCCTCCCGGGGGACGTCGGACGCCGGCGTGCCCGCCGACGGTGCGCCGACCAGCGGCGCGTAGGCGGCCAGCGCCGCGCGGGCGGCGTCCGCCACCTCGCGCGCGACACCGGCGGGGTGCACGTCGCGCACCTCGTCCGCCGCCTGCAGCAGCAGGTGCCGCAGCCACGCCGGCTGGACGACCCGCAGGTCGACCTCGAAGGTGCCGTCGGCGAGCTCGCGGGTCGCCTCGACCGGCACCGACTCGACGACCCAGCGGGCGCGCCCGGCGAGGCGCACGGTGACGAGGTCGCCGCTCGGGTCGGGCGAGAACACCTCGGCGTCCGGCGCGAGCGCGTGCTCGCGCGCCGGTGCCTCCAGGACGGTGGCGGCGACGACGCGGTCCAGGCGGAAGCGGCGCTCCGCGTCCGCCTCGACCGACCACGCGATGAGGTACGACCGCTCGTCCTGCGTGACCAGCCGCACCGGGTCGACCTCGCGCTCGGTGGCGACGTCCGAGGCGTCCACGTACCGCAGCAGCAGCCGGCGCCGCCCGGCCAGGGCGGCCCCCACGGCCGCGACGACCTCCGGCCGCGCGTCGACCTGCAGCGCGACGTCGACGCCCGCTGCCGCGTCGCCCGCGGCCGCCTGGACCTTGGCGAGCGCGGAGTCGAGCACCGCGACCCGTTCGGCGTCGAGCGCCGGGCGCAGGGCGGCCAGGGCGCGCAGCGCCGCGACGAGCGCGACGGCCTCGCGCGGGCCCAGGCGCAGCGGGCGCGTGACGCCGCGCCCCTCGGTGAGGCGCACGACGCCCTGCTCGTAGGACGCCGCGTCGAAGTCGATGAGGTCGTCGGGCAGGTAGCCGGGCGTGCCCGTCACCCACAGCGTGTCGACGTCGGCCATCACCTGCTCGGGCGTCACGCCGAACTGCGCGGCGACATCCTCGACGCGCACGTCCTCGTGCCGCTGCAGGTACGCGATCATGCCCAGCATCCGCACCAGGCGGTCGCTCGCGCGCTCAGGCACCGCGCACCTCGCCCGTGGTCGGGGCGACGGGCGCGGTCGTGGCCGCGGCGACGTCGTCCTGGACGGGGAGGCGGTCGAGCTCGGCCGCGACCCGCAGCAGCCGCACCACCTCGTCGCGCACGTCGACGGGCTCGAGGACCACCACCGCGTCGGCGTAGCCCACGAGCTCCTCGGCGAGCTCCCACGCGAGCCGGAACGGGACGGCGACGAGGTCGCGCCCGGCGAGCACGGCGTCGGCACCGGGCGGCAGCGCGGCGTCGGCGGGCGCCGGCGCGCCACGGGCGCGCAGCGCACCGGCGCGGTCGGGGGTGACGGCGAGCAGCGCGGTGCGCTCCGGCCCGTCGCCGGCCCACATGCGGGACGCCTCGGCCAGCTCCTCGGGCGTCGGCGGGTCGAACGCGCCGGGCTCCCCCACCGCGCGGACCGCCCCGCGGATCCGGCTGAGCCGGAAGGACCGGCTGGCACCGCGGTCGCGGTCGCGGGCGAGCAGCACCCACCCGCCGCGCCGGGCCAGCAGCTTCCAGGGCTCGACGTGGCGCACGCGCACCTCGCCGGTCGTCGCGGCGTGGTACGTGAAGCGCACCGCCTGGCGCGCCTGCACGGCGTCGACCAGGGGCGCGAACGCGTCCCCGCCCGCGCGCACGCGGGGCGCGAGCCCGGCCACGAGGTCGCCCGCCTCGGGCGCGTGGCCGACGGCCCGCAGCTTCGTCAGCGCGCGCGAGCTGTCGGCGCGCAGCGACTGGTCCTGCCACAGCTGCGCGGCGAGCGCGAGCACGCCCAGCTCGGCGGCGGTCAGCTCGACCGGCGGCAGGGACCAGCGCTCGGTGTCGATGCGGTACCCGACGTCGTCGCCGTGCCCGGCGTGCGTCACGGTCAGCACGGGGATGCCGAGCTCGCGCAGCGTGTCCTTGTCGCGCTCGAACATCCGCTCGAACGCCTCGGTCGACGCGGCGTCCTGGTACCCGGCCACGGACGAGCGCACCTGCTCCTTCGTCATCCTGCCCGGCGTGTTGACCAGGGCGATGACGAGGTTGAGCAGGCGTTCGGCGGGCGGGATCGCGGGGGGCATCGGGACCACCGTAGTCGGCACAGGGCCCGCAGGGCCGCGTCGCGGGCCCGGTACCGTGGCCGCGTGATCGCATGGCGTGCCGGGGTCGTGGTGGAGTGCGGGGCCCGGTGGGACGGTGCGCGCGAGGCGCGCGTCGCCCTCGACGGCGAGGACCGCACGGTCCGCGCGCTGGCCTACCCCCACCTCGTCGGCGAGCTCGAGCCCGGGGCCAGCGTGCTGCTGAACGTGACGGCGCTCGTCCGCGGCCTGGGCACGGGCGGGTACGCGCTCGTCGTCGCCCGCACGGACGCCCTGCCGGCCGACGCGCCCGACGCGCCCGGGCACCTCGTGAAGGCCCGCTACACCCCGCTGCAGGCCATGGTGCTCGGCGTCGACGACCAGGAGTCGCCGCACCACGAGACCCTCCGGGACGCCGACGACCTCGCGGGCATGCCGGTCGTCGTCGCGGACCTGCACTCGGCACTGCCCGCGGTGCTCGCGGGCGCGCGGGCCGCCGCCGCCGACCGTGGTGGGGCGCTGCGCGTGGCGTACGTCATGACCGACGGCGGTGCGCTGCCGGCGTGGTTCTCGCGCGCCGTGGCCGGCCTGCGCGACGCCGGCTGGGTCGACGCGTGCATCACCACGGGGCAGGCGTTCGGCGGCGACCTCGAGGCCGTCACCGTGCACACGGGCCTGCTGGCGGCGCGGCACGTCGTCGGGGCGGACCTCGCCGTCGTGGCGCAGGGCCCGGGCAACCTCGGCACCGGGACGCGGTGGGGGTTCTCGGGCGTCGCGGCGGGTGAGGCGGTCAACGCGGCCGGGGTGCTGGGTGGTCGGCCGGTCGCGTCGCTGCGCGTCTCGGGCGCGGACCCGCGGGAGCGTCACCGGGGCGTGTCGCACCACTCGCTCACGGCGTACGGGCGCGTGGCGCTGGTGCCGGCGGACGTGCCGGTGCCGGTGCTCGACGGCCTGCCCGGGACGCCCGCCGACCTCGCGGCGCCGGACGACGCGGGCGCGTGGACGTCCCTCGGGCGCCGCGTCGCCGACCAGGCCACCGCGCTCGCGGCACCGCACGGACGGCACGCCACGCACGAGGTGCCCGCGGACGCGGCGCTGCTCGACGACCTGCGCACCAGCCCGGTGCGGCTCTCGACGATGGGGCGCGGCCTCGACGCCGACCCGGCGGCGTTCCTCGCCGCGGCGGTGGCCGGCGTGCACGCGGTGCGGCTGCTCGGCTGAGCGGCGCCCGGGCCGGCGCGGGTCGGGTCGGTCAGTCGTCCCGCGCGGTCCGGCTGCGACGCGCGACGAGGGTGGCCATGCGCCGCGCCTCCTGCTCGGCGAACGCGCCATCGGCCCGCTGGACCCCCATGACGGCGAGCGTGTCGCCGTCCGCGAGGTCGAGCTGCACCCACGCGCGGCCCTGCCCGAACCGCACGGAGACGATCTCGGCCCACGTGACCCGGCGCGTGAAGATCAGGTTGCGCACCAGCAGGCCGTCCGCGTCCGGCACGGCCCGCACGGACGCCTGCCGCCAGCAGAACCAGGCCACCGCGAGCCCGAACAGCAGGAAGCCCACGACGTCGCCCGGGCCCAGGCCCGGCATGACGAGGACCAGGACGACGGTGAGCGCGAGGAACACCGCGCCGACCGCGAGCGTGACGCGCCGCGCCAGCCGGGGGCGGAACGGCGCCGCGAGGCCCGGGTCCTCCCCCGCCGCCCCGGCCGCACCCGGCGTCGTCGAGCCCGCCACGGTCAGATCCGGCAGGCGTGGATCGACGTGACGAGGATCGCGCGAGCGCCCACGTCGTAGAGGTCGTCCATCACCCGGTTGGTCTGGTCCCGCCGCACCATGGCGCGCACGGCCGCCCACTCGCCGTTGTGCAGCGGCGACACCGTCGGCGACTCCAGGCCCGGTGTGATCGCGACGGCGTCGTCGACGAGGTGCAGCGGCACGTCGTAGTCCATGAGCACGTACTCGCGCGCGGTCAGGACGCCCTGCAGGCGGCGCGTCAGCACGTCGAGGCCGGCCGGCTCGTCGACGTCGGAGCGCCGCGCGAGGACGGCCTCGGAGCGCAGGATGGGCTCGCCGAACACCTCGAGGCCGGCGGCGCGCAGCGTGGTGCCGGTCTCGACGACGTCCGCGATGACGTCCGCGACGCCCAGCCGGATCGCGGACTCCACCGCGCCGTCGAGGCGCACGATGCCGGCCGGCTCGATCCCCCGCTCGCGCAGGTGCACCGCGACGAGCTCCGGGTACGACGTCGCGACGCGCTGGCCCGCGACCTGCCGGCTGTCGGTCAGCGTGCCCGCGGTCGTCGCGAACCGGAACGTCGAGCGCGCGAACCCGAGCGGCAGGTGCTCGACCGCGGCGGAGCCGGAGTCGATGAGCAGGTCCCGGCCGGTGACGCCGACGTCGACCGTGCCGGCGCCGACGTAGACGGCGACGTCGCGCGGCCGCAGGAAGAAGAACTCGACGTCGTTGTCCGGGTCGGGCAGCACGAGCTCGCGGGCGTCACGACGCTGGCGGTAGCCCGCCTCGCGCAGCATGGAGACGGCGGGCTCGCTGAGCGAGCCCTTGTTGGGGACGGCGATCCTCAGCACGGTGTCCTCGGGTGGTGCGGCGGCCGCCGGGGCGGCACGGGAACGGGCGGTGGGACGACGGCGCCGGCGCGGCGCCGTGCGGTGCAGGCGGTGCGCGCCCGCCGCGTCACAGGTGGCTGTACACGTCCTCGAGCGTCAGGCCGCGCGCGAGCATGAGCACCTGCAGGTGGTACAGGAGCTGGGAGATCTCCTCCGCCGTGCGCTCGTCCGACTCGTACTCGGCGGCCATCCAGACCTCGGCGGCCTCCTCGACGACCTTCTTGCCGATGGCGTGCACCCCGGCGTCCAGCTCGGCGACGGTGCCCGACCCGGCGGGCCGCGCGACGGCCTTCTCCGCCAGCTCGGCGAACAGCTCCTCGAACGTCTTCACGCGCCGAGCCTAGACGCCACGACGGGTGCCGGACGCCGTCGGTCCGGCACCCGTCGCCCGGCGCGCGCCGTCGGGGTCAGGTGAGGTCGCGCAGCGCGAGCACGGTGGCGACCGCGGCCTCGGCGGCCTCCGCGCCCTTGTCCTCGCGCGAGCCCTCGAGCCCGGCACGGTCGAGCGCCTGCTGCTCGTCGTCGCACGTGAGCACGCCGAAGCCGACCGGGACGCCGGTGCGCAGCGCCACCTCGGTGAGGCCGTCCGTCGCCGCGTGGCAGACGTAGTCGAAGTGCGGGGTGCCGCCGCGGATGACGACGCCCAGCGCGACGACCGCGTCGGCACCGGTGGTCGCCGCGCGCTGCGCCGCGACCGGGAGCTCGAACGAGCCCGGCACGCGCACGACGGTGACGTCCGCCACGTGCGCTGCCTCGAGGGCGCGCAGCGCGCCGGCGAGCAGGCCGTCCATGACGACGGTGTGCCAGCTCGCGGCGATGACGACGACCCGCAGGCCGGTGCCGTCCAGGGTCAGGGTGGGTGCTCCGGCACCGCTCATGCCAGCTCCTCCAGGGGGTCGAACGCGTGGTCGGTGGTGTCCGCGCCGGCGGGCGCGGGGGCGGCGTGCACGGGCTCGACCGGGATGGGCTCGCCCGTGACCGCGCCCGGCAGGTGGAGCACGTGCCCCATGCTCGTGGCCTTGGTGCGCAGGTACGCCGCGTTGTGCGGCGTGCGGCCCACCTCGAGCCCGCGCACCTCGACGACCTCCACGCCGTGCGCGCGCAGGCCCGTGACCTTCGCCGGGTTGTTCGTGAGCAGCCGCACGCGGCCTGCCCCGAGGTCGGTGAGGATCGCCGCGGCGGCGCCGTACTCGCGCCGGTCGGCCGGCCACCCCAGGTCGAGGTTCGCCTCGACGGTGTCGCGGCCCTGGTCCTGCAGCGCGTACGCCGCGACCTTCGCGAGCAGGCCGATGCCACGGCCCTCGTGCCCGCGCAGGTACACGACGGCGCCGCCCTCGGCGGCCGCCAGCTCGAGCGCGGCCTCCAGCTGGGGCCCGCAGTCGCAGCGCGCCGAGCCGAACGCGTCGCCGGTCAGGCACTCCGAGTGCACGCGCACGGTCGGCACGTCCGCCAGCCCGGTCGTGGGCACGAGCGCGACGTGCTCGTCGCCCGTGCGCAGGTCGCGGTAGCCGTGGATGCGGAAGTCGCCGTGCCGCGTCGGCAGGTGCGCCGTGTGCGTGGCGTGCACGCGCGCGGCCGGTGCGGTCGCCTCCTCGGCGACGGGCTCGGTGTCGCCGTGCGCGGTCCGCCACGCCCGCAGGTCGGCGATCGTCAGCAGCACGAGCCCGGCCTCGTCGGCGATGCGCGACGCCTCGGGCAGGCGCACCATGCTGCCGTCGTCGTTGACCAGCTCGGCGATCGCGCCCACCGGCTCCAGCCCGGCCAGCCGGCACAGGTCGACGGCGGCCTCGGTGTGCCCCGCGCGGTGCAGCACCCCGCCGGGCACCGCCCGCAGCGGCAGCACGTGGCCGGGCCGGATGAGGTCGTGCGGGCCGGCGGCCGGGTCGGCGAGGACACGCAGCGTGCGCGCGCGGTCCGCGGCCGAGATGCCCGTCGTCACACCCGTCGCGGCGTCGACCGTCACGGTGTAGGCGGTGCGCCGCGGGTCCTGGCTGTGCGGGACCATGAGCGGCAGGTCGAGCGCGTCCGCGCGTGCCGCCGTCATGGGGGCGCACAGGTACCCGGACGAGTGCCGGATCGTCCACGCCACCCACTCGGGCGTCGCCGACTGCGCGGCCAGGATGACGTCGGCCTCGTTCTCGCGGTCCTGCGAGTCGGCGACGAGCACGGGACGACCGGCGCGCAGCGCGTCGAGCGCGTCCTCGACCGTGCCGAGGCGGATCTCGGCGGTCACCGCGCCACCCCGGCCGCGGCGGGCAGGGCGCCCGTCGCGGCGAGCAGCCGCTCCGTGTACTTCGCGAGCACGTCGACCTCCAGGTTCACGCGCGCGCCCGGCGCCAGCGTGCCCAGCGTCGTCGCGGCGAGCGTCGTGGGGATGAGCGAGACGCCGAACGCGTCGTCGGACACGTGCGTGACCGTCAGCGACACCCCCGACACCGTGATGGACCCCTTCTCGGCGACGTAGCGGGCCAGGGCCGGGTCGATGCCGACCTCGACCTCGTCCCACCGGGGCCCGGGACGACGTGCCCGCACCACGCCGACGCCGTCGACGTGGCCCTGCACGACGTGGCCCCCGTACCGGCCGCCGACGGCGAGCGCCCGCTCGAGGTTGACCGGGTCGCCGGCGGCCAGGTCACCGAGGGCCGTCCTGCGCAGCGACTCCGGCATGACGTCGGCCACGAACGTGCCGTCGCCCGGCAGGTCCGTCACGGTCAGGCAGACGCCGGACACGGCGACCGAGTCGCCGAGCCGTGCGTCGGACACCGCGAGCGGCCCCCGCACGGTCAGGCGGGCGTCCCCCTCGCCGTCCGGCGCGGGCGCGCCCGGCTCGAGTGCGACGACGGTGCCGATCTCCTCGACGATCCCGGTGAACATCAGTGCTCCTCGACGGTGGGCTGGGTGGGCTCAGGGGTGGCGACGACCAGGACGTCCGGCCCCAGGGGGACCACGTCGACCGGTCGCAGGCGGACGGCGTCCGCGAGGGTGCGCACGCCGAGGTCGGCCACGGCGGCCGGGCCGGCACCGAGCAGGACGGGCGCGACGTACGCGTGGACCTCGTCGACGACGCCCGCCGCGAGGAAGGCGGCGGCCAGCGTGGGACCGCCCTCGACCAGCAGGTGCCGCACCTCGCGCGCGTGCAGGGCGCGCAGCACCTCGACGGGGTCGTGGGTGCGGACGTGGACGAGCGCGCCGCCCGGCCCGTGCAGCCGCGCGCCAGCCGGGACGTCGCGGTGCCCGACGACGACCCGCAGGGGCTGCCGCTCGACGAGCCCCCCGTCGACCGTGCGGGCGGTCAGGGACGGGTCGTCCGTCAGCGCGGTGCCGGTGCCCACCGCGATCGCGTCGACCTCGGCGCGCAGCCCGTGCGCGTGGTGCCGCGCCACGTCCGACGTGATCCAGCGGCTGGTCCCGTCGGCCGCCGCGACCCGGCCGTCCAGGGTCGTCGCGAGCTTGAGCGTCACGAACGGCCGCTCGCGCCGCACGGCCGGCAGCCAGGCCCCGAGCGCAGCGGCGCCCTCGTCGGCGAGCACGCCGGTGACCACGTCCACCCCTGCGGCGCGCAGGCGGCGCGCACCCCCGGCCGCCAGCGGGTTCGGGTCCTCGACGGACACGACGACGCGCGCGACGCCGGCGTCGAGCAGCGCGACGGAGCACGGCCCGGTCCGGCCGGTGTGGTCGCACGGCTCGAGCGTCACGACCGCGGTGGCACCGGCCGCGAGGGCGCCGCGCTCACGGGCGTCGGCCAGCGCGGCGACCTCGGCGTGCGCGGTGCCCGCGCCGCGGTGCCAGCCCTCGCCGACGACCTCGCCGTCGGGGCCGAGCAGGACGCAGCCGACGCGCGGGTTCGGCCCCAGGGGGCCGCGAGCGGCGAGCACGAGGGCGCGGCGCATCGCGGCCGTCTCGGCCGCGGTCACGGGGGCGGGGCGTGCCGGCGCGTCGTCGCGCTCGACGGCCACGCCGCCGACCGTCGTCCTGCTCATCCCGTCCACCTCCGTGCGCGCGCAGCGCTCCGGGGGTGGGCCGAGAGCGCGGCGGACCGCGCGCACCGGCACGACGCACCCGCGGGGGCGCGCCGCCACGTGTCCCTCCCATCCGGACTGTCACCGTCGGTCCCGGAGTTCCACCAGGTCAACCGCCGGGCCCGAGGGCCCTGCGGGTCGCGGACTGTCACCGCCGGCTCGGAATTGCACCGACCCCGGAGCACGTGTGTTCGTGTTCGTACTGGCCAACGATCATGCCACAGCGGCCATTCCCGCCCGGTTGCGTCCCGGCGGGTGACGGTCCTGGTGCGTGGCGCGGGCGCGCGGGCGTCAGGCCTCGAGCGGCGGCGCCTCGGCCAGGCGGCGCAGCGTCGCGATCTCCGCGGCGACGTCCTGCGCGCCGTAGACCGCCGAGCCGGCGACGAAGACGTCGGCGCCCGCCCGCGCGATGGTCGCGATCGTGTCGCGCGAGACCCCGCCGTCCACCTGGATCCGCGTCGGCAGCCCGGCGGCGGCGACCGCCTGCCGCGTGCGCCGGATCTTCGGCAGCGTGCCCTCGATGAACGACTGCCCGCCGAAGCCCGGCTCCACCGTCATGACGAGGACCATGTCCAGCTCCGCCAGCAGGTCGAGGAACGGCTCGACGGGCGTCGCCGGGCGCAGCGCGACGCACGCGCGCACCCCGCCGGCCCGCAGCTCGCGCGCCAGGCGCACGGGCGCCTGCGTCGCCTCCGCGTGGAACGTGACCGACGCGGCACCCGCCTCGGCGTACTGCGGCGCCCAGCGGTCCGCGTCCTCCACCATGAGGTGCACGTCCAGCGGGACGGGGCTGACCTCGGCGATGCGCCGGACCACCGGCAGGCCGAGCGTCAGGTTCGGGACGAAGTGCTGGTCCATGACGTCGACGTGGACGTGGTCGGCGGTCGCGATCGCCTGCAGGTCGCGCTCGAGGTTCGCGAAGTCGGCGGACAGGATGCTGGGGTTGATCTGCACGGGCGGCACGGGTCCACGCTACCGAGGGTGCCCGCGCCGCGCCCCGCCGCCCCACCTCGGCCCCGGCGCCCCGGACGGCGCCGCGGCTCAGGACCGGCGCAGGAGCGTGAGGTGCATCGCGTCGGTGCCGTGGACGTGCGGCCAGAGCTGGACGTCCGGCCGGGCCCCGACCCGCGTCGACGCCCACGCCGGCGCCACGTCGGCGAGGACGGGGCCGGCGTCGACGACCTCGACCTGCGTGCCGGCCCGGGCGGCCGCACGGACGGCGTCGGTCACGACCAGCCGCGTCTCGGCGAGGTGCGGCGAGCAGGTCACGTACGCGACCACGCCGCCCGGGCGGACGGCCGCGAGGGCGGACGCGAGGAGCTCGCGCTGCAGCGTCCCCAGCGTCGCGAGGTCCCCCGGCGTACGACGCCAGCGCGACTCGGGGCGCCGGCGCAGCGCCCCGAGCCCCGTGCACGGCGCGTCGAGGAGCACACGGTCGTACGCGCCCGGCTCGTCGGTGCCGACGGTGCGCCCGTCGCCGGTGCGCACGTCCTCGACCGCGTCGGCGGGCACGGCCCGCAGGGCCTGCGCGACCAGCCGGCTGCGGTGCGGCTGCACCTCGTTCGCGACCAGCCGTGCTCCCCGCTGCGCGGCGAGCGCAGCCAGCAGCGCCGCCTTACCGCCGGGACCCGCGCACAGGTCGAGCCAGCGGGCGTCGGGCCCGTCGAGCGGGGCGGCCGCCAGCGCGAGCGCGACCAGCTGGCTGCCCTCGTCCTGCACGCCCGCGCGCCCCTCGCGCACGGCGGGCAGCGCACCCGGGTCACCGCCGCCGCCGAGCACCACGGCGGTCGGCGCGAACGGACCCGCGGTGGCCTCCTCGCCCGCCTCCACCGCGAGGTCGTCCGCCGTGACGAGCCCGGGACGCGCGACGAGCGTGACGCGCGGCGCCGCGTTGTCCGCGGCCAGCAGGTCCGCGACGTCCGCGACCGGGCGGCCGTCGCCGACCAGCGCCTCCCGCAGCGCCCGCACCACCCACGCGGGGTGGCTCTGCGTGGCCGCGAGCCGGGCGACCTCGTCGGTGCCCGCCGGGTCGGCGACGTCCCCGATGCGGCCGAGCCACGCGTCGAGGTCGTGCTCCGCCACGCGGCGCAGGACGGCGTTGACGAACTGCGCGGCGCCGGCGCCCGCGCGCTCGCGGGTCAGGCCCACCGTCTCCGAGACGGCGGCGTGCGGCGGCACGCGCATGCCGAGGAGCTGGTGCGCGCCGAGGCGCAGCAGGTCCAGCACCGGCGGGTCGACCTGCTCGAGGGGGCGCGACGACGCGAGCGCGAGCACGGCGTCGTAGCGGCCGCGCAGCCGCAGGGTGCCGTACGCGAGCTCCGTCGCGAAGCCCGCGTCCCGCCCGCCGATCCCGCGCTCGCGCAGCAGCGGCGGCAGCACGAGGTTCGCGTAGGAGTCCGAGTCGGCGACGGCGCGCAGCGTGTCGAAGGCCGCGCCGCGGGCCGCGTCGCCCGTGCGTGCGCGCTGCCCCGGGGCCGCCGCGGTCCGGTGGCCGCGACCCTCCGTGCGCGCCGCGCCGCGCTGGCGGCCGCGTGCGTCGCGACGCCCGTCCCGGGCCGGGTCGCCGCCCGTGCCGCCCGTGCGGCGGCCACGTCCGTCGGCGCTCACGACGCCTCCCCGGCGACCGCGGGGGCGGCCTCGTCCGACCGTGCGTGGCCGTCGGCGCCGAGCACCGTCCCCGGTGCGGGCCGTGCGCCGCGCGCCCAGTCGGCCGCCGCCATGGGCCGCCGGCCGGTCGGGACGACCTCGCCCAGCCGCACCGCGCCCCGTCCCGTGCCCACCAGCACCTCCTGCTTCGTCGCGCGCAGCTCGCCCGGGGCGAGGTCGGTGACGTCGGGCACGGGCACGACGGGCCCGAGGCCGAGCCGGCCTCCGTCGGGCAGCGTCGTCCAGGCGCCCGGTGCCGGCGTGCAGCCGCGGACGCGCCGGTCGACGACGTGCGCGGGGTGCCACCAGCGGACCCGCGCGTCCTCGGGGCCGAGCTTCGGGGCGTGGCTGACGCCGTCCGCCGGCTGCGGCACCGGCGCCAGCGCGCCGTCCTCGATGCCGTCCAGCGTGCGCACAAGCAGCTCGGCGCCCGCGACGGCGAGCCGGTCGAGCAGGTCGCCCGAGGTGTCCCGCGGACGCACCACCTCGGTGAGCGCCCCGAACACCGGGCCGGTGTCCAGCCCCTCCTCGAGGCGGAACGTCGACGCGCCCGTCACCTCGTCGCCCGCCATGACGGCGTGCTGGACCGGCGCCGCGCCGCGCCAGGCAGGCAGGACGGAGAAGTGCAGGTTCACCCAGCCGTGCCGGGGCACCGCGAGCAGGTCCGGCGGCACGAGGACGCCGTACGCGACGACGGGAGCCGCGTCGACGTCGAGCGCGGCGATCTCGGCGCGCGCCGCCTCGTCACGCAGTGTGCGCGGCGTCAGCACGGGGATGCCGTGCGCGCGCGCCGCCGCGGCGACCGGCGACGGTGTGAGCGTGCGGCCGCGACCCACGCGGGCGTCCGGGCGCGTGAGCACCGCGACGACCTCGTGCCGGGACGCGAGCAGGGCCTCGAGGGACGGCACGGCGGGCGCCGGGCTCCCGGCGAACAGCAGACGCATGAGCCCGATCCTAGGTGGCGCCCGGCAGCCGTCCCGCGGCGAGGCGGCCGGGGCCGTGCCGCCGCACCGTGCCCGCGGCCGTGCCGGCCGACGCGGCGCACCGCGTCAGACGACGTCCGCGGGATCCACCTCGACGCGCACCGCGCCGCCCTCGCGCCGCGCGCTGCGGACGGCGACGGACGCGGCGACGGCGTGCGCGAGCGCACGGCCGGCGGGCAGCGGCACGCGCAGGAGGGCACGCACCTCGGGGTCGAGGGTCGCGGCGCCGTCGGCGGCGTCGACCGGGACGGGGCCGAGGACCTCGAGGTCCGGCACGTCGACGCGCGCGAGCACCGCGCCCACGGCGTCCCGGGCCCCGGTCACCGCGACGACCCGCACGGCCGGCGGCAGCCGCAGCTCCGCCCGCTCGGCGAGCTCGCGGGACGCCAGACCCGCCGGGTCCCACCGGACGAGCGCCTGCGTCGGACGCACGAGCCCGTCCCCGACGAGCAGCACCTGGCCGCCGTCCGCCGCCGGTCGGACGAGAGCCGCAGCCGCGAGCCACCGGCGCAGGGCGTCGGGCTCGGCACCCAGCCGCGTGCCGGCGCTCGCGACGGCGGCGTCCAGCAGCACGGCGGCCGCGTACCCGGACGGCGCGTCGGGCTCCGCGCCCGGCGTGGCCACGACGAGCGCGGGCCGGTCCGGCACGCTCGCCAGCACGCCGCCGGCGGCCCGCGCCCCGGAGACCCGGACCGTCGCACCGGGGAACGCGCGGCCGAGCTCCTCGGCGGTGCGCTCCGACCCGACGCGCACCGAGCGCAGCACGGTGGCGTCGCACTCGCCGCACCGCCAGCCCGTCGCGAGCCGGCCGCACCACCCGCACGACGGCGTCGTCGAGCCGCGCGTCAGACCCAGCGGGCCGTGGCACGCGGTGCAGCGCGCGCTCGCCCGGCAGCGGCCGCACGCCAGGACCGGCACGTACCCCGCACGGGGCGTCTGCACCAGCACGGGGCCCGACGCGAGCGCGTCCTTCATCGCCCGCCACGCGGGGCCGGGCAGCCGGGCGGCCGCCGCGGGCCCCTCGCGCGCCAGCTCGACCGACGTCAGCGCCCGCACCCGCGGGGTCGACGCGCGCACCACGGGTCGGTCGGCCGCGACCTCCCGGGCCCAGCCGGACTCCACGAGGTGCTGCGCCTCGACCGTGCGGCCGTGCGCCCCGACCAGCAGTGCGCAGCCCTCCAGCTCCGAGCGCAGCGCGAGCACCTCGCGCACGTGCGGGTACGGCGCGCGCGGCTCCGCGTGCTGGCCGTCGCCGTCGTCCCACACCACCGCGAGCCCCAGGTCCCCGACCGGCGCGAAGGCGGACGCCCGCGTGCCGACCACGACGCGCGCGGCGCCCCGGAGCGCGGCGAGGAACGCCCGGTAGCGGGCGGCCGGCCCGTCCTCCGCGACGAGACGGGCCACCGGGCCGCCCTCGGCGACACCCGCGAGGCCTGCCTCGGCCAGCGCCGCGCAGACCCGGTCCACGTCGCGGGCGTCCGGCAGCACGACGAGCGCACCGCGACCGCCCGCGAGGCACGCCGCCACCGCCTGCGCGACCGCGGCCGCCCACCGGTGCTCCCCCACGGCGGTCAGCGCCGACCAGACCGCGCGCGGGGCGCCGCCGGCGGCGACGTGCCGGCAGAACGCCGGCCCGCCCCGGTACGGGGCCCACGCGGTCGGGTCGACGGCGGCGGACGCGGTCGGCGCGGACGCGGTCGAGCCGGGCGCGGTCGCGTCGGTGGACGGCACCGCGTCGCCGCCGGCGGGCCGCGTCGCGTCGGTCCCGGCGGGCGAGTCGTCCGGAGCCCCTCCCGCAGACCTCCGCTCCCCCTCGACGCGGGCGTGCCGGGGCGGCACCGCGAGGCGCAGCACGTCGGCGAGCGTCCCGGCCCACCGGTCGGCGACGGCGCGGGCGAGGCGGGCGACCGCGGGCGCGAGCACGGGCTCGGACGACACGACGCGGCGCAGCGGCAGCAGCCGGCCCGTGTGGTCCGCGTCCGCGACACGCTCGAGGAGCCAGCCGTCGACGTCCTGCCCGGCGAACCGCACCTTGACGCGCACGCCGGGGCGCGCGGCGGCGTCGAGCGACTCGGGCACCAGGTACTCGAACGTGCGGTCCAGGTGCGGCGGCGCGAGATCGACGCACACCCGCGCGACCGGCAGCGAGGATGCCGGGGTCAGCGACGGCGGCGTGCGGGGGCGGCGACGCGGCGCGGGGACGGCGAGCCCGGCGAGCGTCGGCTGCTCGGGCCCGGTCGGTGCGCTCACGTGCGCCATCCCACCACGGACGGCCACGCCCCCGGCGTCGTCGGCCGCGGTCCTGCGGACCGGGGCCGACGGGCGGGCGCGGGCGTCAGCCGACCGCCGACAGCAGGTCGGCGGTGCGGTCCGTGCGCTCCCACGTGAACTCCGGCAGCTCGCGGCCGAAGTGGCCGTAGGCGGCCGTCCGGCGGTAGACCGGGCGCAGCAGGTCCAGGTCGCGGATGATCGCGGCCGGGCGCAGGTCGAAGACCTCGCGGATCGCCGCCGTGAGCCGGTCGACGGGAACGGTGCCCGTGCCGAACGTCTCCACGTACAGCCCCACGGGGTGCGCCTTGCCGATCGCGTACGCGACCTGCACCTCGCAGCGGCGCGCGAGCCCCGCGGCCACGACGTTCTTGGCGACCCAGCGCATCGCGTACGCCGCGGAGCGGTCCACCTTCGACGGGTCCTTCCCGGAGAACGCTCCACCGCCGTGGCGGGCCATGCCACCGTACGTGTCGACGATGATCTTGCGACCGGTGAGACCGGCGTCGCCCTGCGGGCCGCCGACGACGAACTGACCCGTCGGGTTGACGAGCAGGCGGTGCGCCGAGGTGTCCAGGTCGAGGCCGTCGAGCACGGGGCGCACCACGAGCTCGGCGACGTCGCGCGCCAGCGTCTGCTCGAGCACGTCCGGCTCGTGCTGCGTGGACAGGACGACGGTGTCGAGCGCCACCGGGCGGTCGCCCTCGTAGCCGACCGTCACCTGCGTCTTGCCGTCGGGGCGCAGGCCCGGCAGCGAGCCGTCCTTGCGCACGCTCGCGAGCTGCTCGGCGAGGCGGTGCGCCAGCCAGATCGGCAGCGGCAGCAGCGACGGGGTCTCGTCGCTCGCGTAGCCGAACATCAGGCCCTGGTCGCCGGCGCCCTGCAGGTCGAGGGGGTCCATGTCGCCCGCGTCCTCGCGGACCTCGATCGCCTTGTCCACGCCGGCCGCGATGTCGGGGGACTGCTGGCCGATCGACACCGAGACGCCGCACGAGTCGCCGTCGAAGCCGATGTGGGAGGACGTGTACCCGATCCCCCGCACGACCTCGCGCACGATCTGCGGGATCTCGACGTACGCGCTCGTCGTCACCTCGCCGGCGACGTGCACGAGACCGGTCGTGACCATGGTCTCCACGGCGACGCGCGCGGTCGGGTCCTGCTCGAGGATGGCGTCGAGGATGGCGTCCGAGATCTGGTCGCAGATCTTGTCGGGGTGGCCCTCCGTGACCGACTCCGAGGTGAACAGGCGGAGAGGCGCGGACGTCATGCCCGCAGCGTACCGGCGGGCGGAGGGCCGTCCGTGCGTGCGTCCAGGTGCGTCCGCACGGCGTCCCACACGGCGTGCGCGACGTCCTCCTTGGGTCCCGTGGCGGTCGTGACGACGTCGCCCGCGGCGTCGAGCACCGTGACGTCGTTCGTCGGCGTGCCGAAGGCGCGGCCGTCGCCGACCGGGTTCACCACGAGCAGGTCCGCGCCCTTGCGCCGGGCCTTGGCACGACCGTGCTCGAGCACGGTGCCGCTCGCGTCCCCGGTCTCGGCGGCGAACCCGACCACCGTCTGCCCCGGCCGGGGCGGGTCTGTGACGAGCTCGCGCAGCACGTCGACCGTCTCGACGAGCCGCAGCACCGGCGGCTCCCCGGTCTTCTTCAGCTTGGCGTCGGCCACGACCTCCGGCCGGTAGTCCGCGACGGCCGCCGCCATGACGACGACGTCGGCGTCCTTGGCCGCGGCGCGCACGGCGTCCCGGAGCTCCTGCCCCGTCTCGACCGGCACGACCTCCACGGGCACGACCGCACCGGGCACGACCGCACCGGGCACGGCGCCCGCGACGACGTCGGGGGCCACGTTCGCCGCGACGAGGGTGACGTGCGCACCGCGGTCGGCGGCCGCCCGCGCGAGCGCGACGCCCTGGCGGCCCGACGACCGGTTCCCGAGGAAGCGCACCGGGTCGAGCGGCTCGCGGGTGCCGCCGGCGGAGACGACGACGCGTACGCCGTCGAGGTCGCGCGGGCGGCCGGCGTCCGCGGCGAGGGCGAGCGCGGCGGCGGCGATCGCCTCGGGTTCCGGCAGCCGTCCCGGCCCGGTGTCCGCGCCGGTGAGGCGCCCGGCGTCGGGGTCGAGCACGTGCACGCCGCGGGCGCGCAGCGTCGCGACGTTCGCGACCGTGGCGGGGTGCTCCCACATCTCCGTGTGCATCGCGGGCGCGAGCAGCACGGGGCTGCGGGCGACGAGCAGCGTCGCGGTCAGCAGGTCGTCAGCGCGGCCGGTGGCGGCACGGGCGAGCAGGTCGGCCGTCGCGGGCGCGACGACGACCAGCTCGGCCTGCTTGCCGATCGCGACGTGGGCGACGCGGTCGACGTCCTCGAACACCTCGGTCGTCACGGGCTGGCCCGACAGGGCCTCCCACGTGGCGCGGCCGACGAACTCGAGCGAGGCGCGGGTCGGCACGACCCGCACCTCGTGGCCCTGCTCGCGCAGCAGCCGCAGGAGCAGGACCGCCTTGTAGGCGGCGATCCCGCCCGCGACCCCGAGGACGATGCGCACGGCGGCCGGTCAGGCCTCGTTCGTCGGCTCGGCCGTCAGGAGCCCCTCGTCGATCTCACGCATCGCGATCGACAGCGGCTTCTCCTGGGGGCGCGTCTCGACGAGCGGCCCGACGTACTCGAGCAGGCCCTCGTTGAGCTGCGCGTAGTAGGCGTTGATCTGGCGCGCGCGCTTCGCGGAGAAGAGCACGAGCGCGTACTTCGAGTCGGCGCGCTCGAGGAGGCGGTCGATCGGCGGGTCGGTGATGCCCGTGGGGGCGGCGACGGTTCCGGACACGGAGGACTCCCGTCCTAGGAGGGTGCTGGCTGCTGCGCCGACGGCCGGGCCGGGGCCCCGCCGTGCGTCCGCGGCGGCACGGGGCCGGGCGGGCGGGCACAGACGAGCCATCGTACCCGGTCGAGGGCCTGCACCAGCCGCGAGGTCGCCGACCGCGACGCCACCGGTCGCGACGCCGGCGCGCGCCGTCACCCGGCCGCGAGCCCCATGAGCCGCACGAGCTCGTCCGTCGCGCGGTGCACGTCGTCGTTCACGACCACGTGGTCGAACTCCGGCTCGGCGGCGAGCTCCACCCGCGCCGTCGCGAGGCGGCGCTCCCGCTCCTCCTCGTCCTCCGTCCCGCGGCCGACCAGCCGGCGGACCAGCTCGTCCCACGACGGGGGTGCGAGGAAGACGAAGCGCGCGTCGGGCATGGACGCCCGGACCTGACGCGCACCCTGCAGGTCGATCTCGAGGAGCGCGGGCTCCCCCGCGGCGAGCCGCTCCTCGACGGGACCGCGCGGCGTCCCGTACCGGTTGCGCCCGTGCACCACGGCCCACTCGAGGAGCTCGCCGCGCTCCACCATCTCCTCGAAGCGCTCCGCGGAGACGAAGTGGTAGTGCACGCCGTCCACCTCGCCGGGGCGCGGCGCACGGGTCGTCATCGACACCGAGAGCCACACCTGCGGGTACCGGGCGCGGATGTCCGCCGAGACGGTGCCCTTCCCCACGGCGGTCGGTCCGGCGAGCACGGTCAGCCGTGCCGGCTGCGTCGTCATGGGGTGCGTGGTGCCTCTCGTGCGATGGTGCGGCGAACCCGAGGCGGGCGCACCGCGGCGCCCGTCCCGTGCGGGGCGGGCGCCGGACAGCGGTGGACGGCTCAGCCGAAGCGGTCGACGAGCGCCTTGACCTGGTGCGGGCCCAGGCCGCGCACGCGTCGCGTCTCCGAGATGCCGATCTCGGACATGATCGCGCGGGCCTTGACCTTGCCGACGCCGGGCAGGGACTCGAGGAGCGCGGCGACCTTGAGCTTGCCGATCGTCTCGTCCTTCTGCCCCTGCTCGATCACCTCGGACAGGGACCCCTGGGAGTACTTCAGGCGGTTCTTGACCTCGGCACGTGCCTGCCGTGCCGCGGCGGCCTTCTCGAGCGCGGCGGCTCGTTGTTCGGGAGTCAGCGGGGGGAGAGCCACGCGCGTCACCTTCTCGTCACTGGGCCGGGATCCGCGCGCCGAGGCGTGGGATCGGTGGGTTCGAACCTAGCGACGCGTTCGCGTGACGGCAACGCGGCGCGACGTGCGTGTCGCGCCCCGACCTGCGGCGACGGTCCGGACGGACGTCCTGGACGGGTCAGCGCAGGGCGGCCGCGGCCTCGTCGGCGGCCCGCCGGGCGGCCGCCCGCAGGCTCGCCACGTCGGGCCCCGCGGCGAGCACGCCGCGGGACGACGACGCGAGCACCTGGCGCCGCGCGCCCCCGAACACGCGGGCGAGCTCGGCGGCCCCCGCCCCCTGCGCGCCGACGCCCGGCGCGAGCAGCGGTCCGTTGACGCTCTCGAGGTCGACGCCCGCACGGGACGCCGAGTCGCCCACGGTGGCGCCCACGACGAGGCCGACGGAGCCCAGGGGCCGCTCCCCCGCGTTGAGCGCGGCGGCACGCGCCGCCACGAGGGCGGCGACCGTCGGGCCCTCCTCGGTCCGCGCGTGCTGCACCTCGTGACCCTCCTTGTTGGAGGTCAGGCACAGCACGAACAGGCCGCGCCCCGTCGCGAGCGCGAGGTCCACCGCGGGGTCGAGCGAGCCGAAGCCCAGGTAGGGCGAGACGGTGAGGGCGTCCCCGGCGAGCGGCGAGCCGTCGCGCAGGAACGCGTCGGCGTAGGCGCCCATCGTGGAGCCGATGTCGCCGCGCTTGGCGTCCACGACGACGAGCGTGCCCGTCTCGCGCCCCGCGGCGACGACCTCCTCGAGCACGGCGAGGCCGGCGGACCCGTGCCGCTCGAAGAACGCCGCCTGCGGCTTGACCGCGGCGACCCGCCCGGCGACGGCGTCGAGCACGGTGTGCGCGAACGTGCGCAGGCCCGCCGCGTCGTCCGTGAGCCCCCAGTCGACGAGGAGCGTCGCGTGCGGGTCGATCCCGACGCACAGCGGCCCGTGGTCGTCCGCCGCGGCGGCGAGGCGCGCCCCGAAAGGCGTCACCCCGCCACCGGCCGGAGCCGTCACGCGGCTCCCCCGGCGCCCGCGCCCGCCGGCAGCGCGCCCGCGCCCGCCGGCACGGCGACCGGGGTGCCCGCAACGGCGGCGCGCCGCTCCGCCGCGGCGACCGCGTGCTCCTGCAGGCTCGTCACGCGGAACGGCCCGCTGCGCGCCGCGTCGATGGCCTGCACGGCCGCGCCCAGCTGCTGCACGGTCGTGACGATGGCCTTGTCGGCGGCCGTCGTGGCCGCGCGGATCTCGTAGCCGTCCGCGCGCGCGCCCTGACCGGACGGCGTGTTGACCACCATCTCGACCTCGCCCGCGGTGATGAGGTCGACGATGGTCGGCTCGCCCGCCGGGCCGCGACCCGCGGAGTTCTTGCGCACCACGCGCGACGCGATGCCCGAGCGGCGCAGCACCGCCGCCGTGCCCTCGGTCGCGAGGATCTCGAAGCCGAGCTCGACGAGCCGCTTCACCGGGAAGACGATCGAGCGCTTGTCGCGGTCGGCGACGGAGATGAACACCGTGCCGGACTGCGGCAGGCCGCCGAACGACGCCTCCTGCGACTTCGCAAACGCGGTCGGGAAGTCGACGTCGAAGCCCATGACCTCGCCCGTCGAGCGCATCTCCGGGCCGAGGACGGTGTCGACGACCGTGCCGTCGGACGTGCGGAACCGCTTGAAGGGCAGCACGGCCTCCTTGACGGCGATGGGCGCGTCGAGGTCGAGCGTGCCGGCGTCCACCTCGGGCAGGACGCCCTCGGCGCGCAGCTGCGCCACCGAGCGGCCGGCCATCACGAGTGCCGCCGCCTTCGCGAGCGAGACACCCGTCGCCTTCGACACGAACGGCGCCGTGCGGGACGCGCGCGGGTTCGCCTCGAGGACGTAGAGCACGTCCGAGACGAGGGCGAACTGGATGTTCAGCAGGCCGCGCACGCCGACGCCGCGGGCGATCGCCTCGGTCGACGTGCGGATGCGCTGCAGCTCCGCCGCGGACAGCGTGATCGGCGGCAGGGCGCACGCCGAGTCGCCGGAGTGGATGCCGGCCTCCTCGATGTGCTCCATGACGCCGCCGAGGTACAGCTCGGTGCCGTCGTAGATCGCGTCGACGTCGATCTCGATCGCGTCGTCGAGGAACCGGTCGATGAGCAGCGGCGGGAGCGACGCGCGCGTGCCCGCCGCGTCGGCCAGCGCGCGCTCGACGTACTCGGTGAGCTGGGGCTCGTCGTAGACGATCTCCATGCCGCGCCCGCCGAGGACGTACGAGGGCCGGACGAGCACCGGGAAGCCGATGCGGCGCGCCGTCTCGCGCGCGCCCTCGAGCGTCGTCGCGGTGCCGAACGCGGGCGCGGGCAGGCCGGCGGCCTCGAGCACCCGGCCGAACTCGCCGCGGTCCTCGGCGGCGTCGATCGCCGCCGGCGGCGTGCCGAGGATCGGCAGCCCCGCGTCGGCGAGGCGCTGCGCGAGCGCGAGCGGCGTCTGGCCGCCGAGGGTGACGATGAGGCCCTCGACGGGGCCGGCGGCCAGCTCGGCCTCGTAGACCTCGAGCACGTCCTCGAACGTCAGCGGCTCGAAGTACAGCCGGTCCGCCGTGTCGTAGTCCGTCGAGACCGTCTCGGGGTTGCAGTTGACCATCACGGTCTCGAACTCGTCCTTGAGGGCGAGCGCCGCGTGCACGCACGAGTAGTCGAACTCGATGCCCTGCCCGATCCGGTTCGGCCCGGACCCGAGGATGAGGATCGCGGGGCGCTCGCGCGGCGCGACCTCGGTCTCCTGGTCGTAGGACGAGTAGTGGTACGGCGTGCGGGCCGCGAACTCGGCGGCGCAGGTGTCGACCGTCTTGTAGACGGGCCGCACGCCCAGCGCCCAGCGCGTGCGGCGCACGGCGTCCTCGCTGGTCTCCCGCAGCGACGCGACCTGCGCGTCGGACAGGCCGTGGCGCTTGGCGTGCGCGAGCACCTCGCGCGTGAGCGCCGGGGCCGCGGCCGTCTCGGCGGCCACCTCGTTGACGAGCTGCACCTGGTCGAGGAACCACGGGTCGATGCCCGTGCGCGCGTAGACCTCGTCGACCGCGACGCCGGCGCGCAGCACCTGCTGCACGTCGACGAGCCGGCCCTCGGTGGGCCGCGAGAGCGACCCGACGAGCCGGTCGAGCTCCTCGCCCTGCGCGGGCTCGCCGTCCCAGTGGAACGTCGAGCCCTTCTTGTCGATCGAGCGCATCGCCTTGCCGAGGGCCTCGGTGAAGTTGCGGCCCATCGCCATCGCCTCGCCGACGGACTTCATGGTCGTCGTCAGCGTGTCGTCCGCGGCCGGGAACTTCTCGAACGCGAACCGCGGCACCTTCACGACGACGTAGTCGAGGGTCGGCTCGAACGAGGCGGGCGTCGAGCCGGTGATGTCGTTCGGGATCTCGTCGAGCGTGTACCCCACCGCGAGCTTGGCGGCGATCTTCGCGATCGGGAAGCCGGTCGCCTTCGACGCCAGCGCCGACGAGCGCGACACGCGCGGGTTCATCTCGATGACGACGACGCGTCCGGTGTCCGGGTGGACCGCGAACTGGATGTTGCAGCCGCCGGTGTCGACGCCGACCTCGCGGATGACGGCGATGCCGATGTCCCGCAGGCGCTGGTACTCGCGGTCCGTGAGCGTGAGCGCCGGCGCCACGGTGACGGAGTCGCCGGTGTGCACGCCGACGGCGTCCACGTTCTCGATGGAGCAGACCACCACGACGTTGTCGTGCTTGTCGCGCATGAGCTCGAGCTCGTACTCCTTCCAGCCGAGGATCGACTCCTCGAGGAGCACCTCGGTGGTCGGCGAGTAGTGCAGCCCCTGCCCGACGATGCGGCGCAGGTCCGTCTCGTCGTACGCGATGCCCGAGCCGAGGCCGCCCATCGTGAACGACGGGCGCACGACCATCGGGTACCCGAGGTCCTCCGCGGCGAGCAGCGCGTCGTCGATCGTGTGCACGATCGCGGAGCGCGCGGACTCGCCGCCCGCGACCTCCACCACCTGCTTGAACTGCTGGCGGTCCTCGCCCTTCTGGATGGCGGGGATGTTCGCGCCGATGAGCTCGACGCCGTACTCCTCGAGCACGCCGGCCTCGTCGAGCGCGATGGCCGCGTTCAGGGCCGTCTGGCCGCCCAGCGTCGGCAGGATCGCGTCGGGGCGCTCCTTGGCGATGATCGAGGTGAGCACCTCGGTGGTGATCGGCTCGACGTAGGTCGCGTCGGCGAACTCCGGGTCCGTCATGATCGTGGCCGGGTTGGAGTTCACGAGGACGACCCGCAGGCCCTCCTCCTTCAGCACGCGGCACGCCTGCGTCCCGGAGTAGTCGAACTCCGCGGCCTGCCCGATGACGATCGGGCCGGAGCCGATGACGAGGACGCTGTGCAGGTCGTCGCGGCGGGGCATCAGGCGGCGCCCTTCTGGGAGTCGTGGAGGCCCGCGTCGTCCGCGGTGCCGTCGGGGTGGCGGGTCATGAG
>JAPSIR010000056.1:0-4371 GCA_031178625.1 Cellulomonas sp.
GCGAGCTCCTCCTGCTCGCGCAGGCGGGCGATCCGGGTCTCCAGGTCGTCGTACGCGGCGGACAGGCGGGCGGCCTTGCGCGTGTTCCGCGTCGTGGAGTCCGAGCGGGTGAGGCGGTGCAGCCGCTCGAGCAGCGGGCCGGCGTCCGTGACGTAGCGGCGCACCGCGGAGTCGGTCCACTCGCCCTCGCCGTACCCGTGGAACCGCAGGTGCAGCTCGGTGAGGCGGGCGACGTCCTGCACGGTCTGCTTGTCGAACCGCAGGGCCTTGAGCCGCTTGGCGACCATCTTGGCGCCGACGGCCTCGTGGTGGTGGAAGCTGACGCCGCCGCCCGGCTCGAACCGGCGCGTGCGCGGCTTGCCGATGTCGTGCAGCAGCGCGGCCAGGCGCAGCACGAGGTCGGGCCCCGGGACGGCGCCGTCGGGGCCGGTCTCGAGCGCGATCGCCTTCTCGAGCACCATGAGGGAGTGCTCGTAGACGTCCTTGTGGCGGTGGTGCTCGTCGATCTCGAGGCGCAGCGCCGGCAGCTCGGGCAGGACGTGCTCGGCGAGGCCGGTGTCGACGAGCAGCTCGAGCCCGGCGCGCGCGTGCGGCGCGAGCAGCAGCTTGACCAGCTCGTCGCGGACCCGCTCCGCGGAGACGATCGTGATGCGCTCCGCCATGTCGACCACGGCGGCGCGGGCGTCCTCGTCGAGCGTGAACCCGAGCTGGGCGACGAACCGCGCCGCCCGCATCATGCGCAGCGGGTCGTCGTCGAACGACTGCCGCGGGTCGACGGGCGTGCGCAGGACGCGGCGCGCGAGGTCGCCGAGACCGTCGAACGGGTCGACGAAGACGAGGTCCGGCACCCGCACCGCCATCGCGTTCACCGTGAAGTCGCGGCGGGACAGGTCGCCCTCGAGCGTGTCGCCGAACGCCACGACGGGCTTGCGGGACGACGCGTCGTACTCGTCCGTGCGGTACGTCGTCACCTCGACGACGACGTCGGACGACGCGGCGCCGCGGCGGCCCGCGAACCGGCGCGCTCCGACGGTGCCGAACTCGCGGCCGACGTCCCAGTGCGCGTCGCCCCACGCCGCCAGCAGCGGCTCGGCGTCGTCCGGCGTCGCCGACGTCGCGAAGTCCAGGTCGTTGCTCACGCGCCCGAGGAACGCGTCGCGGACGGGCCCGCCGACGAGCGCGAGCTCGTGCCCGGCCGCGCGGAAGGCCTCCCCGAGCGGCCCGGCGTCCGGCGCCATCCGCGTCAGCACGTCGATCGCGCGGCGCTGCAGCTGGACGAGGGAGGGCTGCTGCTGGGAGGGGGACGGTCGGTCGTCGGTCTCGCGCGGCACCGCACAAGGGTGCCAGAGGTCGCGTCCGGCGCCGCGCGCAGGGACGCCGCGGGACCGGTCGTCCCGTGACGCCGGCGGCGACGAGGGGCTGACCGGGCGGGACGACACGGGACAGGAGGGGAGGACTCGTTACAGTGTCGGCATGTCCGCCGCCGCCCATCCGCCCGTCCCCGGGCGTGTGCCGGCGCCGCCCGGCGGCCATCCCCTCCGCATCGACCCGGCCCGGCTGGCGCCCCGCCCGCACCCCGTGCCGGTGCCCGTGGTGGACGAGACGTCGGCCGGCGGCCTCGTCGTGACGCGCCGCCACGGCGAGTACGAGGCGGCCGTCATCGCGCGTCGCAACCGCGCCGGGCGGCTCGAGTGGTGCCTGCCGAAGGGCCACCTCGAGGGCGACGAGACGCCCGAGGAGGCGGCGGTCCGCGAGATCGCCGAGGAGACCGGCATCACCGGCCGGGTCCTGCGGCGGCTCGGCGTCATCGACTACTGGTTCTCCGGCGACGACCGGCGCGTGCACAAGGTGGTGCACCACTTCCTGCTCGGTGCGGTGCACGGCGACCTCACGGTGGAGAACGACCCCGACGGCGAGGCCGAGGACGTCGAGTGGGTGCGCGTCGCCGACCTGTCCGGGCGCCTCGCGTACCCGAACGAGCGCCGGCTCGCCGGCACGGCCCTCGTGGTCCTCACCGACGACGCATGAGCGCCCCCTCCCGCCGTCGCACCCCGCCCGCGCTCCTCGCGCTGCTGGTGCTGGCCGGACTGCTCGCGGGACTCGTCGGGCTGCTCGTGCCCACGGCCCCCGACGCGCACGCCGCCGGCACGTCCGAGCCGACGTCGTCGCCCGCACCGGCCGACCCCTCCCCCGCGCCCGCCCCCACCGCGCCCGCCGACCCGTCGCCGGCGACGGAGCCCTCCGGCGAGCCCGGCGCAGCGCCCGGCACGGGGTCGACCGCCACGGCGCCGTCCGCACGCACCGGCCCGTCGCCCACGGCGACGCGCACCCCGTCCGGCGACGAGGACGAGGACGAGGACGACGAGCGGACCCTGCCCGTGCGCGTGCAGGTGCTCGACGTCACGCCGCCCGTGCTGCGCCCCGGCGAGGACCTCACCGTGCGGGTGCTGCTGACGAACACCGGCGAGGACGAGGTCGCCGCACCGCGCGCGTACGTGCGCATCGAGCGCATCCGCCCCGGCACGCGCGCCGACCTCGCCACGTGGCTCGACCAGCCCTCGACCGCCGGCGGCGGCGGTCGCGTCGGCAGCCGCGCGGCGAGCACCACCGCGCCCGACCCGCTCGCTCCCGGCGCCGCGGTCGAGCTGACCGTGACCGTGCCCGCCGCCGACGTCGGCCTGCTCGACCGGCCGGACGTGTGGGGCCCGCGCGGGCTGGCGGTCGAGGCCGCCGACGGCTCCCGCCGGGTCGGCCTCGAGCGCACGTTCGTGCTGTGGGCGACCGACGGCGCCATCCCGCAGGCGCGCGTCTCCGTCCTCGCGCCCGTCGTCGGCCCCCCGGCCGTCCCGGCGGGCGTCGAGGGCGTGCCGGTGCCCGGCGACGGCCTCGACGCGCTGGTCGGCGCGGACGGGCGCCTCGCCGACGTCCTCGCCGTCGCGCGCAGCCACCCCGACGTGTCGCTGGCCGTCGACCCCGCGCTCGTCGCCGCCGCGCGTGCCGCCGACGGCGAACCCGGCACCTGGGCGCAGGACCTGCTCGCGCTCTCCGCGGGGCGCGACGTCATGGTGCTGCCGTGGGGCGACCCGGACCTCACCGCGCTCGCGCACGCCGGCACGCCGGACCTCCTGCGCGCCGCGGTGGAGCGGTCCCGTGCGGCCACCGCCGGCGGCGACCGCCAGGACGCCCCGCTCGCCGGGCGCACCGACGTGCTGTGGGCGCCGGGCCCTGCCACCGACCAGGCCACGGCGGCCCTCGCCGCGGAGGCCGGTGCCGAGGTGCTCGTCCTGCGCCCCGGCGACCTGCCGCCGCGCGACGGCGAGGCCGGCAGCGCACGCACCGACGCCGGCGGCGGGCTGGTCGGGCTCGTCCCGGACGAGGTGCTCACGCAGCTGCTCGTCGAGCCTGAGTCGCTCGACCCCGACGCCACGCGGGCGACCGTCGTGCAGCGGGTGCTCGCGGAGCTGTCCGTCGTCGCGCGGTCCTCCGACGACGGACCGCAGCACCTGCTCGTCGCGCCGCCGCGCGGCTGGACGCCCGACACCGAGGTCGTCGACGCGGTCCTCGCCGCCGTGCAGGACGCGCCGTGGTCGCGCCTCTCGTCGCTGTCGTCCCTGCTCGGCGCGTCGTCCGGGACCGCCGCGCGCACGCCGCTGCCCGCGCAGACGCACGTCGAGGCGGCGCTCGGCGCCGAGGACGTGCGCCGGCTCGCGGAGTCCCGCGCGGCGACGCAGGCGTTCGCCGCCGTGACGACCGACCCCGCGGCGATCGTCGAGGGCGTCGACGAGGCCGTGCTGGCACCGCTGGCGACGGCCTGGCGCGCCGAACCGGCTGCTCGTGCCGGCCTCGTCGACTCCGTGACCGCGGCCGTCGACGCGCGCCGCACCGGGCTGGAGCTCGCGCAGACGAGCACCCAGAACATCATCAGCGCGAGCGGCGAGGTCCGGTTCTCGGTGCGCAACGCGCTGCCCGCGGACGCGACCGTCCGCGTGCGGACCACGCCGCGCAAGGCCTGTTTGCAGGCGGGGGCCAGCGAGGCCGTCGTCGTGCCGGCCGGCGGCGAGGCGGCCGTGCCCGTGCCGGTGCGCGCGACCGCCAACTGCGACGTCGAGGTCGAGGCCGTCCTGACCAGCGCCGACGGCGTCGAGCTGTCCGCGCCCGTCACGTTCCTCGCCCGCGTAACCCCGACCATCGAGTCGGTCGGCACCGGTGTCGTCGGCGTGCTGCTGGCCATCGGGCTCGTGCTTGGCATCGTCCGGACCGTGCGGCGCGGCCAGAGCGCGCGGCGCGGTGCGCGGCGGGTCCGCGAGGAGGAGGGCACGCGGCCGCTGCCGGTGCTCGGTGGGACGCCGGAGGGAGACGCGTGAGCGGGAC
>JAPSIR010000056.1:4471-13196 GCA_031178625.1 Cellulomonas sp.
CGGGGTCGGCGGGCGCCGCGGGGTCGACGAGCGGAGCCGTCCGGCGCGGGGCCGCCGTCATGGCGTCGGGTACGGCCGTGTCCCGCCTCCTCGGCTTCCTGCGCGCGATGGCGCTCGCCGCGGCGATCGGCGCGACCGGGCAGGCCGCCGACGCGTTCTCCGTCGCCAACAAGCTGCCGAACGTGCTGTTCATGCTGCTCGCCGGCGGCGTGCTGAACGCGGTCCTCGTCCCCCAGGTCGTCCGCGCGTACAAGCGGCACGCCGGGCAGGAGTACGTCGACCGGCTGCTGTCGTTCGGGTTCGCGCTGCTCGCGGTGCTGACCGTGGGGCTGACCCTCGCGGCGCCGCCGCTCGTGCGCCTGTACGCCGACTTCGCGAGCGAGGCGCAGTTGCAGCTCTCGATCACGTTCGCGTACTGGTGCATCCCCCAGCTGTTCTTCTACGGCGCGTACGCGCTGCTCGGCCAGGTGCTCAACGCGCGGCAGTCGTTCGGCCCGTACATGTGGGCCCCGGTGGTCAACAACGTCGTGTCGATCGCCGGTTTCGGCGTCTTCATCGCGGTGTTCGGGCGCGACGTCACCGCGGCCGCCACGTGGGACGCGGGGCGCATCGCCGTGCTCGCGGGGACGGCCACCCTCGGCGTGGTCGCGCAGGCGCTCGTCCTCGTCCCGTTCCTGCGCCGGGCCGGCGTGTCCTACCGGTGGCGCTGGGGCCTGCGCGGTTCCGGGCTGGGCCGGGCGGGAACCGTCGCCACGTGGACGTTCGTCGGGCTGGCGATCGGCCAGCTGGGGAACCTCCTCGTCAGCCGGGTCGCGTCGGCGGCGCCGGGCGCCTCGGACGACGCGCACGTCGCCGGCAACGCGGCCTACGACTACGCGTTCACGCTCTTCATGCTTCCGCACTCGCTGGTGACGGTCTCGCTCCTGACCGCCCTCTTCACCCGCCTCTCCACGCAGGCCCACGACGGCGACACCGCCGCCGTGCGGGGGACCCTGTCGTCCGGGCTCCGCGTCGTCGGGCTGTTCACCGTGCTGGCGGCCGCCGGCCTCGTCGTGCTCGCCGAGCCGGTCACGCGGCTCGTGCTGTTCACCCAGCCGCAGGGGTCGGTCGACGCCGTCGCGGGCGTGGTCGCGGCGATGGCCGTCGGGCTGCCCGCGTTCGGCGCGTGGTCGATGTGCCAGCGCGTGTACTACGCCTACGAGGACGCGAAGGGCATGGTGCCGATCCAGGTCGCCATGGTCGTCGTCGTCGGCGGCGGCACGCTGCTGAGCCGGGCGGTGCTGCCGAGCACCGCGTGGGTGGCCGGCGCGGGCCTGTCGATGAGCGTGTCGTACGTGGTCGGCGCGGTCGCGGCGATGGTGCTCCTGCGGCGACGGCTGCGCCACGTCGACGCCCGCGCCGTCGTCCGCACGCACACCCGCGCCCTCCTCGCCGGGCTCGTCGCCGCCGGCGTGGGCGTCCTCGCGCTGCTCGCGCTCGAGCGGTGGGGCCCCGGGGGCGTCGCGGGCGCCGTCGTGCAGTGCGTCGCGGCGGGCGGCGCGATGGGCCTGGTCTACCTCGGCGCGCTGCGCCTGATGCGCGTCCGGGAGCTCGACCTGCTGCTCGGACCGGTGCTGCGCAGGCTCCGCAAGGGGCGGGGGTCCGACCGACCCGTCTAGCATGGCCCCGGGGTGGGCGGCCGGTGTGCGCGGTCGGACGTGATCGGACGGGTGGTCGGACGAGCGGAGGTGCGGACGTGGCGGAGGTCGGCCGGGGCACGGTGCTGGCGGGGCGCTACCGCGTGCTCGAACCCCTCCCCTCGGATCTCGACGGCGTGTCCGTCTGGCGGGCGACCGACCAGATCCTCGACCGCCCCGTGCGCGTGCGGGTCCTGCAGTCCGGCGACGTCGCGCCCGCCCTCGACGCGGCACGGCGCGCGGCGCTCGTCACCGACGCCCGGCTGGTGCGCGTCCTCGACGTCGGCACGCACGAGGGTGTCGGCTACGTCGTCTCCGAGCAGATCGTCGGTGCGTCGCTCGCGCAGCTCGTCGAGCACGGCCCGCTGACGGCCGACCAGGCCCGCGCGGTCGTCGGCGAGGCGGCCGCGGCGCTCGAGGTCGCCCGGCGGCGCGGTGTCCACCACCTCGCGCTGCGCCCCTCCGTCGTGCACGTGTCCGCCGACGGCCGCGTCCTCATCGCCGGGCTCGCCCTCGACGCGGCGCTCCTCGGTGTGCCGCACGGCGACGCGACCGCCACGAGCCGCCGTGACGCCGTCGACCTCGTCCGCCTGCTGTACACGGGCCTGACGGGACGGTGGCCCGCGGACCGGGACGCCGTCCTGCAGGTCGCGGGCATGGAGCTCGCACCCGTCCTCGACGGTGCGCCCGTGCCGCCCGCGGAGCTCGCCGCCGACGTCCCCAACGACCTCGACACGCTGTGCACCGTGACCCTCGGCGGGTACGAGGACGGTCCGCACAGCCCCGGCGACCTCGTGCACGAGCTCGAGCCGTGGGGCGAGATCCGCGTGGGCCGGTCCGCCGACGACGCCGCGGCGCGTCCGGGCGCCGGTGCGGCGGCCGCTGCGGCGGCCGCACCCGCCGACGTGGAGGCCGCGACGGCGCCCGTCCGCGTGCCCCGGCAGTCCGTGCGGACGATGTTCGACGAGGCACCTCCGGGCGTCGTGCGTCCCGGCACGCCCCCGCCTGCCGCTCCCGCGCGCGCGAGCGGTCTGCCGACGTCCGCGTCGCGGGTCGACCGCACGAGCGCGCTGCCGGCGGCCGGTGCCGCGGGTGTCGCCGCCGCGGCGCACGGGGCGCCCGCCCCTGCGGCGCCCACGCTGCCGGCGAGCCTGCCCCCCGTCTCCGCAGGTCACCGCGCCGACGGCATGCCGGCGTCCGTCCCGCCCGCGGCCGACGAGGACGCGTGGGGCACCGCCGCGTGGGGTGGCGGCGACGACGGCGGCGACGACCCGTTCCCGTTCGAGCAGGACGAGCCCGACGGGCGTCGTCGGTTCGACCCGACGGCGGTCGTGCTCGTCGTCGTGGGCGTCGTCGTCCTCATCGGGCTGGTGTTCGCCGCACGGGCGTTGTTCACGCTGCCGGACCGCGGCGACCCGGGCGGCGGCACGCAGGCCGAGCAGCCCGCGGAGCCGCCCGCGTCCGAGCCGCCCGCCGAGGGCGAGGAGCCCGCACCCGAGGAGCCCGCCGCCGGCGACGTGCCCGTGGTGATGGGCATCCGGACCGTCAACCCGACGGACCCGGCGGGCGAGCGCGAGGAGGAGGTGGGACGCGCCATCGACGGCGACCCCGCCACGTTCTGGTTCTCCCAGACGTACTCCCGGCCCGACTTCGGCGGCCTCAAGGACGGCGTCGGCCTCGAGCTGCGGCTCGCCCAGCCGGCCGCCGTCAGCGCAGTGACCCTCCTCGTCAACGGCACGGGCGGCAACGTCGAGGTGCGTGCCACCGCGGGCGACGCGCCCACTGCCGGGGAGGTGCTCGCGTCCGGGCCCATGGGTCCGGAGACGGCCCTCACCTTCGCCTCGCCGGTCGAGACGGACGTGCTCACGGTGTGGTTCAGCGAGCTGCCGACAATGGCGGACGGGCGCTTCCGCATCGAGCTGACCGAGGTGACGGTCGGCTGAGCCGGCCCGTGGACGGCGCGGCGCGGCGACCGCCGGCGGCGCCGCGGACGGGTCCCCCGCGGGGAACAGATCGGCCCTACGATCGGTTTGACGGGGCAGATCAGGCCACCAGCCGCGGGCCGTCGCCCGCGCGACGCACCGAACGACAAGCGAGGCATCTGTGAGCGCTCAGAACCCCGGCACGACCGAGCAGGGCGACGTCCACGACGTCGTCATCGTCGGCTCCGGACCCGCGGGGTACACCGCCGCCATCTACGCCGCCCGTGCGGGGCTCGCGCCCGTCGTCGTGGCCGGCTCGGTGACGGCCGGCGGTGCGCTGATGAACACCACCGAGGTGGAGAACTTCCCCGGCTTCCCCGACGGCGTCCAGGGGCCTGAGCTCATGGACAGCATGCAGAAGCAGGCCGAGAAGTTCGGCGCGACCGTCCTGTGGGACGACGCCACGGAGCTCGACCTCGTCGGCGACGTCAAGGTCGTCAGGACGGGCGGCGGCGACGTCTACCGCGCCCGCACCGTCATCCTGTCGACCGGCTCCGCGTACCGCGAGCTCGGCCTGCCGGACGAGAAGCGCCTGTCCGGCCGCGGCGTCTCCTGGTGCGCCACGTGCGACGGCTTCTTCTTCCGCGACCAGCCGATCGTCGTCGTCGGCGGTGGTGACTCCGCCGTCGAGGAGGCCACGTTCCTCACGCGCTTCGGCTCGAAGGTGACGATGGTCCACCGCCGCGACCAGCTGCGCGCGTCCAAGATCATGGCCGACCGGGCGTCCTCCAACCCCAAGATCGAGTTCGCGTGGAACTCCGAGGTCGTGGGCATCCTCGGCGACCAGAAGGTGACGGGCGTCGTGCTGCGCGACACGCAGACCGGCGAGACCCGCGAGCTCGAGGCGGGCGGCCTGTTCGTCGCGATCGGCCACGTGCCGCGCTCCGACCTCCTCGTGGGTCAGGTCGACCTGGACGAGAACGGCTATGTGCAGGTCGCCGGTCGCACCACCGCGACGAACCTGCCCGGCGTCTTCGCGTGCGGCGACGTCGTCGACCACACGTACCGCCAGGCGATCACCGCCGCCGGCTCCGGCTGCTCCGCCGCCCTCGACGCGCAGCACTACCTCGCCGGCCTGGCCTACACGGCTGACGTCGAGGACCCGATCATCCCCGCCGACGCCACGGCGGACGTCCCGGAGGTGCAGGAGTGAGCACGATCGACGTCACCGACGACACCTTCGAGGCGGAGGTCCTGCGCAGCGACGTGCCGGTCGTCGTCGACTTCTGGGCGCCGTGGTGCGGCCCGTGCCGCATGGTGTCGCCCGTCCTCGAGGAGCTGTCCGAGGACTACGCCGGCCGGGTCAAGGTTGTGAAGGTGAACGCGGACGAGAACCCGCGCCTCAGCCGCGACTACCAGGTGCAGTCCATCCCGCTCATCGCGTTCTTCGCCGGTGGCGAGCTCGAGAAGACCGTCGTCGGGGCGAAGCCCAAGGCGATGCTCAAGGACGCGGTCGAGGAGGTCCTGCACCTGCAGGGCTGAGCCGTCCCGGTCCCCCGGTGACGGGGCACCGTCGTCCCGACGCCCCGGTCGTGTCCGCCGTGCGGATGTGGCCGGGGCGTCGCTGTGCGCATCGGGTGTCGAGGTGCGCCGCGGCCGGATTACGCCCGGTCCGGACGTTCCGAAGCGGCTCGTCCTCGACCGTCCTGGGCGAACTATGTGTCGTTCGAGCTCTTCTGTACGCATACAGAAGTTCTCCCAGAAGGCCTGAGAGGGCGAAACGGTCCACGTCTCGGCGCTCGACGAGGGCGTCGAAGCACCCGGGAACGCTCTGAGAAGCCCGTGCGGGCGTCTCCAGGCCCGTCGGGTACCCCGCGGCCACCGGACGGGCAGGTCCCGGCGTCGTCGCCGGGACCCACCGACCGTCGGCGGATCAGCCGCGCAGCAGGCCCGGGTCGTCCGGGGCGAGCGAGGACAGGATGCGGTTGAGGTCCTGCACCGAGGCGAACTCGACCGTGAGCTTGCCACGGGTCTTGCCGAGGTCCACCTTCACGCGGGTCTCGAACCGGTCGGAGAGGCGGGACGCCAGATCGTCGAGGGCCTCGTTGCGGACACCCGCCCGCGGCCGCGGACGCCGCGTCGGCGCAGCCTCGTCACCGCCGAGCGCGACGATCTCCTCGACGGCACGGACGGAGAGGCCCTCCGAGACGATGCGCTGCGCGAGGCGCTCGATGGCCGCTCCGTCGGCGAGCCCGAGCAGCGCCCGGGCGTGCCCGGCGCTGATGACGCCCGCCGCCACGCGGCGCTGCACGAGCGGCGGGAGCCGCAGCAGACGCAGCGTGTTGGAGATCTGCGGCCGCGACCGGTGGATCCGGGTGGCGAGCTCCTCGTGCGTGCACCCGAAGTCGTCGAGCAGCTGCTGGTAGGCAGCCGCCTCCTCGAGGGGGTTGAGCTGCGCGCGGTGCAGGTTCTCCAGCAGCGCGTCCCGCAGGAGGTCGCTGTCGTCGGTGTCGCGGACGATCGCGGGGATGGTGGCGAGTCCGGCCTCCTGCGTGGCCCGCCAGCGCCGCTCCCCCATGATGAGCTCGTAGCCGTCGTCGACCGCGCGCACGACGACCGGCTGGAGCACGCCGATCTCGCGGATGGAGCCCACCAGCTCCGCGAGGGCGTCCTCGTCGAACACCGACCGCGGCTGGCGGGGGTTCGGCCGGATCGACTCGACGGGCAGCTCGGCGAAGCGCGCGCCGGGGACCGGCAGGAGCCCGTCGCCGGCGTCGGCCTGCGTGTCCGCGGCACGCGTGTCACCGGCGACCGCCGCTGCCGCGCCGGCCGGTGCAGCCGCGCCTGCGTCAGTCATCGCCGCACCCGCAGTCTGCGCGGCATCCCCGTCCGCGCGCGTGCCGTCGACCGGCGCGGCGTCCGACGTGCCGTCCTGCGGCACGGTCGCCGTGGCGTCCTCGGTCCCCGCGACGAGGTCGGCCGGCGCGTCGCTGACCGGCACGGATGCCGCGGCCGCGTCGTCCGCCGGTGCCGGCACCTTCCGCGAGTCGGGGAAGAACACGTCGACGGGACGCTCCGCCGTCGACCGCGGCTGGTCGAGCCCGGTCGGGATGAGGGCGCCGAGTCCGCGCCCCAGGCCGCGCCGCTTCTCGCTCACTGATCCTCCTGTACGGGAGCCTGCGCCGCGGGCATGCCGCTCGCCGGCGTCGTGCTGCTGGGGGCGGTCGGCGCGCCGGTGACGGCGCGCTCCGCCAGCTCGCGGGCGGCCTCGAGGTACGCGAGCGCACCCGACGAGCCGCCGTCGTACGTCATGACCGTCTGCCCGTAGCTCGGCGCCTCGGAGATGCGCACCGACCGCGGCACCGTCGTGCGCAGCGTCCGGTCCGGGAAGTGCGTGCGCACCTCCTCCGCCACCTGCTGCGCGAGGTTCGTGCGCGCGTCGTACATGGTCAGCAGGATCGTCGAGACGCGCAGCGTCGGGTTCAGGTGCGCCTGGATGAGGTCGATGGTCTTGAGTAGCTGCGACAGGCCCTCGAGCGCGTAGTACTCGCACTGGATCGGGATGAGCACCTCGCGCGCGACGACGAACGCGTTGACCGTGAGGAGCCCGAGGCTCGGCGGGCAGTCGACGAACACGTAGTCGATGCGGTCCATACCCTGGTCGAGTCGCCACTGCAGGTACTGGTCGAGCGCGGTCCGCAGGCGCGTCTCGCGCGCGACCATCGACACGAGCTCGATCTCTGCGCCCGACAGGTCGATCGTCGCGGGCAGGCACCACAGGCCGGAGACGTCCGGGCTCTCCTGCACCGCCTCGTGCATCGGTGCGCCGTCGACGAGCACCTCGTAGATGGAGGGCGTGCCGGCGCGGTGGTCTATGCCGAGCGCCGTCGACGCGTTCCCCTGGGGGTCGTTGTCGAGGACGAGCACCTTGAGACCGGCCTGCGCCAGCGCCGCCGCGAGGTTCACCGTCGTGGTGGTCTTGCCGACGCCACCCTTCTGGTTCGCGACGGTGATGACGCGCGTCTGAGGCGGCGCGGGGAACTTCCGTCCACGGAGCTCGATCCGGCGGCGTGCGTCGACCTGCAGCTCCGCCATCAGCGGCGTGTCGGCGGACGGCCGCGGCAGGCTCTCGACGAGCGCGGCCCGGCGCACCTCGTCGGGGTCGCTCGCGGTCGCGCCGACCGACGCGTCCGCGGGTGCGGTGGCCTGCTCTCCTACCGTGCCGGTCACGGCACTCCCCTCCCGGTCGTCCTGGCTGTCACCATCCCGGGTCGGCTGCGGTGCGTCGCTCGCGCCGTCGATCGACGTCACTGACGTCGTGGTCGTCGCGTTCTCGCGCGTGCCCGAGGTATCCGGAGCCGCTGCGCCGCTGTCGCCGACAGCCGCAGGGCCGGCGCTGACGACCGGGGTGGCTGACGGCTCAGTCTCCCACGAGTAGGCCGCCCCGATGTCTGCCACCGAGACGGGCTGGGGACGACCGGTCGCCCGTCGCGGGCGGGGATCGGCATCCGTCCGCGACGTCTCGGCGCTCGCTGGGCCGGCGGGCCGCGCAGGCGGGGCCTGTTGTGTTCCACGTGAAACGGCAAGAGACGCCGGCGATTCATCGGCGCCTGTTCCACGTGAAACGCTCGCCTCCATCGCCGGCGCGTCACCACGTGTTCCACGTGAAACCTCCGACGATGGGTCCGCGCCAGCGACCGAGGGTCCGACGCCCGCGGCATCCTCCCGAGCGCCTGTTTCACGTGGAACGACAACGTGACCTCCACCGTGCTGGACGTCGGCAGGCGGCATGTCGGGAGCGTGGTCTGCTGCAACCGACTCCCCGTCGGAGGTCGTCGAGTGCTCCTGCACCGCGGTGAGCTCGGCGCCGGCGGCTGCGACGAGGGGCGCGCGGCCGTCCCGGCTGGGGACAGGGCGCCCCGCGGTCGGCGGGGCCGGCTCGATGCGCGAGGCCGGCACGTCAGCCCGCCCGGCGTGCCCCCCCGCGCGCACAGCGGGCGCGTCTGCGCGCAGGCTGGGCGCGTCTATCCCCACGCCGGGCGCGTCATCGACCGCCGCGCTCGTCGCGTCAAGCTGGGCGGAAACCGTGTCAGCCAGCACGGAGGGCGTCCCGGTTCGGGCGGTGGG
>JAPSIR010000056.1:13296-16856 GCA_031178625.1 Cellulomonas sp.
GCAGCCGGCAGACCCGGCGCGGCCGACCGTGCCTCGAGGGCCGCCTGTGCGCGTGCCTTCTCCTCGCGCCGCTTTCTCCTACCGAACACCACCGCTCCCTCCGCGCACTGCTGTGACGACGTAGGTCGGGTCCAGTCCCGGGAGTGTTCGTGCCTCGTGCACCGCGGCGTCCACGAGGCGGAGCTTGCGGGCGACTCCCGCCGCTGCGGCCAGCTCGTCACGGGCCCGGGAGCCCTTGAGGGCGACGACGACGCCGCCCGTCCGCACCAGCGGGACCGTCCACCGGAACAGCTTGTCGAGCGCCGCCACGGCACGGGCCGTGACCGCGTCGGCCTCGAGAGCCCCGTCCAGCTCCTGCGCCCGGGCTCGCCGCACCGTCACGTTGCTCAGGCCGGTCGCGGCGACCACGTCCGTGAGCCACGTCGTGCGCCGCTCCATCGGCTCGACGAGGACCACCTCTGCTGCGGGCCGCAGGGCGGCCACCACCACGCCCGGCAGCCCGGCGCCCGAGCCGACGTCGACGATCACGCCGCTCTCCGGGAGGAACGGGACGACCGCCGCAGAGTTGAGGAGGTGACGCTCCCAGAGACGAGCCACCTCGCGCGGTCCGATGAGGCCCCGGAGCTCGCCCTCGTCGACCAGCATGCGGTGGAACCGCTCGACCTGGGGCCATGCGTCCCCGAAGTACGCCGGTAGCCGGTCGTCGCCGTCCAGCGGGTCCGTGGCGTCCTCGTCAGCGGCCGACGATGCTCGGCCGGTCTCGTCCACCACGCACGACCCCCGGTTCCACGTCGGCCGCGGCGACGCGGCGCTCATCGGCTGTGCGGCCCCGGTCGACCGGGCCGCGCGCCTACGCTACTAGGCCGGTCGACGGGGCGTCGGTGCACGCGCCGCGACGCGACGGCGGACGGCCCTCCCGGTGTCGCCCGCCCACGCCGGCCTGCCACCGACGACCCGCCGACGGGCAGCCGTGCGCGCCGGCCGGCACGGCAGGCACCCGCGGTGGCTGCAGACGCGGTGCCCGTGACGACGCACGCGCGCGATTCCTGATCGCCTCCGTGCGCCGGGGCACACCACCGCGGCGACGGACCTCGACGCGCCACGGTGCTGCGAGCGTTCGACCGCGACGCCCGCCCACACCCCCCGGCTGCGCCTCGGATCCCTGGCGCGTCTGCTGAGCGGACACCGGCCGACGCGAGGCAGGTATCGGCGGACACGCCGGCGCTCCACGGTGCTCCCGACGAGGCCGACCACTACGACCGACGCCGTCCGCACCCCGGGTGCGGCAACGGTGCGGCGACGCAGCTGCACGCGCGCGCCCGTCCGTGTCGCGCCACCACATGGTGGTGCGCGGGTCGGCGTGACACCGCCTCGATGTCCCGCTCGGTTTCACGTGGAACGAGGGCCGGACGACGTGCCGCGACCAGGCGGCGCTCCACTGAGCCGCGCTCCGACCGATCACGTGCGGGGTCGGCACAGCTGGGCCCGACGGACGCCGCGTCGCCGCTCCCGCACCTGCGCACCCGCGTGCTGCTTCCGCGGCCGAAGGCGCGAGTGCCCGACGCACCCGTCGCGGGGCGGCCGCCGTTGACGGCCGGCACAGGCCACGGCGAGCTCACCGTTCACGCCGTCGGGCGGATCACACGTGACCACGCCCTGGCACGACTCGCTCCGGGCGGTGCAGCAGCGCGCCGGCCGGCGCGCTCCACAGCACTCACGAACCCGATCCTGGGCACGACAGCACGACCCGGATCACGGGAACGGACGTCCGAAGCCGCTGACCATCCGACCACCGCGCCCGCGCAGCGCTCTCGAGCGACATCCATCGCGCCGTCGACGACCGGGCCGGCCGCCAGCCGTCCTGGACCTGGGCAGACCAGCGGTGCGCCGATGTGTCCGCTCGCCGCAGGCCTGATCGGCATCCCGCGGCCTGGGGTGGGCGTCCGCGGACCGGGCCGGGCTCGGTGCTCACGGACAGGGCGTACTGCTCTCTCTCTCGAGGTCCCGACCGGGCTCCCCGTGGCGTGATGGTCGCCGCTCATCGCCGGGCGTCGCGACCCGGAAGGGAACCGCAGCCTCACAACTCACCGAGAGGGCGGCACGTCGTCGACGACCCCGTCGCCTACAGGCGTCGACGATGGCGATCGCTTCTTCAACGCGTCGGAGGACCGGCGCGGGATCGCCAGCTGCACGCCACGCACCCTCAACCGTCGCGGCGTCGCCCGCTCCCAGCGATGCTGCCCCGGCTGCCGAGCTCCAGTTCGGCGCCCCTTTCAGCCCACCGCTCGCACTCCTCGATCGCCCGGGAAGTGGCGACCGCATCTCCGAGGCGGGTCGACCTGGGCCACGGCAACGCTTCCGCGCTTCCCTCCATGTCCGGTGGAGCGCGGGGAGGTGCCGTCCACAAGGCTGACCACGACGTCATCAGAGGAGTCCGAAGCGCGCTTCGACGCGCATGACGTGCCCGGACTGCTCGTGCTGAGGTCGCAGCTCCAGCCAGATGTTCGGAGCACAGCCGCGACCTTCTCGTCAGCCGCTCGCTCCGGGCGCCATGGCCCCACCAGGCATCCGCCGGCTCCAGCGCTCCGGCGCGCGGATGGCGCCACGCAGGGTGTGGGGAGGCGCGTGCCACGCCGACGCGGCGACCGGCGATCCGGCGGATGCCTTGCACGCTCCCTGTCGGCGACCAGCAAGGGGCCCGACCGAGGCGCGTTTCACGTGAAACACCTGACCGTCGTCCCCACCGACTCCCAAGGAACGTCTGGTGGCCTGTCACTGCCGGTCGAGCGGCTGCGCCGATGGATCGGCGGGCGCCGGCCGCATCGATGCCTGACCGCTCTTCGCGCGAGTGCCCCGCATGCGCGCCCTGGGAGCGTGCCTCCCTACCCCATGACCGGTGATCCCGAGGTAGCGACGACGACTGCGAGAGCGACTCGTCCGGAAGGAGAGAAGCCCACGCACCCGGCGATGAGGTCGCGCCGGATCGCTCCTTCGAGGGCCGTGAACGCCCCCGGGTTCCGAGGGTCCTGCTCGACTGGCGCGGGACTCTCGCGGTCGCGCCGACCAGGCGGTGGCTCGTCATGACGGCGCTGGCACGACTCGGCGGCCGGAGGCCGATGCGGACGTGGGGCGGGTACTCGGCGCACTGCGCGATAGCGACAGCGCCCGGGTGGACTCGTCGCAGATCGACACCGACGTGCGCGAGCACGGTGCGGCGTACGCGGACTGGTTCCGCGCTGCGGGGCTCGACGGGGAGCTGGCGAATGCGCTCTACGCCGTCGAGTCCGACGTCTCCCTCAACGCGTTCGCGCGGGACGTCGGCCACTGCTGGCAGCACTCGCCTCGGCCGGCGTGCACATCGGGGTGGTGAGCGACATCCACGTCGATCTCCGACCGACGTTCGCGTCCCACCTGCTACCGGACGGCCGCTCATGGGCGGACACGGTCCACACCTGGGCGCTCTCGTTCGAGCTGGGGGTCGCGAAGCCGGACCCAGCGATCTTCCGGGCGGCGCTTGACGGGCTCGAGATGCCCGCGTCCCATCTCCTCATGGTCGGGGA
>JAPSIR010000057.1 GCA_031178625.1 Cellulomonas sp.
CGCTCACGGGCTCGGCCGCCGCCCGCGCCGTGAGGGCCGCGACGACGGCCGAGTCGACGCCGCCGGACAGCAGGACGCCGACCCGCGCCGGCGTCGAGCGCACCCGCTCGTCGACGGCCGCGGTGAGTGCGTCGCCGAGCGCGTCGGCCGTGCCCGCGACGTCGGGGGCGGGCTCCGGGGCGGGCGGGGCGACGTCGTGCACCTCGGCGCCGTCCGCGTCCAGGCGCAGGACGGTGCCGGGCTGCAGCTTGGCGACGTGCGCGAGCGCGGACGCGGGCGCCGGCACCGACCGGACGCGCAGGTAGTGGCCGAGGACCTCGACGTCGGGTTCCGCCGGCACGTCCGGGTGGGCGAGGACGGCCGTGAGCTCCGAGGCGAACACGACCCGGGGCCAGCCGCCGGCGGCACCCAGCCGCGCCACGTACAGGGGCTTCTTGCCGCGCCGGTCGCGCGCCAGGAGCAGCTCGCGGCGGACGTGGTCGACGGCCGCGACCGCGAACATGCCCTCGAGCCCGTCGAACGCGCGCACGCCGGCCAGCTCGACGAGCGCGGCCACGACCTCGGTGTCGCTGCGCAGCGAGGGGTCGCCGCCCAGGGCGGCCAGGCGGGCGCGCTGCGCCGCGAGACCGTAGACCTCGCCGTTGAGCACGACCGTCACCCGGCCCGACGGCGTCGTCCAGGGCTGCGGAACGGCGCCGTGGCACAGCGGCAGCGCGGCGTGGCCGAGCGCGACCGCGGCGTGCACGGCCACGCGGCTGCCCACCGGCCCCCGGTGGGCGACGGCCCGGGTCATCGCCCCGACGACGGCGCCCCGGCGCGCGTCCGTCGTCGTCGCGTCCACCACACCCGCCAGGCCGCACATGCCGCGCTCCCGCCTCGTCCGTCCGAGCGGCACGCACCGGTCCCGGCGGCGCCGCAGCCATTACGCGCCGCGGTCGCGTGGGGGCACAAGACAGCGGTCATGCAGCAACCTGCCGCGGCAGGTTGTGGCGGGGTCGGCGTGCCCCGCGGTCGCGCACACTGCCCGGGTGACCTCCCGGGACCGGCGTGCCCGCGCCGCGCTCGGCGGCGTCGGGATCCCGCTCGTCCTCGGCGCCGCGGGCGCCGAGGCGGTGCGGTCCGTCGCGATGCCCCTGCTGCTCGGCGCGTTCGTCGACGCCGCCACCACGGGGCGGCCCGCCGGGTACCTGCGCACCCTGGCCCTGGCGTACCTCGCGGTCGCCGCGGCGGGGGCCGTCACCGGCGTCGGCGTGGCGCTCGCGGCGGAGCGCACCGCCTCGCGCGTCGCCGACCGCGTGCAGCTCGACCGCGTGCGCGCCGGCCTCGAGGGCACCGGCGGCGGACCGGGCCTGCCCGGCACGATGCTCGACGAGGTGCGCGTGCACACCGCGGTGACCGCGCTGGCGGGGCGCCTGGTCCCCGCCGCGCTCTCGCTCGTCGCGGTGGGCCTCGTCCTCGCGCTGCGGTACCCGACGACCGCCGCCGTGCTGGCCGCGTCCCTCGCGGTCGTGGCCGCGGCGCGGCCACTGGTGCGCCGCGCCGTCGCCGCCGAGCAGGTCGCGGCCGACCGGCGGCACGCCGGCGCGGCGCTCGCCGCGGACCTCGTGCGGGCCCGCGACGACCTCGCGGGCGTCGACGCGGTCGGGCCGATGCTCGCCGTGCTGCGCGGCGGCCACGCGAGCGCCCGCCGCGCCGCGGTCCGCGCCGGCGCGCGGGCGTCCGTGTGGCCGGTCGTCCTGCAGGCCGGCAGCGCCGGCGGGTTCCTCGTGGCGCTCGTCCTGGTCGCGGCTACGGCCGCGCGCGGCGAGACGGGGGTCGGCGACCTGTTCACCGTGGTCAACCTCGTGTTCCTGCTGCGGGCGCCCGTCGCGACCGTCGCCGCCGAGGCGGGCCGCACCGCCGGCCTCGTCGCCGTGCTGCGGACGCGCGGGCAGGAGCCCCGAGCAGCCGTGGCCGTCGCGGTGCCGGACCGCGTCGGGGTGCCCGACCGCGTCGGGGTGCCCGACCGCGTCGCGGTGCCCGACCCCGCGCGGCCGCCCGGGCCCGCCCCGGTCCCGCCGACGGACGTCGGCGCGCCCGCGGCCCGTGGCGTGCTCGAGCTGGACGACGTCACCTTCGCCTACGGCCCCGGCCGCGCGCCCGTCGTCGCCGGGCTGTCGCTCGCCGTCGCGCCCGGCACGTGCCTGCTGCTGCGCGGGCCGTCCGGCTCCGGCAAGTCGACCGTGCTCGCGCTCGCGGCGGGGCACCTCGCCCCGGCCGTCGGCGCGGTGCGCGTCGGCGGCGTCGACGCGCGCGCCGTCGCCCCGCGCACCGTCGTCCTGGTGCCGCAGCACCCGCACGTCCTGACCGGCACGCTGCACGACAACGTGGCGCTCCTCGACCCCGCCGTGCCGCCCGACGCGGTGCGCCGGGCCCTCGCCGCGGCCGGACTCGGCCACCGCGACCCGGCGGCGCCGACGGACGCCCGGTCGCTGACGCCCGCCGAGGTGCGCCTGCTCGGGGTGGCCCGTGCGCTCGCGCGCGACCCCGCGGTGCTGCTGCTCGACGAGCCGACCGCGCACCTCGACGCGGCGGGCGCCGCCGCGGTCGCCGACGTGCTGCGGCGCGTGCGCGCGCGCTGCGCGCTCGTCGTCGCGACGCACGACGACGCGCTCGACCCTGTCGCCGACGCGACCGTGGGGCTCGGACCGGTCGACGTCGCGGCGGCCGACCGGCCCGCCAGGCGCGCGCTGACGGCGGAGCGGGCCCCGTGAGCGCGCCCGCGACCGACCGCGCCCGCACCGGGCTGCGGTGCCTGCTCGCCGCGCACCGCCGCGCGGTCGTCGCCGTCGCGGTGTGCGCGCTCGTCGCGCGGCTCACCACGGTCGTCGTCGGCCGGGCGCTGCAGCTGCTGGTCGACGAGGTGGCCGGCGTCGCACCGGCGGGCGTGGGCGTGGGCGTGCTGGTCGGCGCCGTCGCGGTCGGCGAGGGCGTGCGCGCCGTCCTCGGCACCGTGGTGGTCGGCGGTGTCCTCGGGCCTCGGCTCGAGGTCGACGTCGAGCACGACGTCCGCCTCGCCGCCTGCCGGCACGCGCTGACCGCCGGCGCCGCGCCGGGCACGACGACGGACCGCGACGTGCAGCACGTCGTGGGGTACGTGACCTCCCTCCCGCAGCGCTGGGCGCGCCGGGGGCTGGCGGTGGCGATGTGCGGCGTCGTCGTCGCCGTCGAGCCGACGTTCGCCGTGGTGCTGCTCGTGGTCGCCGTCGTCGTGGGGGTGCCGCAGCTGGCCCTGCCGGCGGTGCCCCGCGCGGCCGCGGTGCGGGCGGCGCGCGATCGGGCCGTCGCGGAGCTCACGACCGACCTCGTCGTCGGGGCGCGGACGGTGCGCGGCGTCGGCGCGGCCGCACCCGCGCTGCGCGCGCTCGCCGCCCGGCAGCGCGACCGCCGGGCCGCCCGCGCGACCGAGGCCGGCGCGGCCGCGGTGCGCGCGGCCGTCGCCGCGAACGTCGGCACCGTGGCGATCGGCGTCGTGCTCGTGGTGTCGGTGCCGCTGCTCGGCACCGGCCGTGTGACGCCCGGCGACCTGCTGCTGCTCGCGCTCCTGTGCTACGCGCTCGCCGACGTCGGGTCGGACGGTGCGGCGGGCCGGACGGCGCGCGCGGCGGCCGGCGACGCCCTGCGCCGCCTCGGGCTCGAGCCGCCGGGCGCCGCGGTGGACGGTGCTGCGGTGCCGGGCGACGACGGCCGCCCCGACCGCGGGGAGGCGGGCGCACCGCACGGCGCCCCTGCCGGCCGCCCCACCGGTGCCGAGCGCCCCTCCGACGGCGACCGCAGCCAGGCCGACCGCCTCGTCGACGCCGTCCTGCAGCCCGGCACGCGCGTCGTCTGCGTCGTCGGCGGCACCGGCAGCGGCACGTCGGCGCTGCTGACCGCCGCGACCGAGCGCCTGCGGCGCGGGACGGGCGGCCCCGTCGTCGCGCGCGTCCCGCAGGCTCCCGCGCTGGTCGTCGGTTCGGTCGCGCAGAACGTCGCCGCCGGGCGCCCGGTCGGCACCGCCGCCGTGGTGGCCGCGCTGACGGCGGCCGGGCTGGACCCGGCCACCGAGCTCGCCGGCGGCACGTCGACCCAGGTGGGGCCGGCCGGGTCGCGGCTGTCGGGCGGGCAGGTGCGGCGCGTGGCGCTCGCCCGCGCGCTAGTGGGCCGGCCCGACGTGCTCGTGGTCGACGAGCCCGTCGCCGACCTCGACGCGGCCACCGCGGACCGCGTCCTGACCGGGCTGCTGCACCACGTGCCGACGGTCGTGCTCGCCAGCGCCCGCCCCCTGCCCGTCCCCGCCGACCGCACGCTCCACCTCCCGTCACCACCGCCTGCCGACACCACCACCGAGGAGCTCCCGTGACCGAGCCGACATCGTCCGAGCACCGAGACGCGCTGCTCTCCGGCGCGCGCAGCCTCGCCGTGTGGGGCGTCGGGATCATCGGCGGGTCCACCGCCGAGGCGTTCCACGCCGCCGGTGTGCGCGTGGTGGGGCACGACCCCGACCCGCGCCGCAGCCTCGACGTCGCGCCGCGCGCGGGGCGTCCGGGCGTGCGGGTGACGACGACGCTCGACGACGTGCTGGCCCCCGACGTGCTCGTGCACCTGGTCGCGGTGCCGACGGAGCGCGACGGCCGGCCCTGGACCGCCGTGCTCGAGCAGGTCGTCGGCACGATCGCCGCCGGCGTCGCAGAGCACCGCGCGCAGGCTGCGGGCGGGCCGCCGCCGCTGCTGGTCGTCGAGTCGACGGTGACGCCGGGCACCACCGAGCGGGTCCTGCTGCCCGTCCTCGAGCGGCACGGGCTCGAGGTGGACCGCGACGTGCTGCTCGCGCTGGCGCCGCGGCGCGACTGGTTCACGGCGGAGCAGGGGTCGCTGCGCACCCTCGACCGCATCTACGCCGGTACGGGACCGGCCGCCGCGGACGCCGCGGGCGGCGTGCTCTCGCTCGTCAACGACGTGCTGCACCGCGCCGGCTCGCACCTCGAGGGGGAGCTGGTCAAGTGCGTCGAGAACGCGTTCCGCCACCTCGACATCGCGCTGGCGAACCAGCTCACGCTCGCGTACCCGGACGTCGACATGGTGGACGTGCTGCGGCTCGCGGGGACCAAGTGGAACATCGCGACGTACCACCCGAGCTTCGGCACGGGCGGCTACTGCATCCCGCTCGCGAGCCGGTACCTGCTGGACGGCAGCGCCCGCCCGGAGGAGCTGTCGCTGCTGTCGACGGCGATCGGCACCGACGACGGCATGCGCTCGCGGGTCGCGGACGCGTTCGCCGGCCAGGGGCCGGTGCTCCTGCTGGGCGTCGCGTACAAGGGCGACATCAAGGTCGACATCCTCAGCCCCGCGCGCGGCATCGCGGCGCGGCTGCGCGAGCTCGGCGTGCCGTTCCGCGCGCACGACCCGCTCTACACGGCGCGCGAGATCGAGGACGTCGTCGGGCCCGGTGCGGCGGTCACGGACCTGGCGGAGGCCGTCGCGTGGGCGTCCACGGTGCTCGTCGTCGCGGACCACTCGGCGTTCCGCGGCGCGCCCTACGTCGACCTGCTGGGCGCCGAGCGCGAGCAGCCGCTGACCGTGGTCGACAACCAGGGCGTGTTCGCGGACGTCGTCTGGGGGCCCCACGTGCGGTACGCGCGCGCCGGCGGCGCGGGGTGGCTGAGCGCCGAGGCGGTCCCGGTCTGAGCCGGCCGGACCCCGCGCGGATCTGAGCCGGCCGGACCCCGCGCGGACCGCGGCGGCGCCAGTCAGGCGGCGCGGCGGTCCGCGTGCCGCGTGGCGTCGCTGCGCGGCACCGTGAGGGACCAGAAGTCGCCGCGGCGGCCCGGGTACCAGCGGCGCGGCCGGCCGACGGCCCCGCGCGCGACGAGCACGCCGTACTCGGCGCCGAACCAGGCGAGCAGCACCGCCTTGATCGACCAGCGGCGCACGCCGTCGCGCAGCGGCCCGCGGCCCCAGGGCGCGTACGGCCACAGGCCGTAGAACAGCTGCCGGCGCAGGTACACCGCACCGGTCGCGCGCGGGTACTCCAGCACGTGCACCACCTGCCCGAACACCGCGGACCGCTGGCGCCGTGCGAGACCGCCGGGCTGGGACGGCACCACGACGTGGCAGCGTGCGGAGTCGTCGACGACCAGCCGCGCGAACGGCTCGTCGGAGCCGGGGTCGATCATCCGGAACTGCAGGGCGCCGTCGTCGCTCGCCGCGCGGTACGGCACGGGCTCGCGCAGGACGGCGGGCGGCACGAGCTCGCAGCAGCCGAACGGCAGGCGGTGCGGCGGCTGCGTCGAGCGCGTGAACCACGCCCGCAGGTGCGACCAGCGGGACGGCTCGGGGTGGTACTCGACGCGCGCGCCGACGACGGCGCGCCCGCCCTCGGCCGTGAACCGGTCCCACAGACGCACGAGCGCGTCGGGGTCGATCGCGACGTCGTCGTCGAGCAGCAGCCACGCGCGCTCCCCGCGGTCGGCGCCGAGCGCCGTCGCGACGTTGGTCGTCGCGACCTTGACCGGACCGGGCAGCAGGAGGCCGACCACCGCGGGCGGGTCCGCGTGGGCGCGGGCGTGCGCGACCAGCGCGTCGAGCCGGGCGGTCGCGTCGCCCTCCTGGCCCGGGCCGTGCTGCATGCCGATCCAGAGCGTGCACGCGACGCCGCGCGCGGTCCGCAGCTCGTGCAGGCGCCCGAGGAGGTGGGCGAGCTCGACGAGGTGCTCGTCGAGGGAGCAGCGGCCGACGTAGGTGGGCAGCAGGGCGACGAGCCCGTCGACCGGCACGGGCACGAGGTCGTGCACCCCGGGGTCGTCGCTGCGGCCCGTGCGCCGCGCGGACCCGTCCTCGACCAGGACCTCGGCGACGCGCCGCGTGACCACGTCGCCGGGCTGCCAGCCCCGCCGTGCGAGCCGCCGCAGCGGGCCGTCGCCGGCGTGCGGGTCGTGCGTGTGCGGGGCGTGCGCGCGCGGCGCGGGGCGGGGGCTCACCGGGCGACGGACGCGTCGACGCGCACGACGTGCCGGCGCCGGCGCAGCCGCACGGCCGTGAGCACCAGCGCCACCACGGCCATGCCGACGCCGTAGGCGACCCAGTGCGTGACCGCTGCGGTGACGTCCCCCTCGCCGTCGACCGCGTGGCCGACGAGCTCGCGCGTCGACCACAGCGGCAGCAGCTCGGCGAGCCGCTGCGCCGGGTCGACGATCATCTGCAGCCCGATGACGGTGATGAGCACGAGCATGCCCTCGAGCTCGCGCGGGACGAGGGCCCCCACCAGCAGCCCGAGCGCGGCGGCGACGCTGGCCGACGCGGCGAGCGCGAGCACGGCCGACCACGGGTGGACCGTCTCCTGGTCGGCGGTGATGAGCAGCGAGTACAGGCCGGCGACGACGACGCCGAGCCCGACGGTCGACGTGAGCCGGCCGAGGAACAGGCCCGCGGTGCCGAGCCCCGCGAGACGCAGGCGCGGCTCGAGCGGGCGCGCGCTGCTCGCCGAGAACAGGGACACCGTGCTCACCGCCCACGCGAGCCCGAGGCTGGCGAAGCGGATCGCCTGCCCCTGGAAGTCCTCGCGCCGCGCGGCGTAGAACACGAGCGGGACGAGCACGAGCAGCAGCAGCACGCTGCGCCGGCCGACCATGTCGCGCAGGGTCATCTCCGCGGTGACCGCCCAGCCCCGCATCACGCGACCTCCGTCCCGGACAGGTCGAGCACGTCGTCGACGCGGCCGAGCTCGTGCAGCATGTGGGTGACGACGACGACAGCGCAGCCCTCGTCGCACCAGCGGCTCACGAGGTCCCAGAAGTCCAGGTAGCTGCCGTGGTCGAACCCCTGGTACGGCTCGTCGAGGAGCACCACGTGCGGGTCGGCGAGCATCGCGGCCGTGACGTTGAGCTTCTGCCGGGTGCCGCCGGACAGGTGCCGCACCTGCAGCCGCGGCGGGATGCGCCAGTCGAGCGCCTCGGCGATGCGCCCGCCGCGCTCGACCGCCGCGCGCCGGGACATGCCGGTCGCCCGGCCGAACCACGCGAGGTGGTCGGCGGACGTGAGGTGGCCGTCGAGGCCCATCTCCTGCGGGCAGTAGCCGACGGGGCCGTGCACCTCGACCGTGCCGGAGTCCGGTGAGACGAGGCCCGCGCAGATCTTCAGCAGAGTCGACTTGCCGCACCCGTTCGCCCCGACGATCGCGAGGGAGCGTCCGGCCGGCACCGTGAAGCTGACGTCCGTGAGCACGGGCCGCCGGCCGTACCGCTTGGTGACCGACCGCACGGCCAGGCCGCCGGAGGGTGGCGCCTCCCGCCCGGGCGCGGGAGGGGCCGGCGGACGGCGCGCGACGTGCTCAGGCATGCCGCCGAGGCTAGTTCGGGGGCCGCCGACCCGTCCGGGGCGCCCCGACCAACTTGCTGCACCGGCAGCAACCGGCCACGCCGACGCCTTGTCCGCGCGCCGCACCGGGTGCCGTACTGGCCGGGCGCAGGGGCATCGTGAGGACGGAGAGGTTCATGGCGCAGACGTACCTCGTGGAGCTCGACGGCGAGCCCGCGCCCGCCGCGCCGGCCGCGGCGCCCCGGACCGTGACCCGTGCCTGAGCGCGCGGTCGTCACGGGCGCCGCGGGGTTCATCGGCTCGGCGCTCGTCCGCCGGCTGGTGGCCCGGGGCGCGCAGGTGGTGGCCCTCGACGCGCTGCTCGACGACGGCGACCGCGACGTGCGCCGGGCGCGCTTCGCGGACCTGGCCGGGCTGGGCGCCCGCACCGTGCACGCGGACCTGCGCCACGAGCCGACGGCGGCCGTCCTCGACGGCGCGGACGTCGTCTACCACTGCGCGGGCCGCGCCGGCGTGCGCGAGTCGTGGGCCCGGTTCGCCGACTACGCCGAGCACAACATGATCGCGACGGACGCGCTGCTGCGCGGGGTCCGGGCGGCGGGCGTGCCGCGGGTCGTGCTGTCGTCGTCCTCGTCGGTGTACGGCTCGACCGCCCGCTCCGGCCCGGCGACGGTGGACCCGACGACGCCCTACGCGGTGAGCAAGCTCGGCGCCGAGCAGCTGTGCGCGGCGCACGCGCGCGACGGCGGACCGGACGTCGTCGTGCTGCGCTACTTCACGGTGTACGGCCCGGGCCAGCGCTCCGACATGGCGTTCCACCGGTTCGTCCGCGCGGCGTCGCTCGGCCTGCCCGTGCCGCTGCACGGCGACGGCGCGCAGCTGCGCGACTTCACCTACGTCGACGACGTCGTCGAGGCGAACCTGCGGGCGGCCACGGCCCCGGTGGCAGGCCTCGCGGTCGTCGACGTCGGACCGGGCCGGCCCCGCACGCTTCGCGAGGCCCTCGACCTGGTCGAGGAGTACGTCGGGCGGCCGCTGCGGCTCGACCCGGCGCCGACGACGCGCGGCGAGGCGACCGCGACCCGCGCGGACACCCGCGGCACCCGCGCGCTGCTCGGCTGGGCGCCGGGCGTGCAGCTCGAGGACGGCCTGCGCCGGCAGGTGGCGCACCAGGTGGCGGGGTACGGGGCGGCACCCGTCGCCGCGGCAGGAGGAGGAGCCCGGTGAGCGCGAGCACGAACGTGGGGGACGTCCTGCACTACTACGCGCACACGGGCCGCGACTACGCGCGCCTGTGGAGCGGCGCCGAGGGCCGGGCGATCCACTTCGGCTACTGGGACGACGGCGTGCGCGACCACGAGGCGTCGCTGGTCCGCATGAACGAGGTGATGGCGGACCGTGCCGGGGTGCGACCCGGCGACGTCGTCCTCGACGCGGGCTGCGGCGTGGGCGGCACCAGCACCTGGCTCGCGGCGCGGCGCGGTGCCCGCGTGCGGGGGATCACGCTCGTCGAGCAGCAGGTGGAGCAGGCGCGCGAGCTCGCCGCCGCGCGCGGCGTCGCCGCGGGCTGCGCGTTCGAGGTCGCGGACTACGTGGCGACCGGCCTGCCGTCGGGCTCGTTCGACGTCGTGTGGTCGCAGGAGAGCGTCAGCCACGCGCCGGACCGGGCGCTGTTCGTCGCCGAGGCCCTGCGGCTGCTGCGTCCCGGCGGCGTGCTGGTGCAGGAGGAGATCTACGCGGGCGTCGGGGGCGTGCCGCCGGCGCACCGCGAGAAGGTCGACCGGGTGTGCGCGGCGTGGGTCATCCCGCAGCTGCCGACGGTCGCCGAGTACACGGACGTGCTCGTGTCGGCCGGCTTCGGCGAGGTGGCGTGGCACGACCTCGCGCCCTTCCTGCGTCCCTCGCTCGCGCGGCTGCGCCGGATGGCCCGGACCTACGCGCCCCTCGCGGACGCCGCGGTGCGCGCCGGGCGCATGGAGCCCGTGCGGGCGGCCAACATCCGCGGCGGTCTCGACGCCTGGGCGCCGTACCGGGCGGGCGCGTGGACCATGGCGATCTCGACGGCGCGCCGGCCGGTGGACTGACGTGGGCGCCCTGGTGGTCGTGGTCGGACTGCCCGGCGCCGGCCGGCGCGGCCCGCTCGAGCGCGCGCTCGACGCGGCCGGGCTGCCGTGGCGCGCCGTGCCGGGCGTCGACCTGCGGCACGCGCCCGGTGCGGCGCTGCACGCGCTGGCCGACCAGCGCGCGGCGCGCGTGCTGCTGCGGCGCGACCTGACGGGTGGCGAGGTCGGCTGCGCGCTCGCGCACCGCGAGGGGGTCCGCGCGGCGCTCGCGTCGGGGTACGAGTGGGGGGTCGTGCTCGAGGACGACGCCCGCCCCACCGCGGCGTTCGGCGCGACGGTGCGCGCGGTGACCGCGCGGCGGACCGCCCGCCCCACCGTCGTGCTCCTGCACGCCGCACCGCGCGCGGTGGTGCACCCGCTGCGGCGCGGCGACGGTGTCGTGCACCCCCTCGTGGGGCCGGCGGACGGGGCGTTCGGGTACGCGCTCAACCGGCCGGCCATGGCCGCGTACCCGCTGCACGGCGCGGTCCGGGGGGTCGCCGACTGGCCGTGGGCGTGGAGCGCGCGGGTCGACTTCTGGCGCACGGACGCGCCCTGCGTGCGCACCGGGGACGCCGCCTCGACGCTGGACGTGCCCCGCCGGGCGGCGTGGGCGGTCGCGCACGAGCCCGTCCCGCGGCGTGCCGCGCGCATCGCGGGTGCGGTGACCGGGCTGCGTTACCTGCGGCACCGCGACGTGTACGGCTCGTGGCGGGACTACGTGCGCGGCGAGGTGCGGGTGCTTGCGGCGCACGGCTGGCGGCGCGCGGCGACGGGATGGCGACGTGACGCGGCGGCGTGAGTCACGGCGCGGCCCCGTCGTCGCGGCGGGCGCCGTCGGGGTCGAGCCACCCCAGCCGGGCCGCGCGGCTGCCCAGCTGGAACCGGCTCTGCGCACCGGCGCGCACCGCGGCGTCGGCGACGATCCGGCGGGTCGTGCGGATGGAGAGGCCGACGCGGCGCGCGACGACCTCGTCCTTGTGGCCCGCGTCGAGGTGGCGCAGCACCTCCCGGGTGAGGTGCGCGAGCTCGTCGGGAGCCTCGGCCCCGTCCCACGGCCGCGCGGTGTCCAGGCAGCGGTCGAAGAGCTCGCGCAGGGCGGCGACGACGCCGGCGTCGTCGACCACGTGGGCACGCCCGTCCGTGCCGGTGGCAGCGGCCGCGACGCACGCGCTCGTCGTGCCGAGCACCGCCATGGGCGCCGGCGGGTGCGCGTGCACGTGCACCCGCAGGCCGCGCGCGACGGCGTGCTCGACGGCGGCGCGGGCGTCCGGCCGCTCCGCCACGGCCTCGGGGCACAGCGCACGGACCGACGCCGGCGAGCGCGCGAGGACGACGTCGAGCACGGGCAGGACGGCGGGCCGTCCGTCCGCGTCGCGGCCGGCGGGCAGGACGAGCGCGACCTCGCCGTGCGCCTCGTCGAGCAGCTCGGCGAGGCGGCGCAGGAACGGTGGCCGGGCCGCCGCCTGCGCGGGGCGGGGCGCCGCCGCGGAGCGCCTGCGGTGGTAGGACGAGACGATGCGCATGGCGTCCTCCCGCGCCGTTGCCACCGTGTCGTGCCGGTCGCGCAGGGCGCTCTCCATGCGCGCCAGGACGTGGTTGAGCGACGCCTCCGGGTCGAGCGCGCGGTACCCGCCGTCCTCGCCGAGGGCGAGCCGCAGGTCGACGAGCGTCTGCAGGCACCCGCGCGCGGCGGCGAGCGACACGCCGCACCGGTCGGCCAGCTGCTCGAGCGTGGACGCGGGCGACTCCCAGAGCGCCTCCAGCACGGCGACGTCGACGGGCCGCAGGCGCAGCCCGAGCCGGTCGAAGGCGTGGGCGGTCCCGGCCGCGCGCTCGCGGTGCGGGGCGCGCTGCCCCGGTGTGGCCGTGGTCGCGGACATGTACGTCAACCCCCTGCAGACGTCGTCGACCGCACCGGCGCGACCCACGTCCGCCCCGGCGCACAGCCGGGACGAACAGGGACGAGCCGGACGAGTGCCCACCTTCACCGACGTGGCGCAGGAGTGTCAAGGAGGTTCGTGACGATGTGCACGAGCGGCCCCGGAGGGGTGAACCGGACGACGGCGGCGCCAGGGGTGGCGCGGTGACGGCCGTCGCCGACGCCGGTGGCCGGCTGGACGCGTACGTCCGCGAGGTCGAGGCGCTCGTGTCCGAGCAGCTGGTCGGCGGGCACGCCGCACCCGTGCTGCGCACGCACGAGGGGGTTGTGGTGGACGAGGTCCGGCGCCTGGCGCTGGGTCCCGGCAAGCGCATCCGGCCGCGGCTCGTGCGCGCGGGGTACGGGGCGGCGGGCGGTGCGGACGACGCGCGCGACGTCGTCGTCCTCGGTGCCGCGCTCGAGCTGTACCACTGCGCGCTGCTCATCCACGACGACGTGATCGACGGCGCCGACCTGCGGCGCGGCGTGCCCACGTCGCACCGCTGGTGGTGCGACGAGCACCGCGCGCAGGGGTGGGTGGGGGACCCGGAGGGTTTCGGGCGCAGCGTCGCGCTGCTCGCCGGCCACCTCGCGCTCGCGGTCGCGGACGCGATGGTCGTCGACCTGCCGGCACCCGTGCGCCGGTTGTGGTCGGCCATGAAGGCCGCGACGGTCGTGGGCGAGTTCGCCGAGCTGTACGCGACCGTGGGGCGGCTGGACGGGCCTGACGTGATGGCCGAGGTCGCGCGGCTGAAGACGGCGCGGTACACCGTGGCCGACCCGCTGGCGATGGGCGCGACGCTCGCCGGGCGGCACGAGCTCGCGGGACCGTTCGGCGCGTTCGGCGCCGCCGTCGGGGAGGCGTACCAGCTGCTCGACGACCTGCTGGACGCGACCGCCACCAGCGCCGAGACCCTCAAGAGCACGGGTGTGGACGGGGCCGCCGGCCGCTCGACGCTGCTGCTGGCGCACCTCGTCGCGACCGACGCCGAGGTCGCCGCCGCCCCCGACGTCGCGGCGCGGCACGCCGTCGCGCACGAGCGGCTGCGGGACCCGGCCGTCCTGACGGGGGTGCGTGCGGCCGTCGACGGGCTGCTCGGTCGCGGGTTCGCGGTGCTCGACGGCGCCGGGCTGGAGCCGGGCTGGGACGCGGAGCTCCGCGCGGTCGCGCGGCGGCTGGGGCGGCCGGCGGGCGCCTGAGGCGCACCGTGCCGGGCGGCACGGTGCGGTCGACCTCGTCGAGCTCACGCCGGCACCTCCGCCGCCGCGAGCCGCGCCCGGGTGTACGGGTTCTCCGGCCGCGGCAGCCCGTAGTGCTCGCGCAGCGTCGTGCCCGTGTACTGCGACCGGATGGTGCGGGACGTCGTCGCGAGGCGCGGTGGACGTGTCGGCGCGGCGGGGCACGGCGCGACGACGGGCGCGGCGCCGGGGTCGCCGGCGAGGGGGTCACCGGGGACGCTCGACGCGTCGAGCGCGCTCACGTCGGTCGCGCTCACGTCGTTCGCGGGCAGGTGGCGGCCGCCGGCGGGCGGGCGCCGGGCCGTCGGTCGCTCAGCGACAGCGACAGGCGTCGCGACACGCGCGACGCGGGCACGGCCGCGGCGCGACGACGACGCGGCGCAGCGGCGCTGCGGCGTCGGGTGCGGTCGGGGGGCGTGGGTGCGCTCCCGTGACGCGCGCGCGGGCTCCGCCGGGTAAGCGTTTCCCTCGAAGCCTGGACGTGGCGCCGCGGCACGGGGTAGGAATGTCGGGACCGCCCGCTTCCCCCGATCTCGACATGCGTCCACCCCGGCGCGTTGAATCGATTCACGGTCCGGGCTCGGTGGTCGATCCGCCCCCCACGTTTCAACGACGAGACGACGAAGGTGACCATGTCCCGACCTGCACGGGCCCACGACAGGGCCCGCAGCCGCACCCGACCGCCCGCCGTCGCGGCCGGCGCCGCCACCGCGCTGGCGCTGCTCCTCGCCGGCGCCCTGCCGGCGCACGCCGCCCCGACCGACCCGCCGCCCGACCAGCCGGCCGCCGACCAGCCCGCCACGACCGCCGACGGGCCCGTCGGCTCCCTGCCCGCGCCGCAGGCCGTCCGCATGGCGCACGTCGTGCCCGGCGCCGTCACGCTGCGCTGGGACGAGGTCGCCGGGGCCACCGGCTACGTCGTCACGCGCGCCGACGCGGTCGACGGCACGTACGCCGAGGTGGCCCGTACCGGGCAGCGCGAGGTGCACGCGACCGACGCCGTCGACACCACCGTGACGCACTGGTACCGCGTCCGCGCCGTCGGCGCCGACGGCCTGTCCGTCCCGTCGGCCGCGGCCGTGAGCAGCCTCGCCGGTGCGGGCACGGAGCCGGTGCTCCCGGAGAGCGGCGTCCTGTCGCTCGACCTCGGGTCGGGCACGCTCGCTCCGGGCGCCGTCCGCGTCGACGCGACGACCGCCTACTCGCACGAGCAGCGGATCGGCTTCGTCGACCCGTCGCAGGTGACCGCCACGGATCGCGGGGGAGACGACGCCGTGCGGTCCGACTTCGTCAGCGTCGGCGACACCGAGCTCGTCGTCGACCTGCCGAACGGCGACTACACGGTGAGCCTCGTCGCGGGCGACGCGCGGGAGGCCACCGACGTCGCGCTCACGGTCGAGCGCATGGCGAAGGTGCAGCAGACCGCGAAGCCTGCCGGCCAGTTCCTGGAGATGCAGCTGGACGTCGCGCTCGTCGACGGCCAGCTCAACATCGAGCTCGCCGGCACCGCGCCGAAGCTCAACCAGCTCGTCATCACCCGGCAGCCCGACCGCACGCCCGCCGCCGAGCCCACGCTGTGGGTCACGGGGGACTCGACGGTCCAGACGTACACGGCCGACTACGCGCCGCAGGCCGGCTGGGGGCAGATGATCGACCGGTTCCTGTCCGACGACGTCACCGTGCAGAACAAGGCCATCGGTGGGCGCTCGGCCAAGAACTTCATCAGCCAGGGACGCCTCGACGAGGTGCTGCGGCAGGTCCGGCCGGGCGACCACGTCGTCGCGCAGTTCGGCCACAACGACAACTCCTACGGCGTCGACGACCGGTGGGCCGCGCCCGCCGACTACCGCAACTACCTGCGGACCTTCGTCGACGGCGCCCGGCAGCGCGGCGCCACGCCGATCCTCGTGACGCCGGTCTCGCGGCGCGCGTGGGACGCGGGCACCGGCCGGTTCCACGTCTCGTTCCCCGAGTACGTGGAGGCCGCCGCGGGGCTCGCTGCCGAGACGGGCACGCCGCTCGTCGACCTGTCGGCGTCGAGCCGCGCGTACCTCGACGAGATCGGGCCGGAGGCGGCGCGGAGCGTGTTCCTCCACGTGCCGGCCGGGGTGTACCCGGGCCGGCCGAACGGCACGGTCGACGACACCCACTTCCAGGAGTACGGCGCCATCCAGATGGCGCGGCTCGTCGCGGCCGACCTGGCCACCCTCGACGTGCCGCTGGCCGACGAGGTCGAGTCGGCCGAGCCACCGGCCGCCGTGCCCGCCGCACCGTCCGGCGTCCTCGCCGGGAGCGTCTCCAACGCCGGCGTGCAGCTGACGTGGGCGGCCGTCGAGGGCGCCGACGTCTACAAGGTGTTCCGCAGGGCCGCCGACGCCGGGGACGACGCGTGGGCGCTCGTCACGACGTCGACGCTGCCGCAGGCCGCCGTCACGGGGCTGGTCGAGGGTGCGTCGTACGACCTGCGGGTCGTCGCGGTGAACGGCCGCGGCGACTCGGCGCCGTCGGCGAGCGTGCGCGTCACGACGCGCGCGGCGCTGCACCGCTTCGACGTGCAGCTCGCGGGCAACCCGGTCATGCCCGGGTACGCCGAGGCGAGCGAGCGGTCCCTCTACACCCCGGAGACCGGGTGGGGCTGGCTCGACACGACGGGCCTGGGCGGGCGCGACCGGGGCGTGGCCTTCACGCCCCCGCCGAACGACCTGCAGCGGGACTTCCTGCTCCCGGGCCCGCAGCACACCTTCGTCGTGGACGTGCCGCGCGGCACGTACGCGGTGAAGACGCACAACGGTGACTGGATCGGCACCAGCCGCTCGAACGTCCAGATCGAGGGCAAGGACTTCGGGGCGTCCAACGCGGGTCGCGGGGCCGTGTCCGAGAAGGTCAGCCAGCCGGTCGAGGTGACCGACGGCCAGCTCACGCTCGTCATGACGGGGACGTCGTCGCGGCTGAACGGCGTCGAGGTGACGCCGCTGCTGCTCGCGCCGTCGGACCTCGCGGGGGACGTGCGCATCGAGGGTGCCGCCGCGGCGGTGGACCTCACCTGGACGGGTACGGACGACGCCGCCGCGTACCGCGTGTACCGGCAGGCGGACGGCGAGCAGGCACCGCGCGCGCTCGGCGACGCG
>JAPSIR010000058.1 GCA_031178625.1 Cellulomonas sp.
CTCGACGCCCCGGCCGGCGAGCGCGTGGCCCGGCCCGCGCCGGCGGCCGCGCGCCGACCCGCCCGCTCGCGGCGCGGCGGTGCGCGCCGCGGCCGCGCCGAGTGGTTGCTGGGCGTGCTGTGGCTGGTGGGCGCCGTCGCGGTCGCCGTGGTGCTGGCGTGGCCGGTGTGGGCGACGGGGCGCCTGGCCGTGGTCGCCGCGGCCGGCACGCTCGTCGGGGCGGGCGTCGTCCTGCTCGGCCGCGCCCGGCGGTGGGGCGTGCTCCGCCGCGCGCTCGTCGTCGCCGCGGGCTTCCTGGCCGTCGCGGTGCCGGTCGCGGTGCCCTGGCGCGCGGACGTGCGCGGGGTGCCGGCGGGTCTCGTCGAGGCACTCGCCGGCGTGGTCGTCGGCTGGAAGCAGCTGCTGACGCTCGAGCTCCCGGTCGAGGAGTACCAGGCCGTCCTCGTGCCGTTCCTCGTCGCCGTCGTCGTCACGACCGCGCTCGCCGCGCCGCTGGCCGTGCGCCGCGACGCGCGCGCGGTGCTGGCGGTGCCCCTGCTGGCGCTGCTCGCGCTCCTCGGACCGGCGTTCGGGCCCGTCGCGCCGCAGCCGGCGCTGGACCTCGGGCCCGTGCGGGTCCCCGACGCGCGGACGACGCTCGGCCTGGTCGGGCTCGTCGTCTGGTCGGTGCTGTGGGCGGTGCTGCGCGCGGCCGTCGCCCGCCGCCGCGCCGTGCGCGTCGGCAGCGGCGCCCAGGCCCGCCGCCGGCGGCGCGGCGTCGCGACGACCGTCGGCCGCCTGGTGGCCGGGCTCGTGCTCGTCGGCCTCGCGGCCGCTGCCGCGGCCTGGGCGGCGCCGGGCACCCCGGGGTGGGCGCAGCGGCACGTGCTGCGCGAGGACGTCGAGCCGGTCCTCGCCGTGCAGCGCGAACCGAGCCCACTGACCTCGTACCGCGCCGCGTTCCGCGCCGACGCGTTCGACGCCGAGCTGTTCCGGGTCGCCGTGGACGGCGCCGGCGTCGACCGGCTGCGCACCGCCGTCCTCGACGCCTACGACGGCGCGTCCTTCCGCGTCGGCGCCGACGGCGCGGCCGGCCGGTTCCTGCGGCTGCCCCGGTCGTCCACCGGGGGTGCGACCGCGGAGGTCGAGGTGGTGGTCGGTGACGCCTGGTCGGGCATCTGGGTGCCCGTGCCGTCGGGCGTCGTGGCGGCGCCGCGGTTCGACGGCCTGCGCGCCGACGCCCTCGCTGCCGCGTTCTACCTCGGTCCCGACGACGGGTCCGCGGTCACCGTCGCCGACGGCGGCCCCGCCGGCCACGGGCTCGCGCCCGGCGACTCCTACCGGGTGGCCGCCGCCCCGACCGCGGGCGACGACCCCACCTCGCTCGCCGGCCCGGGCGAGGTCGACGCCGAGGCCCTCGCGGAGCAGCACCCGCAGCTCGCCGCCTGGGTGCAGGCCCAGCAGGTCGGTCGTGACGCCGACGGCCTCGTCACGCTCGTCGACCGGCTGCGCGCGCGCAGCTACCTGAGCCACTCCGTCGCGGACGACGCCGCGGCCACCGCGTGGATCTCCGCGCTGCAGGCGCAGGCGCCGTACGTCTTCCAGACCAGCTACGCCGGGCACTCGCGCGCCCGCGTCGAGGAGCTGTTCACCGAGCTCCTCGAGCAGGAGGAGGCGCTCGGGCCCGGCGCTGACGACGCCGCGCTCGTCGCGGCCGTCGGCGACGACGAGCAGCTGGCCGCCGCCGCGGCCCTCGTCGCGCGCTACCTCGGCTACGAGTCGCGCGTCGTCATGGGCGTGCGCCTGCAGGACGTCCCGGGCGCGACCGTGCCGGCCTGCACCGACGTCTGCACGGGCGCGAACCTCGCCGCGTGGGTCGAGGTGCGCAGCCCCGGCGGCACCTGGGTCACCCTCGACGTCGACCCGCAGGTCGCGAACGCGCCGGTCCGCGTCGAGCAGGGCACGCAGGCGCCGCAGAACCCCACCACCGTCCAGCCGCCCGAGCTGCCCGTCGTCGACCCGCCGGTGCTGTCCCGCGACGGCGCCGGCACCGACGCGAGCGACGCGGACGACTCCGCGCGGTTCGGCGACAGCCCGTGGCTCGCCGTGCTGCGCACGGTGGGCCTCGTCGCCGGCGGTCTGGCGCTCCTCGCCGCGCCGCTGCTCGTGCTGCCGCTCGCGAAGGCCCTGCGCCGTCGCCGCCGGCGGCACGCCGCCGTGCCGGAGGTCGCCGTCGTCGGCGCCTGGGCCGAGCTCGCGGACCGCGCGGCCGACCTCGGGCGGCCGATCGCCGGACCGACCCGTGCCGCCGCCGCGGCGGCGTCGGGCCGGCCCGGTGCCGTGCACCTGGCCGCGCTCGTCGACCGCGCCGTGTTCGCGCCAGTGCCGCCCGGCCCGGACGACGCGGCCGAGGCGTGGGCGGCCAGCGACGCGGAGGTCGCCGCGCTCGCGCAGGAGCACCCGCCGTGGCGGCGGGCCGGCGCCGCCCTGAGCGGGGCCTCGCTGACGCGCGCCCTGCGGCCGGACCGGCACCGGGCCGACGGTCGCGCACCCGAGGCGGAGGAGGAGTGAGCGTGCCGTTCGCCACGCCCGCGGAGGAGGCCGCCGCGGCCGAGGCCGCGCGGGTGACCGCGGTCGTCCTCGGCGGCGTGGGTCTGCTCGTGCTGCTCGTCTGCTGGGTCTGGTACAGCGCGGCGCTCGCGGCGGTGTTCCGGCGGCTCGGCGCGCCGACGTGGAAGGCGTGGACACCGGTCGTGCAGGAGGTCGAGCTGTACGAGCGCGGCGGTGTCCCCGGCTGGTCGGCGCTGTACCTGTTCGTGCCCGTGGTGCAGCTGTGGGGCGTGGTCCTGCGGGGCGTCGCCGCGCACCGCATCGGGCGGTCCCTCGGGCGCGGCGCCGGCGCCACCGTGCTCGCCGTGCTGCTGCCGCCCGTGTGGGCGAGCGTCGTCGGCTGGTCCGGGGCGGCACGCGGCACCGGCGCCCCGCCCGTCGCGGACGTGCCGGCGGGCGACGGCGTGCGCGGCGACACGCTGGGCGGTGCCGCGCGCACCGGTCCGGCGCCGGGCGTCCCGGCCGCCGCCGCAGCACCGGTCCGGCGCGGCGACGGGCGTGCGAGGAGGGCGGACGCGGCCACGGTGCCGGCACCCGAGCCGGTCGCCGTGCCGGTCACGTCGATCTCGGTCGAGCCGCTCGTCCGCGTGGCGCCGTCCGCGCCGGCGCCGGCGCCGGCGCCCGTGCCCCTGCCCGAACCGGCGCCCACGCCGGTCGCCCTGCCGCTGCCGCCGTCGCGCCCGGCCCCGGCGACGCCCGTCCCGGTCGCCGCCTCGCCGTCGGTACCGACCGCGGAGCCGGTGCCGGCTGCCACCGTCGAGGACCCGCTGGCCACGCCCGCCGAGCCGCCCGCGGCGGACGTCCCGACCACGCTCGGCGCCCCCCGCGTGCCCGCCGCGGACGGCGACGACGCCGAGCGCACCGTCGTCCGCCCGCGCGCCGTCCGCTGGCGTCTGCGCCTCGACGACGGGCGCGTCGTGCCGCTCGAGCGACCGGTCGTCGTCGTGGGCCGCCGGCCGCCGGACGCCGACGGTGCGGCCCAGGTCGTCGCGCTGCCCGACACCACGCGCACGCTCTCGAAGACGCACGCGCGCCTCGAGCTGCGCGACGGCACGTGGTGGGTCACGGACCTCGGCTCGACGAACGGGGTGGTGGTCCCGGACGCCGGCGGTGCGGAGCGCATGCTCGTGCCGGGCCAGGCCGCGGTCGTCACCGGGCGCGTGCGTCTCGGCGACGTCGGCATGGTCCTCGAGCAGCGGACGGGGCGGGCCCGGTGACCGGCCGGCACGAGGTCGGCGGCGTCGTGCTGGTCACGGCGGCCGCCGCCGGCGGCGGAGGGTCGGGTGCCGCCGGCGCCGACGCCTGCCGCGTCGCACCTCCCGTGTTCGTCGTGGCCGACGGCACCGGGCCGCGGGGCACCGGAGGCGCGGCCAGCGCCGCCGTGGTGGACGCCTTCACGGCCGAGGTGCCCACCGGTGCGCCGGCGACGCTCGACCACGTCCGCCGGGCGCTCGAGCGCGCGCACGCCGAGGTGGGCGCGCTCGCACGGGACACGGCCGGACGCACCGGCAGCACGGTGACCGGCGCGGTGCTCACCCTGCACGAGGGCCGCCCGCACTGGCTCGTCCTCAACGTCGGCGACTCCCGCGTGTACCGGCTGCTGCGGGGGGAGCTGCACCGGCTCACCGTCGACCACACGCAGCCCGCCGCCGGTGCGCGCGCCGGCGCGCGGCGCGGCGACGCGCGCGACGCCCTCACCCGCACGGTCGGGTCGCCGGGCGCGACCGCCGACTCCTGGCTGCTGCCGGTGGTCGACGGCGAGCGGCTGCTGCTCTGCTCCGCCGGTCTGGCGCGCGCGCTCGCGGACGAGACGGTGCAGGCGGTCCTCGCGCTCAGCGGCGCGCCCGCCACCGCGGCCTCCGCGCTGGTGGGCCACGCGAGCCGGGCCGGCACCGGCGACGACGTCACCGTCGTCGTGGTCGACGTCCTGTCCGGCGGCCGCTCGCCGGGGCTGGACGACACCTCGCGGGGGACCGGCACCCGCACCGACACCGCAGACGACGACACCCGGGTGGTGCGCCGATGAGCCTGTTCCGCCGCAAGGGGCGTCCGACGCCCGCAGCCGACGAGCCGACCGCCGGGCCGCCGTCGACGGCACCGGCCGGCCCGCCGCCGGGCGCCCCGCACCCCACGCCGCCGTCCGCGCCCCGGCCCGGCGCACCGACCGGCCCACCCGCGGCGGCCGGCGTGCAGGCCGTCGACGACGGACCGGACGACCGCACCGTCGTGCGTGCGCGCGCCGCGGTGCCGGCCGAGCCGCTCGACGAGCGCACGGTCGTGCGCGACGGCGCCACGGGGGCCGCTGCCGTGGCCCCCGCTGGTGCCGCGCCGTCCGACGACGAGCTCGACGACCGGACCGTCGTGCGGCCGGACCGCGCCGCCGCGCCCGCCGAGCCGGTCGACGACCGGACGGTGGTGCGGCCCGCACGTCCCGGGGACGACGGCCTCGACGACCGGACCGTCGTGCGGTCCGCACGGCCGACGGACGACGGCCCCGACGACCGCACCGTCGTGCGCGCCCCGCGCACGGACGCCGCGCCGGCGCCGCAACCCGCCGCGTCCCGCGTGTGGGCCGCCCCGGACGACGCACCCGCGCCGGAGCGCGAGCGCTACCGCCCGCGGCCGGTGCCTCCGCCGCCCCCCGTGGTTGCGCCGCTGCGGGGCGCCGACGCGCTGCGCGGCGAGGCGGCGGCGATGCGGTCGGTCGAGCGCGCCGCGCGCACCTGGGCCCGCGTGGCCGTGGTGGCGGTGGTGGTGGTCGCCGTCGCGTGCGCGGCCGGCCTGGTGCTGGTCGTCCGCACCCTCGTCGGCTGAGGGCCGGCTCCGGCGTCCGTACGCCGACGCCGCGCGCCGTCCGCACGGCGGATCAGTCGGCCGCGCCGCCGTCGTCGTGGCGGGCCCCGCCGTCCCGACCGCCCGCCGGGGACGCCGCGGCGGGCCGGCGGGTGCGCAGCACCGCGATCGCACCGAGCACGCCGACGGCACTGAGCGCGAGCACGGTGACGACCGTCCCCATGCCCCGCACCGCACCCCAGGGGTCCTGCGACGGCCGCACCTGCGGCGCGGCGGCGACCGGGCGCACGGCCGCGGGCGACGCGCCCGTCACCGGGTCGACCGGTCCGCGGATCGACGCGTCCGGCACGAGCACGATCGCCTCGTACGGCTGCACGACGCCCCAGCCGATCGCGTCGTCGCGGTGGTCCGGGTCGGGGCGCACCGCGGTGGCCTCGAGCCGGTGCGCCCACTGCGCGGGCGTCTCGTCCGGGTGGGCGGCGGCGACGAGCGCCGCGGCGCCGGCGGCGTAGCCGGTCGCGAAGCTGGCGCGGGGCTCCTGCTGGGCGTACAGGCAGTCGCCGGCGCCGACGGCGCTGGTGAGCACCTGCTGCCCGGGTGCGGCGACGCGGACGTGCGGTCCGGGCATGGTCGCGAGGGACGGGTTGCCCGCCGCGTCGACGGCGGTCACGCCGAGCGCCCCCGGCACCGCGGCGGGGTAGCGGGCGCCGGTGTCGCCGGACGCGTTGCCGCCCGAGGCGACGACGAGCGAGCCGCGTCCCGCGGCGTACGCGACCGCGTCCGCCAGTGCGGGCGTGTCCTCGGGGCTGGACATCGCGACGGCGACGACCTGCGCCCCGGCGTCGGCGGCGGCACGGATGCCGTCCGCGAGGCGCGTGGCGTCGGGCCCGACGCCGGCCTCGCGCGCCTTCTGGTCGTCGGAGGCGAACACCCGCACGGAGAACAACCGCGCCTCGGGTGCGAGGCCCACGACGCCGGACCCGGCGCGCTCCCGCGCCGCGATCGTCCCGGCGACGGCCGTGCCGTGCCCGTGCAGATCGGCGTACCCGTTCGCGCCGAGCCCGTCGCCGACGAGGTCGACGCCGCCCGTGAGCGCGTCGGTGAGGTGCTCGTTGCCGGCGTCGACGCCGGAGTCGACCACGGCCACGAGGACGCCCGCACCGCGTGTCACCGTCCACGCGAGCCGCGCCTGCAGCATGTCGAGCGCGGGCGGCGTCGCCGTCGTCCACCGCACGTTCCCCGGCTCGCACCCGGTGGCGGCGGCCGCGACGACCGGCCCCGCGGCGACGGGCCCCGCCGTGACGGGCCCCGCGGCGACGGCGGCCGCGGCGCCCGCCGGCACGACGGCCAGCAGACCGGCCGTGGCGACGGTCGCGAGCGCGGCGGCGACGGGGACGTGCCTCACCCGGCGTCCGCCTCCGCTGTCGTGTCGGCCGCGTCGGCGGGCGTGACGCCGCGCGCCGCGGCCTCGACCGACAGGACCGGGCCGGTGGGCAGCAGGTCGATCCACGCGTCGGTGACCGCGCCGACGTCCTCGACCGCGTAGCCGAGGCGCGTCAGGGTGTCGGCGTCGCCGACGACGGGGAAGGCGGTGCCGGTCGCGTCGACGAGGTAGACGCCGCCGCTCGACTGCGGCCCGCGCCCGCCGGCCCGGACGAGCGCGCCGGCGCCGTGGTCGACGCGCTGCCCGGCCGTCCCGACGAGGGCGTCGTCGGACGCGACGGCCAGCACCGTGGCCGGTTCGCCGTCGTCGTCGACCGCGAGGGCGCACGGCACGTCGGCGTCGGGGACGGGCGTGATCTCGTCGGCGGGCCAGTCCGCCGCGCCCGCGGGCGTGGGCGACGTGTCGAGGGTGCCGACGGCGGCGGGGGAGATGTCGAGCGCCTCGCCGAGCTGCGAGCCCGTGCCGAGCATGTACAGCTGGTACGCGAGCGGGCTCAGCGGCGCGAGGGTGGCGTCGTCGCGCACGAGGAACCGGGTGGTCGCGGGGGCGCCGGTGAAGTGCACGACCTGGCCGACGCGCAGCTCGGTGCCCTCGACGGGGTCGCCGGCGTCGCGCACGACGACGGCGGCGAGCTCGGTGCCCGGCGTGAACAGCCGCAGCCACGCCGCGGTCACGTCGCGCACGTCGGCGTCACCGAGGCCGATGGCGCGCAGGACCGCGTCGGTGCCGTCGGGGTCCACGGGGAACGCGACGCCGCCGACGAGCACGGCCGTGCCGGCCTCCGTCCGCACGACGGCGGCCTGCTCGGTCGGGATGGCGGGGGCCGTCGCGGACAGGGCGGTGGAGACGCCCGCGGGACCGGTCGCCGTGGCCCCGTCGCCGAGGACGAGGCACGCGGCCCAGCCGGTCGCGAGCAGGCGGTCGGCGGGCGGCAGCTGGTCCGGCGCGCCGACGATGCCGACCGGCTGCCCGAGCGGGGCGTCCGCCAGGCGCTCGGCGCTCGTCGTCACGACGTCGAACTCGCCCGCCGGGACGATCAGCCGGGCCGAGGTCGTGTTCGCGACGGGGTGCAGCGTGCCGCCGACGCTGACGTACCGCGCGCCCGTGTCCTCCGCGACGACGAGGCGGTTGTTGTCCCACCCCGCCGGCAGGCCGGGGCGCAGGAAGCCGTAGAAGAGCCCGCCGACGACCACGAGCGCCGTGAGCGCCAGGCCCGCGACGACGCCGCGCATGGGCTTGGTCGGCTCGAGCTCCTTGCCGCCGGGCGCGCCGGAGGTGAAGGCGGTGAGCAGGCGGCGCCGGCTGAACGTCTGCGCCTCGATGAGGTCCTTCTTGCTCGCCACGGGTCAGACGAGCCCCGCCGTGAGGGCGCCGAGCGGCAGCAGGAGCGTGAGGACGGCGAGCTCGGCGGTGTCGGCGAGCCGCACCATGCGCATGCGGGCGCGCGGGCGGAGCATCGTGAGCGCGACGAGCGCGGCCACCGACGCGAGCAGCACGATGGTCAGCACCGCCGGTGCGACCGAGCCGGAGACGGCGACGACGGTGCCGGTGAGCGTCAGGCCGACCGCGCCGCACGCCATGAGGGTGAGCACGCCGGTGCGCGCGTGCACCTGGCGGGACTGGAACAGCAGCCCGACGAACGCGAGCGCGCACAGCGCCGCACCCGTCGCGCTCGCGGCGGCGACCAGCGGCGTGGCGACGGCGACGCACACGGCGGCCGCGACGCGCGCGGACAGCAGCAGCCGCTGACCCTCGAGCGCCCGGCGGGCGACGTCGGCGCCGTCCACCGGGGGCGGGGCCGCCAGCACCTCCGCGTCGCTGTGCGGGGAGACGACGTCGAGGCGGGTCGACGACAGCGCGAGCCACGGCGCCAGGTTCGACAGCGTCGCGGCGACCGCGACGAGCACCGCCCACGGGGCGACGTCCCCGGGCTCGAGCAGGGCGGCCGCGAGGCCGGTCGCCGCCACCGCGCCGCCCGCCGCGACGGGCACCACGTGCACCTGCGGCGCGGACGCGACGGACGCGAGCGCGAGACCGCCGACGACCATGGCGGCCAGACCCGCCGCCGCGAGCGGCCAGCCCCAGGGCTGCCCCTCGGGAACCAGCAGGTAGGCCCCGACGCCGGCCCACACGGCGGCGGCGAGACCGAGCCCGTGGCCCGCCTCCGCCGCACCCGTGCGGGTGAGCACCGCCCCGGTCGTGACGAGCACGACGGCCGCGCCGAGCGCCAGGATCGCGCCCGTGCCGAGGCCGTGCGGCGACGACAGCAGGAGGCCGGCGCCGAGGGCCAGCAGCACGAGGCTCACGGCGAGGGCCGTGCGCGCCTGGTCGGCCGGGGTCCAGGCCGCGCGGTCCCGGGTCGCGTCGACCACGGCCTCGACGACGTCGTCGTAGCGGCGGTGCTCCGCGACGAGCGCGCCGCGCACCAGGGTGAGCAGCTCGCCGTCCTGGACGCCCTGCGCGGCGCAGCTCTGCGCGGGGTCGAGCAGGCCGCCGTCGGAGCGGCGCAGCCCGTAGCCGGCGTGCACGAGCGTGGGGTCGAGGACGCCGAGGCTGCGCACGACGCCCGGCATCAGCTCGACCAGCGGGAGCTGCGCGGGCACGCCGAGGTCCAGCCGACGGTCCTCGCTCGTGATCGTCAGGTGCAGCAGGGCGCGTGCGGCGGTCGTGGTCTGAGGCATCGGGTCCCCCGGGAGGGCGCACCTGCGGCGCGCGGCGAACGCAGGCGAGGTTAGCGCGCGGCGGGGCCTCGGCCCGGCCGCGGGCAGCCCGTGGACCCCTGCGGCGGCCCCACCGGGCCACGCGTCACCCGATCGGGTGCGCCACCCCGGGTGATCTCTCCGGGATCACCCCGCGGTGTCCGGATGCTCCGGGAACGGACGGGCCGGTGGCGCTACTCTGACGGCCGTGCCGCTCGTCACACGGGCGGTGCGCCACACGGCGTCGAGTGAAGGAGTGTGACGTGGCAGAGAACATCTCCGCCGAAGAGGGGGCCCTCGCGCGCGGTGCGCAGGCGGTGGCCGACGCCCGGCAGGGCATCGACCAGCGCGTCGCCCAGGTGCGCCGCGAGATCGAGACCGTCGGCGGCATGTGGACCGGCCCCGCGGCCGCCCGTTTCACCCAGCTCATGGCCGAGTGGGACACGAAGACGAAGAAGCTGAACAGCGTCCTCGACCAGCTCGAGGCCTCGCTCACCGGCACGGCCCGCGACCAGCAGGCGACCGACGAGCAGACGCAGCAGACCATCGCCGGTCTCAACTCGATGATGGGCGCCTGAGGGCGCACCCGGAACAGGGAGCATGCAGATGTCGCTGGGTTCGTTCTCCGTCACCCCCGAGCAGGTCATCGCGCTGTCGGGCAACATCCGTTCGGGTGCCTCGGGCATCCGCTCCGAGCTCGACGAGCTCGACAGCAAGGTCTCCACGCTGCGCGCCAGCTGGTCCGGCCAGGCGCAGGAGTCCTACTCGCTCGCGCAGCGCCAGTGGACGCAGTCGCTGACCGAGCTCCAGCAGCTGCTGGACCGCATCGCGACCAGCACCAACGAGATCGCGCAGAACTACACGGCCGCCGACCGGCAGTCGGCGGGCCGCTTCGGCGCCTGACCCGACCGGGTCGCACGTGAGCGTGGCGGGGGTCCGACGGCCCCCGCCACGCGCACGCCCGCACGACGCCACGCCTCACCCCGCACCACCACGCACCAGGAGCGCACGATGCCCGCGATCCACATGATCCCCGACGCCATGCGCGGCTACTCGACCCGGCTCACGGCCGAGGCCGACATGCTCCCCGACGAGGGCCGCCTCGAGGGCTTCTACGGCCCGCGCGCCACGCAGTACGACGCGGTCGCGCCGGTGACGCAGGTGCTCGAGAAGGCGCCGAAGGTGTTCACCGGGCTGCGCAACGAGCTGCGGGACCTGCTCACCGAGTGCGCGACCGCCTTCACGGAGGCGGCTGCGATCCTCGAGGGCGCGGACCAGGCCTCGGTGACCCAGCTGAGCTCGCTGACCGCCGAGGTCGAGGCCGCCGTGACGGAGGACGCCACCACGCCCGCGGCCCCGACGGCGCCGTCGCCGGCACCGACCACGGGCGCGGGTCGCTCCGCCAAGACGAGCGGGATGTGATGACGGCTCGCCGTCCCCGCCGTCGGTCCCTCGTCCGTCCGGGCGCCGCGCTCGCGGCGGCCGCCCTGCTCGGCACCGCGCTCGTCGCACCGTCCGCCGCGGCGCCGCAGGACGGGACGTGGTGGTACACCGGCATGGGCGTCGCCGAGGTGCACGCCCAGGGTGCAACGGGCGCCGGCGTGACCGTCGCGGTCATCGACGACGGGATCTTCCCCGCGATGTCGTACCTCGCCGACGTCGACCTGCACGTCCACGAGCCCTCGTTCTGCGCGGACGACACCGACACGCCGATCCCCGCGGCACGGCCGCTCGAGCAGGTCGCCTGGCACGGCACGACCGTCACCGGCTTCGTCGCCGGCAACGGCCGCGGCGCCGACGGCGGCATGTCGATCGCCGGCGTCGCACCCGACGCGCGTGTGCTGTTCTACGCCGTGAGCGACGGGACCCCGACGCCGGACACGCCCACCGGGTTCACCTGCCAGATGTCCCTGGCGGAGGACGCCGTGGACGCGAGCGAGATGGCCCAGGCGCTGCGGCAGGCCGTCGACGACGGGGCGCAGATCATCACCATCAGCGTCGGTGGCGCGTACGTGTACGACCTCCAGGTCCGCGAGGCGCTCGCGTGGGCGCTGCACGAGGGTGTCGTCGTGGTCGCCGCGCTGGGCGAGTACCAGAACGGCGAGGTCATCCCTGTCAGCGACGACCTCGGGCGGGCCAACGGCGTCGTCGCCGTCGAGGCGTGCGACGCCGACCTCCAGCCGATGGAGGGCCCGCCCGGCTCGGGGGCGCCGATGAAGCACGACCGCGTGACCGTCTGCGCACCCGGGGTCGGGCTGCTGGTCCAGGGGTCGCGCGACGGGGACACGACGTCGACCGGCCTCGGCTGGGGCACGTCGTTCGCGGCGCCGATCACGGCCGGCGCGCTCGCGGCCGTCTGGTCCGCCTACCCGCAGGCGACCGGCCACCAGATGCTGCAGAGCCTGATCCACAACACCGGGGCGGAGGAGCACGAGCTCGACTACGACCCCGTGTACGGCTACGGGATCGTCGGCCTGCGGCACATGCTGCGCGAGGACCCCACGACGTTCCCCGACGAGAACCCGCTGCTGCTCGACGTGGGGGAGAACGCGGGCGGACGGTCCGACCCGATCACGCGGCGGGAGGTCGCGGAGGCCACCCGCCCGGTGTGGCCCGGTGACCCCGACGCGCCCGCCGCGGCGCCGGAGCCGTCGGCCACGACCGAACCGACCGCGGGGGCCGCGCCCCAGGACCCCGACGCCGGTGACGGCTCCGGCGACGGCGTCCCGGCCGGGGCGCTCGTGGGCGGCGGTGCGGCCGTCGCCGCCCTGGTCGTCGTGGCGGTCCTGCTCGCCCGGCGCCGCACTCCCGGCGCCCCGACCACGACGGCCCCGTGATGCCTCGGCCCCACGCCTCCCCGGGCAGCGGACGCCCGTCCCCGACGACGAAGAAGGTGCACGCATGACCGACGCATCGACGTACTCCGACGCGGAGGCCCAGCTCGGCGAGCTGGCCACGGCGTCGCCGTGGAAGCTGCCCGGCGCGGAGCGGCTGCGCGAGGCGTACGCGGTGGTGGAGTCCGCCATCGCCGACGTCGACGAGATGCTCGGCTCCGAGGCCTCCGGCGCCGCTGCCGACGCCGCGCGCGCCCGGCTGACGGACATCCGCAGCAAGATCGAGCAGTACGACCAGCGGCTCGTGGCCGTCAACGCCGCGGTGGAGTCGGCGGACGCGACGCGGCAGAGCGCGGCGCAGTCGCACTTCGAGCGCGTGCAGGCGATGCCGGTCGAGCTGACCTTCGCCCAGAAGGCCATGATCTACGCCGACGAGGAGAAGGCGGCGCTGCTCGCGCTGCCGGCCGGCGTGGTCGTGACCGGTCTGGTCGCCTCCGCGGCCGCGCGCCGGGCGGAGCGTCGCATCGCGGACGCCGAGGCCGCGCTCGTGGCGGCGCGCAGGCGGGAGGCGGAGCAGGCGGTGGCGCGCCTGCGCAGCGAGATGCAGCCGCCGGCCGCGCAGATCAGCACCGCGCTGAAGATGACGGGAACGGGCGGCGGGGGCCCGCAGGGGCCGGGCGAGCAGCCGCCCGTCCCGCCGCGCGGCCCCAGCACCCCGTCGTACCCGCGCGGCACCGGCACCCCCGGAGGCGGCCCGGGGAGCGGGATCCCCGGCAGCGGCGTGCAGCCGGTGCCCGGGACGCCCGGCTGGGAGACCACTCCGACGGTGCCCACGGCGCCGTCGCAGCCGCCCCTGTCGCAGCCGCCCCTGTCGCAGCAGCCCGTGCTGCAGCCGCCCGTGGTCGTCGGCCCACCGACGCCTCCCGTCGTGCCGCCGACCACGCCCCCCGTGGTGCTCGACCCGCTCCCGCACGTGGACGTCGACGGCGGCATGGACGGCGGGCTGCCCGGCTCCGGCGGCGCCGGAGGCCCCGGCAGTGCGGGTGGGCCGGGCAGCGGTGCCGGTGCCGGCGGCTGGACGGGCGGCGCGTCCGGCCTGGTCGGCGGCGCCGCGGGTGCGGCGGCGCTGGGAGCGGGCTCGCGCCTCACGGGCGCGCGCGGCGGCATGGCAGGACTCGGCGCGAGCGCCGGCCTGGGCGGCTACGGCGGCGCGTCCGGCGGCTACGCCGGTGCGACCGGCGCCGGTGGCGCCGGGGGTGCAGGCGCGCGCGGCCTGGGCGCCGGGCTCGCGTCCGGCGGCGCGGGCGGTGCCGGTGGCGCGGGCGCCGGTAGCGGCGCGCACGGCGCGTCCGGTGCCGGAGCGGCGGGCGTGCGCGGCGCGGCGGGCCTGGCCGACGGCGGCGCCGCGGCGGGCGCGCGCGGTGCGGGCGGCACGGGCGCGGGCGGTGCGGGCGGCACGGGCGCGGGCGGTGCGACCGGCATGATGGCCGGTGGCGGCGGTGCCGGCGCCGGTGCCGGGTCCAAGCGCGACCGTCGCACGGGCCTCGGTGGTCCGCTGGCCCCGCGGCTGGAGGACGAGGACGACGTCGCCCCCCGGCCGCTCTCGGCCGGGCCGGGCGAGCGCTGACGGTCGGGCCGCCCACCGGAGCCTCCAGTGGGCGGCCCCGTCTGCCGATACGACCGGGGAGCCGCGGTGCGACGCGGCGTACCGTGTGCGCGTCCACGCACCGCGGTGAGGTCCGACGGGTCGGCCCGCGCGGCGGTGCGGCAGCGGGACTGGTGACGACGGAGGGGTGCACGTGAGCTGGACCGAGAGCGGGACGCGCCCGCGTCCCCTCCGCGCGGCCGCAGGACGGTCGCCCCGCCCGTGACCACCGCACCTCCGCGCCGGTTCGCCGTGCTCGACGGCGACCGGCGGCTCGACGTCGCGCTCCCCGCGACGGGCACGCTCGGCGACGCCCTGGGCGCCGCGGGCGTCGTCCTCGACGACCCCGGTCTGACGCTGCTCGTCGGGGACCGCCCGACCCCGCCGACGACGCCCGTCACCGACCTCGAGGACGGCGTCCTGCTGACCGTGGTCGACCCCGCGGCCCCGGTGCAGGACGCCCGCCGCGCCGCGCGCGCCCGGCGGGTGGCCGGCCGGGGCGCGGACACGCCCGCGTGGTGGGCGCTGCTCGCCGCCGCCGCGGTGGCGCTCGCGCTCGACGTCGTCGCGCCCGGTCTCCTCGACGAGCGCGCGACCCTCCTCGTGGCGGCCCTGCTCGGCGTGGCGGCGCTCGGCACCGCGGTGCTCGCGACCCGCCGCAGCGACGACCTGCTGGCGCCGTTGCGCGTCGGGACCCCGGTGGCCCTCACCGTCGCCGGCGCCGTGACGCTCGTGCCGGACGGCTGGTACGGCGCGAGCGTGCTCGACGTCCTCACCGCCGCGGCGACCGTCGGCGTGCTCGGCGTCGCGGGCGTGGCCCTGGCCGACGCCGGTCCGTGGCGGGCCGCGTTCGGCGCGGTGGCGGCGGTCGCGGCCGGTGTCGGCGCGCTGTGGGGGCTCGTGCTGCTGCTCGGCTGGCCGGTGCAGGCCGCGGCGGCGCTGACCGCCGGCGCGGTGCCGGTCGCCCTGCGCGCCGTGCCGGCCGCGCTGCTGCAGATCGACGAGGGCTACTTCATGGACTACGGCCGCTACCTGCGCAACCGCTGGTCGGTGCGCGGCACGGTGCCGACCGACCCCGGTGCGATCGACGGCGACGACATCCGTGCGCACGTCGTCGCGGCGTCGGCCGCCCGGGTCACGGCGACGATCACCCTGGCGCTGGTGGGTGCCGCCGCGCTGCCGGTGGCCGTGCCCGTGCACCCGTCGGGCGGCCTCGTGGTCGGCGGCACGGTCGCCCTCGTGCTGTGCTACCTGCTCGGCCTGCTGCTGCTGGCGCGCACCGAGAGCGTCCCGGCGCTGCGGTGGGTCGTGCGCGCGTCGACGGTCGTCGCGGCCGTCGTGGGGCTGCGCGCGCTGGCCGCGACCGTCGGCCCCGGCACCGAGACGCTCGTCGCGGGGCTGCTCGCGCTCGTCGGCGTCGCGGCGGCCGTGGTCGCGGTGCCCCTCGGGCGCGGCGCCCGCTCGCTCGCCCTGTCCCGCACCGGCGACGTGCTGCAGGGCATGGCGACGGTGCTCGCGATGCCGGCCGCGCTGCTCGCGGCCGGTGGCCTGGAGCTTGTACGGACGGCGGTGTCGGGATGACCACTCAGACGACGGGGACGACGACGGCGTGCTGGTGCTGCGGCGCCCCCGCACCGGCGGACGGACCGTGCCCGAGCTGCGGCGCGCTGCCGCGGGGGAGCGCCGGTGCGCAGCCCGCCGACGCGGGGACGCGCGGTGAGCGCCGGCGCGCCGACGGCGACCTCGGCGACCAGCTCGCCGGCCGTGCCGCCGGTGTGGGCGCACGCCTGGCCTCGTTCACGCTCGACGTGCTCGCGCTCGCGCTCGTCGTCGCGGCCGTGTGGCTGCCGACGCGCTCGGTCGTGCTCACCGCGATCGTCGGCGTGGAGGCCGTCGTGGCGCTCTGGCTCTGGCAGGCCCGCACCGGGCTCACCGTGGGCAACGCGCTGCTGCGCCTGCGCACCGCGCAGGACGACCGGCCGTGGTCGCCCGGCGCCGGCCGGTCGTTCGTCCGCCTCCTCGTCGTGGGGCTCGGCGGGCTCGTCGCCGTGGTCGGCGCCTGGGGCGTCGTCGCGTCCGCGGCCCTCGACCGCACCGGGCGGCGCCGCTCGTGGGCGGACCGCGCCGCCGGCACCGTGGTCGTCGCGGTCCCGCGCCGCCGTGCCGCGTCGACCGGGTCCGTGCCGCCCGTCGCGCCCGGCCTCACCGTGATGGCCGCCGGCACCGGCGCGACGACGCCCGACCTCACGCTGCCCTGGCACGAGCCCGACGCCGGGCGCCCGCTCACCGGGCCCGGCCCCGTCCCGCCCGGTCCGGTCCCGCCCGGTCCGGTCCCGCCCGGTCCGGTCCCGCCCGGTCCCGTCCCGCCGGTCCCCGTGCCCGCCGGCCTGCCGGGCGGCGGTCTGCTCGGCGAGCCCGTCGTCGTCGCCCAGACCGGTGGCTCACGCGCGCCGGAGCGCACGGACGCCCCGCCGGCGGGCCCGCAGAGCGGGGCGCTGCCCGCGGTGGTCACCCGTGCGGGCGCGGGTGCGGCGCCCGTCGCCGGCGCCGCCGTGCTGCTCGTCGTCGACACCGGGCAGCGCGAGCTCGTCCCGCTGGGCGCCGCGGTCGTGCTCGGCCGCTCGCCCGAGGCCGTCGTCGCCGGCGACCGCCCCGTGGTCCTGCAGGACCCCGAGAGCACCGTCTCGCGCCGGCACCTGCGCCT
>JAPSIR010000238.1 GCA_031178625.1 Cellulomonas sp.
CGGGCAGCGCGGACGCGTGCAGGAACACCTCGCCACCGTCGTCGCTGGCGATGAAGCCGAAGCCACGCTCGGTGTCGAACCACTTGACCTTGCCGGTGGGCACTGCCGACTCCTCGGAAAAGACGCGTGCGCCCACGGCACGTGGACGCACATCCAGGCTACCGGCAGGCGCACGCGCATAGGGGACGTGCCCACGGGCGGGCGGGCGGCGACCGGCCGGTGTCGGCGGCAGGTGCTGGACTGTGCCGGTGGACGTCACCCGGGTGGACGCGGACGACGCCTCCGAGGACGCCCCCGTCGCGGAGGACGCCCGCGCGCGCCTGCTCGCGCTGCGCGCCGAGGCCGCGGACCGTCTCGCGTCGCTGGGTGCGGCGCACACCGACGTCGTCGACGCGGCGCGCGGCGCCAACGTCGACGACGAGCACGACCCCGAGGGCGCGACCATCGCGTTCGAGCGAGCCCAGCTCGAGGCGCTCGCGGCGGACGCCCGGCGGCGGCTCGTCGAGGTCGACGCGGCGCTCGCCCGGCTCGACGCGGGCACGTACGGGGTGTGCGCGGTCGGCGGCGAGCCGATCGACGCCGGGCGGCTGGTGGCGCGGCCGACGGCGACGACGTGCGTCCGGCACGCGTCGGGGTGAGCGCGGCCGGTCGGGCGCGGCCTCAGCCCTCCGCGAGCCGGTCGAGCGCGAGCGCGGCGAGGAGCGCCGAGCCGGCCGCGAGCGCGTCGTCGGCGTAGCGGGCGCGCGGCGAGTGGTTGTAGGGCGCGGTGGCGGGGTCGTCGCCGTGCGGGGTGGCGCCGACGAACACGAACGCGCCCGGCACCTCCTGCAGCACGTAGCTGAAGTCCTCGGCACCCGGCACGGGCACGTCGGCGGTGACCCACGCGGCGTCCCCGAGCAGCGCGCGGCTGACGCGCTCCGCCCGGCCGGCCTCGTGCGCGTCGTTGGACGTCACCGGGTAGCCGCGCTCGTAGTCGACGGTCGCGGACAGGCCGTGCGCCGCCGCGACGTGCTCCGCGAGCCGCGCGACCCGGTCCGGCACGGCGGCGTGCGTGGCCGCGCTGAACGTGCGGACCGTCGCCTCGATGTGCGCGTCGTCGGGGATGACGTTGTCGCGGTTGCCCGCCCGGACGTGCCCCACGGTGACGACGAGCGGGTCGAAGACGTCGAACTGGCGCGTCACCATCGCGTGCAGGGCCAGCACGATCTCGGCCGCCACGGGCACGGGGTCCTGCGCGAGGTGCGGCTTCGAGGCGTGGCCGCCGCGCCCGTGCACGGTGATGCGGACCGTGTCGGACGCCGCCATCATCGTCCCCGGCCGCCCGGAGACGACGCCCGCGGGCAGGGTCGACGACACGACGTGCAGCCCGTACGCGGCGACGGCGCGCGTCCCGGCGGCCTCGAGCACGCCCTCCTCGATCATCAGGCGCGCGCCGTGCCAGCCCTCCTCGCCCGGCTGGAACATGAGGACGACCGACCCGGCGATCTCGTCGCGCCGCGCCGCGAGCAGTCGCGCCGCACCGACGAGGCCGGCCACGTGCAGGTCGTGCCCGCACGCGTGCATGACCCCCGGGCGCTCGGAGGCGAACTCCTCCCCCGTCTCCTCGGCCACGGGCAGCGCGTCCATGTCGCCGCGCAGCAGCACCGCCGGCCCGGGGCGCCCGCCGCGCAGCACGGCGGTGACGGACGACAGGCCGCGGCCGGTGTGCACCTCCAGGTCGAGGTCCGCGAGCGCGTCGAGGACGAGCCGCTGCGTGTCCGGCAGGTCGAGCCCGATCTCGGGTACCCGGTGCAGCGCGTGGCGCAGCGCCGCCGTGCGCGGGAGGTCCGCCAGGGCGTCGGCGCGCAGCGCGGCGAGGACGTCGGCGGTCACCGCCGTGCCGGTCGTGCCGCCCGCGCCCGTCGTGCCGGTCCGCTCGTCCACGTCTGCCACCTCTCGTCGCCCGGTCGTCCCACCATCCCACACGGCTCCACCGCGGGACCGGGCCGTGCACCGGGGGCTGCGGACGCCACGGCGACACCGACGGCCACCCACCGACCCGGCGCGCGACCCGGTCGTCGCGCAGCCGTCCCGGCCCCGCACGCTGCACGACCACCGGTTCGACGGGCCCCCGACGGGTCGGCCTCCGACGCCGACCGACCACCCGCCCGACCCGGCGCGCGAACCGGCCGTCGCGCAGCCGTCCCGGCGTCCGGTGCTGTCGGACGGCCGGTTCGCGGCCCGCGTCGGCCGGGCGACGGGGCCGGTCAGGGGCCGTTGCGGCCGTCTGGGGTCCGCCGCGCTCGTATCGTGGTGCGGATGGCCACGTTCTCCGGGTACCTGCGGGCGCGCAGCGACGACGACCTCGTCGCGCTGCTCACGCGCCGTCCCGACCTGGCCACGCCCTCGCCGGCGACGCTCGCGTCGCTCGCCGCACGGGCGACGAGCCGGTCCAGCCTCGACCGCGCCCTCGCCGGCGCGGACGCGCTCGTGCTGCAGGTCGTCGAGTCGGTCGTCGTGCTCACCGAGGACCCGCAGGCGCCCGCGCCGGGCGCCGACGACGTGGTGCGCGCCGTCGGCGCCGACGCCACCGACCCGGCCGTCGCCGCGACCGTGCGCCGGGCCCTCGGCACCGCGGTCGACCTGGCCCTGCTGTGGTCCGACGACGAGCACCTGCACGCCGCGCCGGGCGTCGCCGACGCGCTCGGGGCCACCGTCGCCGGGCTGGCGCCCGCGTCCGAGCGGCGTCGCACCGGACCGAACGCCCCCGCCGACCCGCGGGCCGCGCTCGCCGCCGCCGGCCACGTCGTCGACGCGCTGCTGTGGGGCCCGCCCGTGGGACGCGCCCCCGCCGGCGGCCCGGCGGCGGACGCCGTCGACTGGCTCGTGCGGCAGGGGCTGCTCGTGCGCGGCGACGACCGGCACGTCCTGCTGCCGCGGGACGTCGCCCTGCGCCTGCGTGACGGCCGCACGCACCGCGCCCCCGCCCTCGCGCCGACCGCCGCCGACGCCCCCGTCCGGCCGGCCGCGCTCGTCGCCGCGGAATCCACGGGCGCCGCCGAGCGGACCGTCCGGCTCGTGCGCCGGCTCGTCGAGCTGTGGGAGGAGTCGCCGCCGGGCGTGCTGCGGGCCGGCGGGCTCGGCTCGCGCGACCTGCGGCGCACCGCGCAGGCGCTGGACGTCGAGGACGGCGACGCCGCGTGGCTGGTCGAGACGGCCGGGTCCGCGGGGCTCGTCGCCGACGACGGCGAGGAGACGCCCGCGTTCGTCCCGACGGTCGAGTCGGACGTGTGGGACGCCGAGGACGTGCCGCACCGGTGGGTGCGGCTGGCGCGGGCGTGGCTGCTCTCGGCGCGCACGCCCTGGCTGGTGGGCGAGCGCGACGAGCGCGGCACGCTGCGGGCCGCGCTCGACCCGGAGCTCGCGCGCCCGTGGGTGCCGCGGCTGCGGCGCACGGTGCTCGACGTCCTCGCCGACCTGCCGCCCGGCACCGCGCCGACCGCGGACGACGTGCACGCGCTGCTGCGCTGGCGGACGCCCCGCGCGGTGCCGCCGCGCGCCGCCGTCGACGCCGTGCTCGACGAGGCCGGGCGGCTCGGCGTGCTCGGCGCGGGCGCGCTGTCCGGCGCGGGCCGCGCGCTCCTCGCCGAGGACGCCGCGCTCGACGGCGGCGACCCCGCGACGGCCCCCGACCCGGCCGCGGCCCTCGCCGCCGACCTGCCCGACGCCGTCGACGAGGTGCTGCTGCAGGGCGACCTCACCGGCGTCGTGCCCGGGCGGCCGAGCGCCGCGCTCGAGGAGCTGCTGGAGAGCAGCGCGCGGGTCGAGTCCCGCGGCGGCGCCGTCACGGTGCGGTTCACGACCGAGACGGTGCGCCGGGCGCTCGACGCCGGCGCGTCGGCGGACGAGCTGCTCGACCGCCTGGGGGCGGCGTCGCGCGGGCGCGTCCCGCAGCCGCTCGAGTACCTGGTGCGCGACGTCGCGCGCCGGCACGGGCGCCTGCGGGCGGGGGCCGCGTCGGCGTACGTCCGGTCCGACGACCCGGCACTGCTCGCCGGCCTCGCCGACGACCCACGGCTCGCCGGGCTCGGGCTGCGCGCGCTCGCGCCGACCGTCCTCGTCGCCGACGCGACCACCGCCGAGCTCCTCGACGTGCTGCGGGCGCGCGGCCTCGCCCCCGTCGCCGAGGACGCGCGCGGCGCCGTCGTGCACGCGCTCGCCCCCGCGCGCCGGGTGCGGGGCCGGGCCGCGGTGCGGGC
>JAPSIR010000239.1:0-1417 GCA_031178625.1 Cellulomonas sp.
CGCACGACGGTGGACCCCATGCGGCCGGCCGCACCCCGCCCGGCCACGCGGATCGGTTCGCTCACGGCTCGCCACCCTAGCCGCCCGGCGGCCGGACCCCGTCCGGGGTCCGGCGCCGGGCGGGCGGTGGGTCTCAGTCGCCGAACGGGCCGACGCGCACCACGGAGCGGGGCGTGGCCGCCAGCTCCGCCGCGAGGTCCTGCACCTCGGCCGCCGTGACGGCGCGGACGCGCTCGAGCGACTCGTCGAGGCTCAGCAGCTCGCCGTGCACGAGCTCGGCCTTGCCGAGCCGGCTCATGCGCGACCCGGTGTCCTCCATGCCGAGCACGAGCCCGCCCGACAGCTGCCCGATCGAGCGCGCGAGCTCGGCGGCACCCATGGGCGCGTCGGCCATGCGCTCGAGCTCGGCCACCATGAGCTCGGTGACCTGGTCGACCTTCGCCGGCGTGCACCCGGCGTACAGGCCGAACAGCCCGGTGTCGGCGTGGCCCGACGCGAACGAGTACGTCGAGTAGGCGAGCCCGCGCTTCTCGCGCACCTCCTGGAACAGGCGCGACGACATGCCTCCGCCGAGCGCGGCGTTGAGCACCGACAGCGCGAAGCGGCGCGGGTCGGTGGCGGTGAGGCACAGGCCGCCGACGATGACGTTCGCCTGCTCGGTCTGCCGCCGGATCGTCAACTCGATCGGTCCGGCGGGCGTCGGCGCGTCGGTCACGGCACGCCGCGACGTCGGTGCGGCGTCGGCGTCGAGCGCCCACCCGCCCGCCGTCAGCGCGTCGACCACCTGCGCGCACAGCGCGTCGTGGTCGACCCCGCCGGCCGCGGTGACGACGAGCGTCTCGGGCCGGTAGTGCTCGCGGTAGTGCTCCCAGACGGCGTCGCGCGGAACGGACCGGATCGTGTGCGGCGTGCCGCCGATCGGCCGGCCCAGCGGGCTGTCCCCGAAGACGGCGGTCGCGAACTGCTCGTGCGCGACGTCGCTCGGGTCGTCGTCGTTCATCGCGAGCTCTTCGAGGATGACGCCGCGCTCGGTCTCGAGCTCGTCGGCGTCGAGGCGTGCGGACGTCACCATGTCGGCGATGACGTCGACCGCCATGGGCACGTCCGCGTCGAGCACCCGTGCGTAGTAGCACGTGTGCTCCTTGCCGGTGGCCGCGTTGGCCTCGCCGCCGACGGCGTCGAACGCCTCGGCGATGTCCATCGCGCTGCGGCGCGCGGTGCCCTTGAACAGCAGGTGCTCGAGGAAGTGGGTCGAGCCGAAGTGGCCCGACGTCTCGTCCCGCGAGCCCACGCCGACCCACGCCCCGACGGTCGCGGAGCGCAGCCCGGGCATGTGCTCGGTGAGCACCCGGACCCCGCCGGGCAGGACGGTGCGCCGCACGCGGGCGTCACCGTCCTGCCCGACGACCAGCTCGGC
>JAPSIR010000239.1:1427-4223 GCA_031178625.1 Cellulomonas sp.
GCCGCCATGTTGGGAAGTACCCGCCCCCCCCCACGACCAGCTCGGCGCCCGGCGTGCGCGGGGCGACGAGCGGGAGGTCCTGCGGCACGTCAGGCGTCGGCGGCGGCGGACTCGTCCGCCGCGGTCTGCTCGCCCTCGGCCCCGGCCTCGGCCTCGGCCTCGTCGACGACCGCGTGCAGCGACAGCTTGCCGCGCGGGTCGATCTCGCCGATCTCGACCTGGACCTTCTGGCCGATCTTCACGACGTCCTCGACGTTCTCGACGCGCTTGCCGCCGACCAGCTTGCGGATCTGCGAGATGTGCAGCAGACCGTCCTTGCCGGGCGACAGCGAGATGAACGCGCCGAACGTCGTCGTCTTGACCACGGTGCCGACGAAGCGCTCGCCGACCTCGGGCATGTGCGGGTTCGCGATCGCGTTGATCGCCGCCCGCGCGGCCTCGGCGGACGGGCCGTCCGTCGCGCCGATGTAGACCGTGCCGTCGTCCTCGATGGAGATGTCGGCGCCGGTCTCCTCCTGGATCTGGTTGATCATCTTGCCCTTCGGGCCGATGACCTCGCCGATCTTGTCGACCGGCACCTTCACCGTGATGACGCGCGGCGCGAACGGGCTCATCTCGTCCGGCACGTCGATCGCCTCGGCGATGACGTCGAGGATCGCGAGGCGCGCCTCCTTGGCCTGCGTCAGCGCGCCGGCCAGGACGGACGCCGGGATGCCGTCGAGCTTCGTGTCGAGCTGGATAGCCGTGACGAACTCGCGCGTGCCAGCGACCTTGAAGTCCATGTCGCCGAACGCGTCCTCGGCGCCGAGGATGTCGGTGAGCGCCGCGTAGCGGGTCTCCCCCTCGACGGTGTCGGAGACCAGGCCCATCGCGATGCCGGCGACCGGCGCGCGCAGCGGCACACCGGCGTTCAGCAGCGACAGCGTCGCGGCGCAGACCGAGCCCATCGACGTGGAGCCGTTGGAACCGAGCGCCTCGGAGACCTGGCGGATCGCGTAGGGGAAGTCCTCGCGGGCCGGCAGCACCGGGACGATCGCGCGCTCGGCGAGCGCGCCGTGGCCGATCTCGCGGCGCTTCGGCGAACCGACGCGGCCGGTCTCACCGGTCGAGTACGGCGGGAAGTTGTAGTGGTGCATGTACCGCTTGCGCGTCTCGGGCGACAGCGAGTCGATCTGCTGCTCCATGCGCAGCATGTTGAGCGTCGTGACGCCGAGGATCTGCGTCTCACCACGCTCGAACAGCGCGGACCCGTGTGCGCGGGGCAGCACCTCGACCTCGGCCGAGAGGGTGCGGATGTCGCGCAGGCCACGGCCGTCGATGCGGAAGCCGTCCGTGAGGATGCGCTGGCGGATGAGCTGCTTCTGCAGCGAGCGGTAGGCCGCGGCGACCTCCTTCTCGCGCCCCTCGAACTGCGCGGCGAGCTCCGACTGGACCTCGCCCTTGATCTCGTCGAGGCGGTTCTCGCGCTCCTGCTTGCCCGCGATCTGCAGCGCGGCGGACAGGCGCTCGGCGGCGGCCCGGTCGACGGCGGCGAACACGTCGTCCTGGTAGTCCGGGAACGTCGGGAACTCGCGGGTCTCCTTGGCCGACTGGGCCGCGAGCTCCTGCTGCGCGGTGACCAGGGCCTTGATGAACGGCTTGGACGCCTCCAGACCCTCGGCCACGACGGCCTCGGTGGGGGCGACGCCGCCCTCGTTCTTGATGAGGTTCCAGGACTTCTCCGGCGCCTCGGCCTCGATCATCGCGATCGCGACGTCACCGCCCTCGACGACGCGGCCGGCCACGACGATCTCGAACGTGGCGCGCTCGCGCTCGGTGTAGCGCGGGAACGCGACCCACTGGCCGTCGATCAGCGCGATGCGCACGGCACCGATCGGGCCGGAGAACGGCAGGCCGGAGATCTGGGTGCTGATGGACGCGGCGTTGATCGCCAGGACGTCGTACGCGTCGTCCGGGTTGATCGACATCACCGTCACGACGACCTGCACCTCGTTGCGCAGGCCCTTGACGAACAGGGGGCGCAGCGGGCGGTCGATCAGGCGGCAGGCGAGGATCGCGTCGGTCGAGGGACGGCCCTCGCGGCGGAAGAACGAGCCGGGGATCTTGCCGGCGGCGTACTGCCGCTCCTCGACGTCGACCGTCAGGGGGAAGAAGTCGAAGCCCTCGCGCGGGTGCTTGCCGGCCGTCGTGGCCGACAGCAGCATCGTGTCGTCGTCGAGGTAGGCGACGGCGGAGCCGGCGGCCTGCTTGGCGAGGCGGCCGGTCTCGAAGCGGACGGTGCGGGTGCCGAAGCGACCGTTGTCGATCGTGGCCTCGGCGAACTGGATCTCGGGACCCTCCACGGGTGCCCTCCTTTTGTCATCGAAGGCGCCGGCCAGACCGCGGCGGTCTTCGATCGAGGCCCCCGCACGCGTGGTGCGTCCCGGGGGCCACTACCGAGGACCGGACGAAGCGGGTCGGCGCGGTGGTTCCGTGCTGGTGGTGCGGCGGCGCCCGCGGGCGCCGCGTCGTGCAGGTGGTGCAGGTCCTGCGCCTCGGGGGCCGCCCGCGGGCGGCCCCCGATGCAGGACCAGCCCGGACCGTTGCGGTCCGGGCTGGTGCGGGCAGGTCAGCGACGCAGGCCGAGCCGCTCGATCAGGCTGCGGTAGCGGTTGATGTCGATCTTCTGGAGGTAGCCCAGCAGGCGACGACGACGGCCGACCAGCAGCAGGAGGCCGCGGCGGCTGTGGTGGTCGTGCTTGTGCTCCTTCAGGTGCTCCGTGAGGTCCTTGATGCGCTGCGTGAGGACGGCGATCT
>JAPSIR010000059.1 GCA_031178625.1 Cellulomonas sp.
GGCCGGATGTGACAGCGGCACCGCCGGCGCGTCAGTGCGGGGTGTCGGTGCGGCCGCCGTCGGTGCGCGGGTCGGTGTGCGCCGGGTCGGTGTGCGCCGGGTCGGTGTGCGCCGGGTCGGTGTGCGCGGCGTCGCCGTGCGCGTGCCCGCGCCGCTTGTGGACCTGGTGCACGACGAATGCGACGACCGCGCCGACGAGCAGCCCGATCAGCGCGGAGGCCAGCGTGTTGACCAGCCACGCGAGGAACCCGCCGACGCCCCCGACGTGGTGGACGGCCTCCTCGAGGTGGTGCACCACGTCGTAGAGCCCGTGCCAGCCGAGCTCGTCGACGCCGACCAGCAGGATGTGCCCGCCGACCCAGAGCATGGCCGCGATGCCGACGGTGGACAGCACCGCCATCACCTTCGGCATCGCCGCCACGAGCCCGCGCCCGAGCCCGGCGACCGCACCGCTGCGGGTCCTCGCGAGCCGCAGCCCGATGTCGTCCATCTTCACGATGAGCGCGACGACGCCGTAGACGAGCACCGTGATGGCGATCGCGACGACCACCAGCGACACCGCGCGGGCGACGAACGCCTGGTCCGCGACCTCGTTGAGCGCGATGACCATGATCTCGGCGGAGAGGATGAAGTCGGTGCGGACCGCACCCGCCACCAGCTTCTTCTCCGCCTCCGGGCCCTGCTCGACGGCCGCCACCGCACGTTCTGCGGCCTTGTTGCCGCGGATCGCCTCCCACACCTTCTCGGCGCCCTCGAACGCCAGGTACGTGCCGCCCACCATGAGGATCGGCGTCAGCAGCCACGGCAGGAACTGGCTGAGCAGCAGGGCCGCGGGGAGGATGAACAGGAGCTTGTTGCGCAGGGAGCCGCGGGCGATCGCCCAGATCATCGGCAGCTCGCGGTTCGCCGTCACCCCGTGCACGTAGCGCGGCGTCACGGCCGTGTCGTCGATGACGACGCCCGCGGCCTTCGCTCCCGCGCGGCCGGCGGCGGCGCCGACGTCGTCGATGGACGCGGCCGCGAGCTTCGCGAGCGCCGCGACGTCGTCGAGGAGTGCTGCGAGTCCACCGGGCATGCGCGTCGCCACCTTCGTCCGTGCCGAGGAGCGCCGGCCGGTCGGTCGTGCGCCGAAGCACAGGGTAGGGGCCGCCGACGGCGGCCGCCCCTCCCGGCGCCGGGTAGGTCGGCACCGGTCCCCGACGTGGCGACGCCCCCACACCAACGGGCGTCGAAACGGTTAACCAGGGGACGAACCGCTTGGACCGGACGCATCGGGCGGGGCAATGTTAAGGCTCACAATTCGCGGCCGACGTCTGGTCGTCCCGGGACCTACACCGGTGCAGAAGGCAGGTCCCACCCGCCCGTCGGACCCCGACGGCCTGTCCGCTGATGACTCGAAGGAGAGCACCATGAGACCAGCACGTGCACCCCGGGCCGCGCGGCCCGCCCGCGGACGACGCCGTTGGGTCGCCGCCCTCGTGGCGGCCGCCACGGCGGTCGCCGCCGGCGCCCTCGCGGTGGTCGCCGCACCGGCGGCGTCGGCCGCGACCGTCGACACGAACGCGTCCTACGTGCTCGTCAACCGCGGCAGCGGCAAGGCGCTCGACGTCTACAACCTGGCCACGAACGACGGCGCCCGCATCGTGCAGTGGACCCGCAACGACGGCGCGCAGCAGCAGTGGCAGTTCGTCGCCTCCGGTGACGGCTACTACCGGCTGAAGTCGCGGCTGTCGGGGAAGGTGCTCGACGTCCACAACTGGTCCACGGCGGACGGCGGCGCGATCGTCCAGTACACCGACCGCAACCAGACCAACCAGCAGTTCCGGCTGCAGGACGTCAGCGGCGGCCACGTGACGCTGATCGCGCGCCAGTCCGGCAAGGCCGTCGAGGTCCAGGGCGCCTCGACCGCGGACGGCGCGGCCGTCGTCCAGTACGCACCCTGGGGCGGCACCAACCAGCAGTGGCAGCTCGTGCGGGTCGGGGGCGGGACGAGCCCGACCCCGACGCCGTCGCCGACGACCACGACGCCCCCGACGGGCACGTGCTCGCTGCCGTCGTCGTACCGCTGGCGGGACTCCGGCGTGCTCGCTCAGCCGCGGTCCGGCTGGGCGTCGCTCAAGGACTTCACCGTCGCGCCGTACAACGGCCAGCAGCTCGTGTACGCGACGACGCACGACAACGGGACGTCGTGGGGCTCGATGAAGTTCGGGCTCTTCGGCAGCTACTCGCAGATGGGCTCGGCCAGCCAGAGCTCGATGCCGTTCACCGCCGTCGCGCCGTCGCTGTTCTACTTCGCGCCCAAGGACATCTGGGTGCTGGCGTACCAGTGGGGCGGGCCGGCTTTCTCGTACCGCACGTCGTCCAACCCGGACGACGTGAACGGCTGGTCGGCGCACCAGACGCTGTTCACCGGCTCCATCAGCGACTCCGGCACCGGCCCGATCGACCAGGCGCTCATCGGCGACGACCGCAACATGTACCTGTTCTTCGCGGGCGACAACGGGCGGATCTACCGCGCGAGCATGCCGATCGGGAGCTTCCCCGGCAGCTTCGGCTCCAGCTACCAGACGATCATGACCGACACGCAGGCCAACCTGTTCGAAGCCGTGCAGGTCTACAGGCTCCAGGGCCAGCAGCGGTACCTGATGATCGTCGAGGCCATCGGCGCTCAGGGCCGCTACTTCCGGTCCTTCACGGCCACGAGCCTCGACGGGCAGTGGACCCCGCAGGCCGCCACCGAGGGCAACCCGTTCGCCGGCAAGGCCAACAGCGGCGCGACCTGGACGAACGACATCAGCCACGGCGAGCTGCTGCGGGTGAGCGCGGACCAGACCATGACGGTCGACCCGTGCAACCTCCAGCTGCTGTACCAGGGCCGCTCGCCCAGCTCGGGCGGCGACTACGGCCGGCTGCCGTACCGGCCGGGGCTGCTGACGATGCAGCGGTGACCCGGCGAGGTGGGTCGGGCGACCGGCCCCACCTCCGTCGTTCCCGGCGCCGCGACCCGGTGGGTCGCGGCGCCGGCGCACGTCACGCGGCGGGTCCCACCGTGGCGGTGCACGAGGTGAGGACACGGCCGTCGAGGAGGACGGCCACGTCGACGGTGCCGTCAGGGGCGCGCTCGACGGGGAACGTCGTACTCCCCGCGCCGATCGGCAGCTGGATGTCACCGGCGCCCCCGCCGGACGTCGTCGTGCGGACCAGCAGCGTGTCCTCGGCGCCGCCCTGCCACGACACGTCGAGCGTGAGGAAGGTCCGCTCGTCGCGCCGCTCGTCCCCCGCCCACGGCCACAGGCGGAGCGTCCGGTGCCACTCGGTCTCGCGCGCGAGCAGGATGCCGTCGACCCGCACCTGCGCCGCGGGGTCCTGCGGCTCCAGCACGCACGCGGCCTCGGCGTCGCGGCGCACGCCGCCCGACGAGCCGACGCTCACGCCCGCCGCGAGCCCGACCGTCACCAGGACGTACGCCGCCGCCGTGACGGCGAGCGCACCGCGCCGCCGGTCCAGGCCCGCGCCGTGGTCGGACGGGCGCCGGACGACGGCGGTCGCGAGGAGGCTGTCGGCGAACGTGCGCCGCTCGCGGTGCCACAGCGGCCGCAGGTACCCGATGCCGAGGATCGCGTCGAGCAGGTGCGCGAACCACCGCGCCACCGAGCGCAGGACGCCGGGCGGCCCGTCCGCGGGCCCTCGGCCGTCGGCCGTGCGGACCACCGCGATGCCCATGACGCGCCGGCCGGGCGTCTGGCCGGTGAGGCCCTGCACGACCAGCATGAGCAGCCACGCCCCGACGAGCACCGCCGACGAGCTCCACGGCTCGAGATCGGGGTCGGCCGCGCCGACCGGCCCGAACGTCGGCTGCAGCGTCGGCGCGGCGAACCGCTCGCCGCCGACGAACCACGCCACCGCGCCCAGCACCGCCGAGTCGAGCAGCGCGGCGACGACGCGCCGGCCCCAGCTCGCGTACTCCGGCTCGACGACCTGCGCGAGACCGGGCAGGGCGGGCAGCGTCGCGGTCATGGCCGCGATGGTCCCAGCACGCGGGGCCGTGCACCAGGGTCGGACGGGCACGCACGAGCGGCGCACGCCGGGACCGGTGTCACCCGGTGATCCGCACGTACGTCTCGACGAGCTCGACGAACTCCGCGCGCAGGCCGTAGTCGTCGCGGCCGAGGGCCGACTCGGCCCGTCCGCGCGCGCGGTCCGGGTCGGCGCCCTCGGCTTGCTCCGAACCCGTCGCCACCAGCCCGAACTCGACCACGGCGGACGCGAACCGGAAGTCGCTGCCCGGGTCGTCGGTCCAGGCGTCGGCCGCCACGGGGACGACGACCTCGGTGCTCTCGGACGCGCCCGGCCGCTTGTAGCGGACGTGCACGGTGAAGAAGTCGTCGGAGTCGCCGGCCTCGACGTCCTGGTACCGCAGGCCGTCGTCGCCCCGGTCGCCCTCCACCGGCACCAGCTCGTAGAACGCGGTGACCGAGTGCCCGGCACCGACATCCCCGGCGTCCTTGGTGTCGTCGGCGAAGTCCTCGTCCTCGAGGCGGCGGTTGTCGTAGCCCAGGAGCCGGTACCGCGCGACGGTCGCGGGGTTGAGCTCGACCTGGAGCTTGAGGTCCTGCGCGACCACGAACATCGTCGAGTCGAACTCGTCGACCAGCACCTTGCGCGCCTCGTCGATGGTGTCGATGTACGCGTAGTTGCCGTTGCCGTGGTCGGCGATCGCCTCCATCGTGCGGTCCTTGAGGTTGCCCATCCCGAAGCCGAGCACCGAGATGTGGACGCCGGTCCGGGCGTGCTCCTCGATGAGCTCGGTGAGCTGCTCCGGGGACGACGGGCCGACGTTGAAGTCGCCGTCGGTGGCCAGGACGACCCGGTTGTTGCCGCCCTCGACGAAGTTCTTCGTCGCCAGCTCGTACGCGGTCTCCAGGCCCGCGGCGCCGCCCGTCGAGCCGCCCGCCCGCAGGTCGCGCAGGATCCCGACCAGCTCGTCGCGCCGATCGCCCGGCACGGAGTCGGCGAGCACCTCGTCGCTGCCGGCGTAGGTGACGATCGAGACGGTGTCGTCCTCGTCGAGGCCCTCGACGAGCAGCTCGAAGGACTCGGCGAGCAGCGGCAGCTTGTCCGGCTCGTCCATCGACCCCGACACGTCCAGCAGGAACACGACGTTGTTGCCGCGGCTGGTCGGCCGCGCGTCGGTGGCCTGCACGCCGATCATCGCGAGCTGGTGGCCCGGCGCCCACGGCGCGTCCGCGACCTGCGTCGTGACGGTGAACGGGTCCGCCGAGTCCGGCTCGGGCGCCGGGTAGTCGTAGTCGAAGTAGTTGACGAGCTCCTCGATGCGCACGCCCTCTGGCGCGACACCCTGCCGCAGCTGCCGGCGCAGGTTGCTGTAGGAGGCGGTGTCGACGTCGGAGGAGAACGTCGACAACGGGCTGGTCGTCACGTCCTGGAACGGCTGCTCCGGGGAGTCGTCGTACTCCTCCTGCGTGTCGGTGGGGACGTCGCGCCACTCCTCGGCCGCGACTCCGTCGAAGCCCATCTCCTGCGCGTACCCGGAGTCGCCGGCGCCGGACGCGCTGCAGGCGCCGAGCACCCCGGTCGCGACGACGACGACCGCAGCGGCGACCGCGCGGCTCGGCACCTGGGCGCGGGCGCGCGCACGCGCCCGTCGCGTCGGCGGGACGAGGGAACCTCTGGACGGACCGCGCACCGGTGACCTCCCGTTGTCGAAGATCTGCAGCGTGGCGGCCCGCGCAGGCCCGCGACCAGCACGGACGCGTCACGCAACTGTCGCGGTCGGGTAACGGGGCGCCGCCGGCGGGGGAGGCGCGGTCGGCCCACCGCGCGAGGATGACGCCATGGCGCACCACGACCACCGGACAATCCCGACGATCCCGCCCAGCAGCCACGCGTTCGTCGTGACGGGACCACACGTGTGGTCGCCGGACGGCACGGTGGCGCCCGCGGACCTGCACGTGGTCGAGGGACGTCTCGCCGCGGGACCGCCCGATCCCGGGTTCGAGATCGTTCGTGCCGACGGCGCGTACGCCGTCCCGCTGCTGGTGGACAGCGCCGTGGCGCAGCTGCCGCCGCAGCAGCGCGGCGCGTGGGACCTCGTGCCCGGCAACCCGGCCACGTTCGCGCTCGTGCGCCGCCCGGTCACCGAGGCGCAGGTCCGCCGCATGCTGGTCGTCGACCCGCAGGACCTCGCGGCCGTGTGGGTCGACGGCCGGCTCGAGGTCCGGGCCGGCACCCCGACGCGGCCGGCGGGGCAGGACGTCGCCGACCCAGCCGTCCGCGACGTGTGGGTGGGCACCTGGCACGACCCGGCCCGTGCCCTGCAGCAGCACCTGCGGGCCGACGGCCGGTACTCCGAGACGCGGAGCGGTCGCGCCGACGCGTACACCGGCCGGTACTGGGTCCGGGGCGACCGGATCACCTACCTCGACGACTCCGGGTTCTGGGCCTTCGGGCAGCTGCTGGACGGGGTGCTGCACCACGCCGGGTTCGTGATGACGCGGGGGTGAGGGGTGGCACTGCCAGGGTGCACCGGGTCGTGGTCGCCGCCGCGACCGGGCGGTCCGGTCGGTCTCGTCGGCCGCAGCCCCATGACCGATGCCCGCGTGCGCGCCCTCGACCACGGTCAGCGTCACCCGACGTGAGGGGGCCTGCTGCACGAGTAGGCGAGGGGCCGCGAGTGGACGGCCTCCTGCTCTACACGTGAGCAGTCGGACCGGTCACCAACGCAAGGGAGCTTCATCATGAGGGAGTTCGACCGCTCGATCGGCGTACGTAGGCATCGGAGACGGGACGGTGCTCACCCGCGCGCTCTACGTTCGTGACCGGTTCGCACTGCCGTCCGCACTGGCCATCCCGCCGCTCGACCCGCCGGTCGAGTCCGAGCCGGCCGGCGACGTGCCCACCGACGCGTGGGACAGGTGGTGGCAGACGCTCGTCGACCGCGAGACGAGCCTGCCGATGGCGGCACCGGCGGAACCCCAGCTGGCTGCGCTCGCCGATGCCGTCTACGAAGACGCGCACCGCTGGAACGCGAGCACGTCACGTCCGAACCGCCGTACGACCCCCGGTGGGTGTCGACGTGGCTGATCGACGACCGGTTGACGGTGCCGGTGGAGGTGCTGCAGGTGGGCGTAGGCGGGGTCTGGCACAAGCAGGTCGGCCCGACCCGGTACCTGGTGTCAGTCGGCTCTATCAAGCGCAGGACCAGATGGACGTATGGCTGCGCCAGGTGCTCGAAGCGCACGTGTAGCCGGCGCCGCGGCCGCGAGCCACACCCGCCCCCTACCCACCATCCCGCACCTTCGTGACCAGGCTGTACCGTCGGTCCCGTCGCCTGCAGGCGCCCTCCGGCGGCCCGCGGACGACACCGGTGCTGTCCCGTGGGTTCCACGAGTGAATCCCCTCATCACCCGGGCCTCTGGGACATGAGTGGATTAGTTCTGGCCTCGCCACCTGCTTGCGGATCTACCTCCCGTACAGCGCCGACAAGCACGCAGCCATGCCGGACAGGGAACGCCCGGCGGCGCCGCGGACGGAACGTGGAGGTACCTGCCGGAGAACGTCTCCTTTACCGTACGGCGCGCAAGATGCGGCACCGCAACCAGAGGGCGCGCCAGCCGACTCCGGGCTCGCCGAGCGGTGTCCGGGTAGGGACCGGGTCGCACCCGTCCACGACGTCACGTTCGAGATCCAGCCCATCGACCGGAGCTGAGCGCAGGGGGGGCGCCTGAGGCGCGGCGGACGGAAGAACTGTGGCTACTTTCAGCGTTTCCATGCCAGCGCGACCAGCACGGACGCCTCCAGCACACGCAGGCCCGCGTAGTGCAGCGCGCACGTCGCAGTGTCCGGCGGGGCGTAGGTTGCAGGCCGTGGACCACGACCCGCACGCCCACACCGGCAGCGCGACGGCACAGTCGCCAGCGCGCCAGCTCGACCCCGTGGAGGCGCCGCCGGGCGCTCTGCGCGCGACGTTGTACGCCTCGCTGGAGCACTACCGGCCCGTGGTTGCCCACTGGCAGGTGGAGCGCTCCTCCCGCAGCGGCCTGGACACTCACGACCCCGCAGCTCAGACCGTGGACTTCCACGACACCAACGAGGCAGCGTTCGACGCCGACCACCTGGAGACCGTCATCGAGCGGGCCCTGTCCACCTGGCACCAGCTCGCCGCTGCCGATGGCCTCGAGCCGGTCGACGGCCCCCGGGCCCGGGTGTACAGCGCACAGATGGACGACGGGCAGCGCGGGGACCTGTACGTCAGCGCGTGGGTCCGCCGGTCTGGCTGATCCTCAAGGCCTCCCCTCGCGCCTTCCCGCTTGCCGCTGCGACACCGCGCGCGGACGGTCCGTTGCGACGGTCAACCCACCAGGAAGGAGCGCCCGCGTCGCCCATCTGGGACGACGGCCGCAGCTTCAAGCTTTACTTCTACACCCATGGATGACCACCTGCTCCCGCACGTCGCCGTCACCCAGGGGCGCCGGCGTCTGGGGACGGTGTCCATCGAGACCGGCGAGAAGCTCGTCGGCACGATCCCGCCGCCCATGCTGCGAGCGATCCAGCGCCTGCTCGCCGTGCACCGCCAGGAGGCGTTCGACGCGTTCTGGGCAGCATCCAACCACGAACAGGTCCGTAGACTGGATGAGAGCCCGAGGACGGTGATGAGAGATGAGCCACCACCCCGACCCGAACCCCAGCAGCACGCCCGAGCTGGTGTCGGTGACCGACGTGCGCGTCCTCGCGCGCTACCTCCTGGAGCTGACCTTCGACACCGGCGAGGTCAAGGTCATCGACATGGAGTCCCGCCTGTGGGGCCCGACGTTCGAGCCCTTCCGCTCCGACTACGCCCTCTTCCTCCGTGTCGCAGCCGACCCGGAGGCGGGCACAATCGTGTGGCCTAACGGGGCCGACTGGGACCCGGACGAGCTGTACGCGAAGTCAAAGGCCGCCGTACCGGCCTGAAGCAGCACGACCACGAGCGGCGCTGTCACCGGCGCCGTCGACGTTGCGAAAGGTCGGCGACCCTCACCGTGTCGTGACGGGACCAGCGGACCCACCTTGGCAGCCATGACCGCACGACCCGTGGTCCTCGCAGACCTCACGTTCGCCCGCATCAACGGAGGGCGCGCGTACGGCCACCTCGACGACGAGGAGTGCACGCCCGCGCGCCGGCCTCTCCGATGCCCCAGGGTGCGAGGTCGCCGACGTCGACGAGCGTGTCTCCCCGGAGCACCCGGGCGTGGGGACGACACGCGATGTCGACGTCGACCGGGAAGCTGCTGCCGGCTTGCAGGGCTGAACCCAAGTCCAGAACGGCGTACTGAACGTTCCGGTGAGCTCGTGCTGGCGCCGACTGAGACCAATCAGTGGTCATGCAGAGGGTCTCTGACCCCGAGACGGATTGATACCGCATGTCCGCGAAGTCGACGTCCTACTCGAAGTGTCGGAGCCCGATTCTCGCTTGGGGTCTGCTGCGTTCCGCTCATGCGCTGACGCTTGCGACGCACCCGCGTCCGTGTGGGTCACTTCGCCCACCGTCGTCCGGTTCACCCGCGCTGGCGCAAGGTCGCGACGTACCCTCGACGAGGGCCGACCGTGGTCGTTGCCCGAGGAGCTGGCCGGTGTGCCTCCAGCGTGGCTGGGGGTCGAGTTTGACCGGTGGGCGAATCAGACGTTCCTGAGGGTCACGGGAACCCCGAAGTCCTCTTCCTTGAGAATGTCTTCAATGCGCTGACGATCGTCGCCACCCGGGTACTGGACCTCAATCTCGGCCCGGTCCGGATGGGACTCGCAAGGCTTCGCAACAAACACGTTCACCCGGTCGCCGACCGCCTCGATCCGCCTCTCCAGTTCTGCGTGTTCCTGGAGAGCCGCTTCGACCTCGACTCGTTCCGGCAGGTCCTCGCAGGCCACGCCTGACGGGCGGTTGTCGTAGAGGAGCTGGCTCAACGGGCTGGGCAGGAAGGCGAAGGCTAGGCCCGCTGCCAGGCCCGTCGCAGCGACCACCGCCAACGCGATCCACAGCCACAGCCATGCTCCACGCCTCTTCTGGCTCGCTTGTCCGCCTGTCACTGCGCCAGCCTGGCATCGCGAGGAAAGAGAGTCAACATCCCTATGACTTGGAGAGAAATTGGGGTCGTCTACCTCTTCCGGGGCGCGCTGTCCTGTCGCTACCTTTCGCTCAGCGCCGTCACAGGGCGGCGCCCGCAGCAAGGGGGCAGTCGATGCACGACGTGAACGGCAGATCATCGCTGGCAGCACGCGGGGCCACTATCCTCGCCTGTCTCGCGGTGCTCGTGACCGTGACGGTCACGGCCACGAGCGCGAATGCGAGTGTGCCAATCAAGGCTGACGCGGCCACGTCACCTCAGGCGGCCCTCGAGGAGCTGACCGCAGGACTGAACGCGCTCGCGCCGTTCGTCAGCGGTGATCCGGGGGCACAGGTCCTGGACGTCGGCGGTGCCGCGGCCGCAGGGCTGGACGCCGAGGTGATCGCACTGGGCGCCGAGACGGTCGACTCGCAGAACGCACAGGTCGCTGCGCTGCGGGCAGGCGTCTGCGAGGGGGACAACCCCGACGCTGACCGTCCGAATCTGCAGCGACTGAACGACCTGGCATCGAAGGCCGCGGTCGCCCGGAAGTTGTCCGGCACGACCGAGGCGAAGCCCAAGGGGTCAGGTCTCGACGGCGGCGCGGTGATCAACGAGGTGCCCGGCGTGAGCCCGTGCGGGGAGTACGCCCACCCCATCCCGGTGAACGCGCCTGGACGTTCGACGGTCACCGCCACGAACATCGAGACGTACTTCCGCAACAACAATTACCACCCCACCGCGTTCTACGCGTGCGGTGCGAGTTTTGTCGGCGGATACGAGTGCGACAGCGACTGGACCAAGGGACGGTCGTATACGACGTCGACGTACGGCACCTGCTCGTCGCCTCGCTTCCGCGACCAGGGGTACGAGACCGGCACCACGACTGGATGGATTCAGCGCGGTGAGCCGAATCCCGAGGTGGACGCGTACCTGTGGCCCTACTGGAACTGGGGCTCGTACGTCCGGTGGTGGCACAGCAACCGCTGACGTCGTGGGGGGGCGCCAGCAAGATCGTTGTCGAACTGGCTGGCGCCCCTTCTTCATGCTCGGTACATCACGGGCGGACGCGCACTGAACCGTCACGGCTTCTCGGCCGCTTCCTTGTGATGAACGGTGGCGAGATGCCTAAGAAGTACAACCCCGAGGTGAAGCCTCGGGCGGTGCGGATGGTGCGAGAGCACTTGGCGGACTACGGGTCGGCGACGGCGGCGTCGGTCGCGGTCGGTGCCCAGCTCGGAATCGCTCGTGAGTCACTGCGCCGCTGGGTCGCGCAGGCCGACATCGATGACGGCGCCCGCCCGGGTGTGAGTACCGCGGAGCCTGCGGAGATCCGCCGGCTCAAGGCCGAGAACGAGCGCCTGGCCGAGGCAAACGCGATCCTGCGTGCGGCCTCGATTTTCTTCGCGGGAGAGGTCGACTCCCGCAGCCGTTGATCATGGGGTTCATCGACGCCATGAGAGGCGAGGGCTTCGCGGTCGAGTCGGTCTGCGCGGTGCTGCGTGAGCAGGGCGTGCGGGTCGCCGCGAGGACGTACCGGGCCTGGTCGGGCGGGACATGAGTGGATTAGCTGGGATCTGCTGCTCTGCGCGCAGCCGCGGTGAACCTTCGCCCTCAGCGGGAAATGCAACCGACTCATCTCGGAACGTCCGCTGTGCGACTCCTGGGCGTGAACCCGCCCGCTCGAGAACAGCCTTGCGATCCACACCGGGCACTGAGGAGACCGGTGACCCGCGCGTTCGAACCACGCTCTCAGGCGGCTGCAGCGGCTTGAGCCCTTCCACGTGCTCGCTCCCCGCACCCAACTCGCAGAGCGCCGGGAGGCGTGACCGCAGCCCGCGTGGTATGCAGCGGAAGCGCCGACATCGGGGCCTCAGCCCGGTACCGCGCTCGGCACGAGCGTCTAGCGGTCCTTCAGCGCAGCCAGCGGAGAACGCAACGGCACCAGCGCGCTGGCAAGGACGCCCAGCACCGCCACAGCAGTCGCGATCGTCAGATGCCGCACCACATCCCCGACGACGGCCGCCGGGCTCGTCGTGAGCGCAGCCGTCATGCCCGCAACCACGACAGCAGCCGCGCAAGCCGACGTCAGCACCAACGTCAGACCTTCGGCGATGCGCACAACCGTGCGCGTGGCCCGATCGGCACCCAGCGTCGCGTAGAGCCCGTCACGACCACGGCGGATCCACACCAGCAGCAGCCACAGCAGGCTGACGGCAGCTCCCGACAGCCACGGCGCCTGCTTCAGCCCGCGCTCGGCGTACTCAGCGGAGAAGTCACGTGCGTAGGTGCCCCCGATGAGCCGGTCGGCGACGACGGCGTCCTGCCCGTCCTGCCCGAGCAGGGCCGGCAGCGCGTCGCGTGCCGCATCCAGGTAGCCGGCCCTCACGCGCACCATGCACGTGCTTGCCGTCCCCGACGCGCTGGTCGGCAGCAGCACGGCGTACGCGTACTGCTCGCCCAGGACGGCGGTGTCGGCTACCGCCGACACCGTCAGCGGCCCGTCCAGCACCGGCAGAGCGGCCGTGGGCGCGCTCGCGTCCGTCAACGCGGTGAGGTGAAGGTCGTCGCCGGCCGCTACGCCCAAGCCCTCGGCGACATCGGGAGGCAGGATCACTCCGGGCGCCGGAGCAAGCCCGAGCAGCGGGCCCAGTCCCTCCCCCGCCGCGACCAGCGGCAGGTTGGCCTGCGGTGCGTTGACCGCACCCGCGCGCTGCGGCAAGCGTGTCAGGGCTGCCGCAGCGCTGATCCCTTCGATGCGCACAGAGGACTCGCACGCGGCACGGTCGATGCCCCCGCCCTCCTCGTTGGTGAGCACCAGCACCCGGCCGCCGGCCCGCTCCCACGCCAGCTCGTCCTGAACGAGGCGATCGATGCCGGTCGCGTCGACGATCGTGGGAGCAGCGAACGCTGCCGCAGTGAACACTGACGCCAAGACAGTCAGCCACCGCCCGTGCTGCCAGTTGCGCAGCCCTTCACCGACCGCGACCGACAGCCTCCAGCGCGGTCCGGACCGTGAGCCGATCACGACGCCCCCGCGAGCAGCTGGGCGGCACCGAGCTTCAACGTGCGGCTGCACCGGGCTGCGACCGCCGGGTCGTGCGTGACCACGACGACGATCTTGTCGGCGGCCGAGCGCAGCAACGCGTCAATCACGTGGGCCGACGTGTCCTGGTCCAGCTGCCCAGTCGGCTCGTCCGCAAGCAGCACCGGCCGGTCGCTGACCGCGGCACGCGCGATCACGACCCGCTGCGCCTCACCACCAGACAAGGTGCGCACCGCACGATCCGCAGTCCCCGCCAGCCCCACCGCATCCAGGGCGGCGTGGGCTCGAGTCGCAGCCGCACCGCGATCCAGGCCGTCAGCGAACGTACCGACGGCGACGTTGTCGAGAACGGAGCGGTCCGACAGGACGTTGACCGTCTGCAGCACCCACGAGACGTGATTGGCCACCGGGAGCTGCTCATCCGCGCGCTCGACGAAGACCCGACCACTGCCCGGGCGCAGAAGCCCTCCCAGCAGAGCCAGGAGTGTCGTCTTGCCCGATCCCGACGGGCCGACCACAGCCACCGACTCACCGACCCGCACGTCGAGCTGCACCTCGTGGAGCACCGGCGCACGGCCCGGATGGGCGAACGTCAGGGAGTCGGCGACGAGCCGCATGTCGGCTCCTCCAGCACCCGCATCGGATTCGCCAGGACCTGATCGATCGTCAGGCCGGCGGCCAGGTCGGCATGCGCCAGCGTCCCGCCCAGGACGGTCACCGGCACCGGCGAGCCGTCAGGGTCAGGGAACACGCACGAAGCACCGCTGTCGTCGACCACGACCGCTGACGCCGGCACCCGCAGGGCCGGCTCCGGGGTAGCGGTGACCACCTGCCCCGCGCCCTCACCGCTGGTCCCCAGAGACTGCGCGATCGCTGCGATGGCGGCGGGGTCGACGACCGTGCCGCTGCCGGCCGTGTACGCCGTCACCGTCTCGCCCACCGTGAGGTTGTAGGCGACGCCGGCGGGGATGCCGCCGGCGGGTTCCGTGACGCTGAGGGTGGCGGCCTGACGTGGGCCGCGCACGAGGGGGCCGCCGGCGCCCAGGGCCGCACCAGCGGCGGTCTCCACGCTCGCAACGGTGAACGGCTGCGGACCCACCCAGGCGACGCTGCCGAGCGCGAAGGTCGTGCCCGACGCCTTGCGGCCGTGCGCGACGTTGTACGCGCGAACCGCCTGCGCCGTCCGCTCCCGGAACTTGCCGTCGGCGCGGCCCGTGAACAGCCCGACGTCGCTCAGGTACCGCTGGAGGCGAGCGACGTCCTCGCCCTCTGCCCCCGGTCCCAGATCGCGCCACAACGGCGCATCGGCGACGAACGCGAGCACCGGCGTGTCGTCCACGCGCACGATCTCCTCGCCCGCCTCCAGCACCTGTCCTGGCCCGGTCGCGACGCGGGTGACCGTTCCGCTGGTGCTCGCCGTGACGAGCGTGCCGTCGGTGTACGTGACGGCCACACCCACCCCGTACCGGGCCACGCGCTCGGCCGCCGTGACCGGCACCAGCAGCGGCCCGTCACCGACGTCCGAGGTCAGCGGAGACGGCGTGTGCCCCTGAGCCCACCAGGCAGCGCCAGTACAGGCCGCACCCACGACGACCAGGGCGCCGAGGACGGCCATCGTTCGCCGTGCACGCGGGTGGCGCGAAGTCATCCGCCGTACCCGGACTGGGTGGCGCAGTCGACGCCGCTCGTGGCTTCGAGCTGTGCGGCGGCCACGAGGATGTCGCCGGCCGTGGCGTCCTGCGGCACCTCGCCGCCGTTCTCACGCACGCACTGCGTGATGGGGTCGCGGTACGGGGCGAACGCGGCCTCCTGCTGCTCGAGCGAGCCCGGCGACGTCTGGTACGCCTGCTCGACGAACATGCTGTGGGTCGCCATGCACTCGTCCGCGATTGCGATCGTCTGGTCCGAGGTGCGGCCGGCCGAGTCGTTCGCGAACGAGTACGAGATCTCGGGGAAGCCGCGCGGCTGCGTGACGTTGTCTCCGATGACTTCGATTCCCGCCTCACGCATGCACGCGATCGCCTTGTTCACCGAGCCCTGGTACTGCTCGAACGTCACCTGCCCGCTCTGGAGCACCGCGAGCTGCTCCTCGCTGGCACCACCTTCCTGGGCCGACTCCAGCAGCCGCGGGTCGACGGTGGTGGCCGGCTCGGGGGCGGCGTCACCGCCCGAGCAGCCCGCCAGCGCGAGCAGTGCAGTAGCGGCGAGCGCCGCCAGGCGGCCGACCGGTCGACGTGCCGGACCGGCCGGCCGCCTGCGCGTGGTGCTCACGAACGTGTCCTCCAGGTACGTGGGGCCTGTCAGTACTGGATCTGGTGCAGGAAGATCCGGTCGCGGAACACCGCCGACGACTTCCTACCCCAGGCCCACGCCGTCGTGTAGTTGGCGCCGAACTCGTTGTACTGCGCCCGGATGCCGAAGTTCCAGTCGCAGCCCGAGGAGATGTACGCCTTGGTGGAGGTGTGACCGTGGTTGATCGCACCACAGTCCACCTCGATGTACGCGTCCTTGGTGCTGAGCCACCCGCTCTGGTACGCCGACGCCGGCGTCGCTGCCAGCGTGAGCGAAACGCCAGCGATAGCGGCGATGGCCAGGATCTTCCTCTTCACGTTGCCTCGCTGCCTAATGCGTCCCGGGCGGAGACGCGCGCACGAGAACAAAACCGCGGTCGCGGCTGCTGTGACCCGTGTGTCGAAGGCTAGCGACACCCGGGGCGCGCCGGAGGGCATTTGAACAAGCGACCTAGTCGTAGGTTCGAGCCGCATCTGCACTGCTGCCATCAGTACCAGCTCGACATCACCTGCGTGCGGCTCACCCCGTACCGGGTCGACGACCGGCTCCTGCTGGACGGACATCAGGTCATCCCTCTGCAGGAGGCCCAGGAGCTGATGGTCCGCTTCCGGGAGAGGGAGACAGCCGCCCAGGTTGCGTCCAGCCGTAGCGACGGGGCCGAGAGGGCGCAGTACATCGTCACCACACCGGTCTTCATTGTCGCCAAGGCAGTCGCCGTGCAGGTCCGCCGGCCCGACTTGGTGCCGCGGGGTCGCGCACATCCCTGGGCGCCTGTGCCAACGCCGCCCGTTTCGCGGCTGGCCGACGCCTGCCGCCGGGCGGGCGTGTCTGTGCCCACCCCTAGAGTGCGGCCAACGGTCCGGCGGCGGACCGGCGGAGAGGAGGGCAGCGTGCAGGCGGCTGACGAGAAGCTCGGCGACGTCTTCAACACCAAGGTTCGCTAGGGACTGCCCCGGGTTTGGTTGACTCCTGGCCTGTGAGGACGTGGTCCTCACTGGAAGGATCAGCATCGTGCCTGTCGCATACCCGCCGGAGTTCCGGCGTGACGTGATCGCAGTCGCCCGCCGCGG
>JAPSIR010000240.1 GCA_031178625.1 Cellulomonas sp.
CGCGAGCGCCTCGGCGGCGCGCAGCTCGGCCGGCGTCGGGCCCTCCGCGGCCGGGACCGGGACGACGACCGGTGCGGCGACGGTGGGCTCCTCGTCCACCGCGACGTCCGGCCGCGCGTCGCCGGCCGCGGCGGGCGTCGGCTGCGTGCTCTCGTCCCACGGCACGCCGTCGAGCAGGTCGAGCAGCTCGTGCGCGACCTCGGCGGCCGGCGGACGGTCTTCGGGCCGGCGCTGCGTCATCGCCTGGAGCACGGCCCGCAGCCTCGGGTCGAGGTCGCCGGGCACGTCGGGGTCGCGCGTGAGGCGTGCGGCCGCGACCTCCGCGGTCGTGCCCGTGAAGGCACGCCGGCCCGTGACCGCCTCGAGCAGCACGAGGCCCAGCGCGTACACGTCGGCGGGGGCGCCGATCTCGCCGCCCACCGCCTGCTCGGGGCTGAGGTAGGCGACGGTGCCGAGGACCGTGCCCGTGACGGTGAGCCGCGTGGCCGCCGACAGGCGGGCGATGCCGAAGTCGACGAGGCGGGCGGGTCGCCACTCGTGCACGTCGTCGGGCTCGTCGAGGCAGTCGTCGTCGACGAGGAGGACGTTGCCCGGCTTGACGTCGCGGTGCACGATCCCCTGCGCGTGCACCACCGCGAGCGCGTCCGCCGCGGCGCGCCCGACGGCGGCGGTCTGGCGCACGGTCAGCGGTCCGGTGCGCAGGCGCTCGCCCAGGCTGGGCCCGCGGACGATCTCCATGACGAGGTAGGCCTGGACGAGGTCCTCGCCGACGGGGAGGGACTCGGCGTCGAAGAGGCGGACGAGGCCGTGGTGGCGCAGCCGCGCGAGGACGGCGATCTCGGCCTCGTGCCGGCGCAGCTCGTCGCTGCCGCGCGGGACGGCGGGCAGAACCTTGACGGCGACGTCGCGGCCCAGGAGCTCGTCGAGAGCCCGGTGGACGGTGCCGGAGCCGCCGCGGCCGATGACCTCCTGCAGCCGGTAGCGGTGGGCGAGGACGACGGGTTCGGCCGTCCCCTCGGCCGCACCGGGGGTCGACGGGGCGCGCGAGCGACCTGACGCACCGTCCAACATTCCTCCGACGGTAGGCGACACGCGGGCGGACGGCACGCCGTGAGGAGGTGATCCCTCGTGCGGCCCAGGGCTCCGGGCGTCGTCGAGGCGAGGCGTCCGCGGCGTCAGTCCTGCCAGACGCGCAGGTGCTCGAAGCGGGCGACGGCGCGCGGGTCGGTGCCGTTCCAGCCGTGCGCCGCCAGGCCGACGCGCAGGGCGGTGCCCGCGGGGAACGTCCACACGCCCCCCGCGACCCACGTGGTGCCGTCGGTGCTCGTCAGGGCCCGCACCTCGTGCTCGCCGGCCGCGTCGGTGCGGTGCACGAGCCGCAGCCAGGTGCGGTCGGCGGGCGGGCCGACGATGGTGCCGCCGTACTGCGTGCGACCCGCGTAGACGCGCTCGTGCCCGAGCTCGGTCTGCCGCGTGTTCCAGATGGCGACGTGCGAGAGCCGCGCGAACAGGTCGTCGTCGGCGTGCACGACCAGGCCGGCCTGCTGGAAGTTGCGTACCGCGTCCTCACCGAGGTCGACGCGCACGACGGTCTCGGCGGTCCAGTCGCCGGCGGGGACGTCGCGCAGGAGGAGCCCCGCCGTGCCGCCGGGGCCGACGAGGTCCGCCTGCTCGACCGGCCAGACGAGGTCGCCCTCCGCGGTGGTGACCTGCGGGTCGCGCACCGTGGTCCAGCCCGTGCCCGTGCCGTCGTCGAAGGTGACCTCGTCCACGAGCGTGCCGGGCGTGGGCAGCGGCCGCGGTGCGGGCGGCGGCGGGGCGAGCGGCACGGCGCTGAGGTCGTCGACGTGCACGCCCGGGGTGAGCGCGACGGCGCCCGCCGCGCCGCCGCGCGTGCGCCGCGGCAGGTCGAGGGTGGCGACGGCGAGCGGGTCGCCGAGGCGGGCGTGGCTCAGCTCGGCGCGGGCCGTGCGACCGTCGACCTCGAGGACGAGCGCGTGCCAGGTGGCCCAGTCCACGCCGGGGGGCAGCGGCGCCGTGACCTCGGTACGGCCGCTGCGCAGGCGGAGCACGCCGGCGGCGGGGTCGACCACAGCGGTCACGGCCGCGTCGCGGCCACCGCGGCCGCGCTCGGTGTCCGCGTCGGTCGAGGTGGCCGCCGCGAGGTCGTCGTGCCGGCGGCCCGACCTGCCGACGTCGGCCCTGGCGACGACGCCGCCCGCCGCGCCCGCGTCCAGGCGCACGTCGGCCTCGACGCGCACCGGCCCGGCGAGCGCCTGACGGGTGACGAGCGCGCCGGGGCGGCGGGCGCGCGCGTGCGGGCCGCCCTGCGGGTCACCGGTCGCGGTGCGCCACGCGTCGCCGCGCCACGGGTCGCGGACGCCGCGCTCGAACCCGGTGACGAGGCGCCCGCCCGTGGTGGGGGCGGCCTGGACGTCGTCGGACGCGCCGGCGCCGGCGCGGACGACGGGCCAGCCGTCGACCCAGTCGAGGCGGTCGATCAGCATGGGGCGCTCGTTGATGCCGTCCGTGCCGTCGAGGTACGGGTCGTCGCGGTCGATCGCGTGGTAGACGACCCAGTCCTGGCCCGACAGGTCGGTCGCGACGGCGTTGTGCCCCGTGCCGACCCACCGGTTGCCGTTCGGTGCGAGCACCGGCGTGCCGCCCGCGCGGGACTCCAGCAGCGGGACACCCTCCCGGTCGACGTACGGCCCGGTGAGCGACGCCGACCGGCCGACGTGCACGGCGTACCCCGTCGTCGGCCCGGCGCAGCAGTTCGCCGACGACGCGAACAGGTACCAGAAGCCGTCGCGGTGGACGACGTACGCGCCCTCGTACTTGTTGTCGATCGTCACCTGCACGGGCGCACCGACGGCCTCGGTGCCCGTCTCGTCGAGCTCGGTGACCCAGATGCCGCCGTAGTAGGAGCCGTAGAACAGGTGCTCCCGGCCGTCGGGCGTCGCCACGTGGTGCGGGTCGAACGTCCACAGGAAGTCGTCGGGGCCGCCGGCTCCGGGGCGCGGGCCCACCACGGGGTCCCCCGCGTCGGTCCACGGTCCCGTGGGGGTCGGTGCCGTCGCGACGCCGATGGCGCTGTCGTCCGCCCCGGTGGTGAGCGTCGTCTGCGTGACGACGTAGTACAGCCGGTACTCGCCGTCGACGTACCGGACGTCGGGCGCCCACAGCGCGGCCCGGCGGTCCGGGTGCGTGTCGGCCCACGCCGGGAGCGTGCCCTCCGTGAAGGCGTCGCCGACGTACTCCCACGCCACCAGGTCCCGCGAGCGCGACACCGGCAGCAGGTGCCGCGTGCCCTCGCCCTCGCGCAGCGGGTCCGTGGTGCCGTACGCGTACCACCAGCCGTCCTGCCCGCGCACGACCGCCGGGTCGGCGTACGTGTCGGCGAAGCCGGCGCTCACGGGGTTCGTGTACGTCGTCGCGCCCGGCCCGGGGCGCGGGCCGCCGTGCCGGTCGGGCGCGGCGGCGGCGGGCGGGCCGCCTGCCAGCAGGCCGAGGGTGAGCGCGGCGACGACGGTGCGGCGCAGCGGGGGACGTCGGGTGCTCTGCTCCATCGCAGCGTCCTGACCTCGAGGCGGGGTGGTGCTCCCCTCTCTACGCCTCCGGCGCCGCGGACGCCAGCCCTCGACGCCGCTGCTCGCGGGTCAGGCCTCGTCGCGCCAGCTGTGCCGCGGCTCCCAGCCCAGCTCACGCCGCGCCTTCGCGATGGACAGGAGTGTGTCGTGCTCGCCGACGTCCCCGCGCACGGGCACGTCGGGGAACTGCTCGGCGAGCAGCTCCGCGTTGGGCCGCGACATGACGGTGTCGGGCGACGCGATGACGTACACGTGGTGGCCCGGGGTGGTGACCTCGAGCGCGCGGAGCACGGCCGTCGCGCCGTCGCGCGCGTCGATGTAGCCCCACAGGTTCCACCGCCGCTGGGTCGCGTCGGCGTCGAAGGACGGGAACTGCGCGTAGTCCTCAGGGTCCATGACGTTGGAGAACCGCAGCGACACGACCCGCAGCGCGGGGTCCCAGCGCGTCATCTGGTCGGCCATGGTCTCGCCCAGCAGCTTGCTCAGCGAGTACGCCGTCTCCGGGCGTCCCGGGTACTCCTCGTCGACGGGGACGTACGGCGGGGGCGTCTCGAACGGCAGCCCGAGCACGGTCTCGCTCGAGGCGAGCACGACCGTGCCGA
>JAPSIR010000241.1 GCA_031178625.1 Cellulomonas sp.
GCACCGCGCAGATCGGTGTGACCGGACTGGCGGTGATGGGCCGCAACCTCGCGCGGAACTTCGCTCGCCACGGCTACACCGTGGCCGTGCACAACCGCACCTTCGCCCGCACGCAGTCGCTGGTGGCGGAGCACGCCGCCGACGGCACGTTCGTGGCGACCGAGTCCATGGCCGACTTCGTGGCCGCGCTCGAGCGCCCGCGCAAGGTCGTCATCATGGTCAAGGCCGGCCCGGCGACGGACGCGGTCATCGACGAGCTCGTCCCGCTGCTCGAGCCGGGCGACATCGTCGTCGACGCGGGCAACGCGCACTTCCCCGACACGGTGCGGCGCGAGGCGGCGCTGCGCGCGCTCGGCCTGCACTTCGTGGGCACCGGCGTCTCCGGCGGCGAGGAGGGCGCGCTCAACGGCCCGTCGATCATGCCCGGCGGCACGCGAGAGTCCTACGAGTCGCTCGGGCCGATCCTCGAGGCGATCTCGGCCAAGGTCGACGGCGTGCCGTGCTGCACCTACGTCGGCCCGGGCGGCGCCGGCCACTTCGTCAAGATGGTGCACAACGGCATCGAGTACGCCGACATGCAGCTCATCGCCGAGGCGTACGACCTCCTGCGCAGCGGGCTCGGGGCGTCGGCGAAGGAGATCGGCGAGGTCTTCGCCGCCTGGAACACGGGCGACCTCGAGTCGTTCCTCATCGAGATCACGGCGGACGTCCTGCAGCACGTGGACGCCGCGACGGGTCAGGCCTTCGTCGACGTCGTCGCCGACGCCGCCGAGCAGAAGGGCACCGGCCGCTGGACGGTGCAGAACGCGCTCGACCTCGGCGTGCCGATCACCGGCATCGCGGAGGCGACCTTCGCACGAGCCCTGTCGGGCTCGGCGCCGCAGCGCGCGGCCGCCCGCGGCGTCCTGCCGGCCGCCACCGTCGAGTGGAACGTGCCGGAACCGGGCCGCTTCATCGAGGACGTCCGCCTCGCGCTGTACGCGTCGAAGGTCGTCGCGTACTCGCAGGGCTTCGACCAGATCGCGGCGGCCTCCCGCGAGTTCGGCTGGGACATCGACCGCGGTGCGATGGCGCGCATCTGGCGCGGCGGCTGCATCATCCGGGCGAAGTTCCTCGACCGGATCACGCAGGCGTACGAGCGCGACGCGGACCTGCCGCTGCTGCTGGCCGACCCGTACTTCACCGAGGCCGTCGCCAACGGCGTCGCGGCGTGGCGCCGCGTGGTCGCCGCGGCGGCGACGCACGGTGTGCCGACGCCCGCCTTCTCGTCGTCGCTCGCGTACTACGACGGCGTGCGCGCCGAGCGCCTGCCGGCGAACCTCATCCAGGCGCAGCGCGACTTCTTCGGCGCGCACACGTACCGCCGGGTGGACCGCGAGGGTGTCTTCCACACCGAGTGGTCGGGCGACCGGTCCGAGACCGCCGAGTGAGCGGCCGTCGTCCCACGGGTGCGCAGGTACCGCTGCCGGACCTGCTGCCCGTGGTCCTCGGCGGCGACATCGGTGCGTACAGCCTCGCGCGCACGTTCCACGAGGCGTACGGCGTCCGGTCGGTCGTCGTGCCGTCCGTGTCCACGGGCCTCACGCGGCACTCGCACATCCTCGACGCGGTGGTGGAGCCGGGTATCGACGACGGCCCCACCGTCGTCGCGCGGCTGCGCGCGATCGCCGCCCAGCACCCCGACCGTCGGCGCATCCTGCTCGGCAGCGCCGACTGGCTCGTCCGCACGATCGTGGAGAACCGGGCCGAGCTCGAGGACCTCTACACGATCCCGTACGTGGACGTCGCGACGCTCGACCGGGTCACGGACAAGGTGCTGTTCGGCGAGCTGTGCGCCGAGCTCGGCATCGACCACCCCGCGACCGTCGTGCACGACGTGCAGGTCGGGGGCACGCCCGACACGTCGGCGCTGCGGTTCCCGGTCATCGCGAAGGCGGCCGACACCGCGGCGTACCACCTGGTGGAGTTCCCGGGGAAGAAGAAGGTCTTCACCGTCGACTCAGCCGCCGAGCTGGCGGACCTGCTCGAGCGCGTGCGCGTCTCCGGCTACCAGGGCCGCTTCGTCGTGCAGGACCTCATCCCCGGCGACGACTCGGGCATGCGGATCCTCACGTGCTACGTCGACGCGGGGGGGACGGTGCGGTTCTCCGCGTTCGGGCACGTCCTGCTCGAGGAGCACACGCCCGGCGCGCTCGGGAACCCCGCCGGCATCGTGACGGGCCACGACGCCGAGATCGCCGACCAGGCACGCCGCCTGCTGGAGCACCTCGGCTGGCGCGGGTACGCGAACTTCGACCTCAAGTACGACCCGCGCGACGGGCGCACGGTGTTCTTCGAGCTCAACCCCCGGCTCGGGCGGTCGAACTTCTACATCACCGCCGGCGGGCGGAACACGGCCGAGCTGTACGTGCGCGAGCACCTGCAGGGTCTCGACCCGCTCCCGGAGGGGTCGGCGGACCACCTCACCGCGCCGCACCTGTACACGGTGCTGCCGATGGGCCTGCTGCTGCGCTACGTCACCGATCCCGCCGTGCGGGCCCAGGTGCGCGGGCTGCAGCGCTCCGGCCAGGTGACGAACCCGCTCTGGTACGCGGCGGAGAACCACCCGCGTCGCCTGGCCTACCTGGCGGCCGCACAGGCGAACCAGGTGCGCAAGTACCGCCGGTACCACCCGTGGCCGGCCCGCGGGACGGGCGCGTGAGCGGCGAGGTCGGGGTCATCGGCGGCGTGGGCCCGGCGGCCACCGTCAGCTTCCTCGACCTCGTCGTCCGGCACACCGACGCGGCGCGTGACCAGGACCACGTCGACATGGTCGTGCTGCAGCACGCGTCGATCCCGGACCGGACGGCGTACATCCTCGGGGACGCGACCGACGACCCGGGCCCCGTGATGGCCGCCGACGCGCGGCGGCTCGAGGCGCTGGGCGTCGACTTCGTCGTCGTCCCGTGCAACACGGCGCACCACTTCACGGACGAGATGGCGGCGGCCGTGACCGTGCCGGTGCTCAGCATCGTGCACGAGACCGTCGACGAGGTCGCCGCCCGGCCGGGCGCGCGCACGGTCGGGCTGCTGGCCACGAGCGGCACGCTCGCGTCCGGCGTGTACCAGCGCGCCGGGCAGGAGCGCGGGCTGACGGTGCTCGAGCCGGACGCCGACGACCAGCGGGTCGTCATGGCGATCATCTACGACCAGGTGAAGGCCGGCCGGCCGGCCGACGTGCCCGCGCTGCGGGGCGTCGCGGAACGGCTCGCCGCGCGGGGTGCGGACGTCGTCGTGCTCGGCTGCACCGAGCTGTCCGTCGTCGCGCTCGAGCACGGCCTGCTCGCGGAGCCGCTGTTCGTCGACTCCCTCGACGTGCTGGCCCGCCGCACCGTGGTGCGGTCCGGCCGGCGGCTGCGCGGCACCGCCGGCTGACGCCCGGGGTGCCGCGCAGCAGGGTGCGGCGCCGCCGGTCAGCCCAGCTCGCTCGTGCCGCTGTACAGGTGCAGGACGGGCACGTGCAGCTCCTCGCGTGCGCGCGACGCCCAGTCGGTGTGGAACGTGTCCTCGACGAGGTGCGGGTACGTCACCACGACGACCTCGCGCACGTCGCCCGCGGCGACGGCCGTGCGCAGGGCGGGCAGCGGGTCGTCGTCGGTGACCTGGCCGCTCGCCTCGCGGCCGGCCGCCACGAACGCCGCGACGCTGCCCGCGATCTGCTCCTCCGCGGTCGCGCGCGCCTGCGTCCGGCTCGGCTCGCGGCCCAGCGCGCGGTCCCACGCCTCACGCAGCTCGCCGAGGCTCAGCGCGTCGACGATCCACGGCACGAGCGGCCGGTCGGTGTCGGCGGGCACGAGCACGCGGTAGGTGAGCTCCTCGTCGGCGTGCAGCTCGAGGATGTGGCGGACGTCGGCGTCGGCGAGCGTGTCCTCGGTGAGGACCAGGATGGTGTCGGTCACGCGCCCGAGCCTACGGGTGCGCCCGCCGCGTCGCCGGTCGCGTCGTCGCCGCCGCCGACCCGGCCCGGCGTGCCGCCGCCGGACCTGGCCGCGGCGAGGTCCCACCGTGCCAGCAGGGTGCCGTCGGCGTGCAGCAGGTGGCGCAGGCGCGCACCCGCCGGCGGGTCGGGGCGGTGCGTGCCGTGCAGGAGCCCCGGCGCCCCCGGTCCCGCCAGCACGGGCGTGGTGGTCAGGCACAGCTCGTCGACGAGGCC
>JAPSIR010000060.1 GCA_031178625.1 Cellulomonas sp.
GCAGCTCGACGACGACGCCCTCGACCCGCAGGTCGTCGCCCCACACCTTCTCGACGAGCTCGGCGTCGTGCTTGCCCTCCACCCAGATGCGGCTGCCGCGGGCGACGCGCGCCCGGGCGTCGTGCACCGCGACGGAGCCGGACGCCGTGCGGGTCGGCCGCGCGGGCGCCGTACGGGTCACGGGCGGGACGAGCACGACGGGCTCGCCGTCCACCCAGAACCCGGGGCCGAGGGTGAAGGTGCGCGTGCGGCCGCGGCGGTCCTCCAGCACGACCACGTGCTGCCCGCCGGACTTCTCCACGCGCACCACCGCGCCCACCCACCCTGTCTCGACGTCCTCGACGACGAGGCCCGTCTCGGCGGGCTGGTCGCGCGACGTGCGCGGAGGACGGTGGTGCCGGGTCGGACCGGCGGACAGGACGTCGGGGCCGTAGCGGTCGTGGCTCACGCGGGGCACCGTAGCCGTCCGCCGCGGCGTGCCGTGCCGGCGCCGCGCGGCTCGGCGTAGAATTGGCACTCGCGCTCGCCGAGTGCTACCCGGCCGGGACCGTGCCTCCTGCCGGGGGTGGACGGGCGCGTACCCGCGACGCACGGGAGGAGGGCCCATGAGCGAGGACCGTCGGCTGGACGTCCTGCGCGCGATCGTCGAGGACTACGTCGCCACGCGCGAGCCCGTGGGCTCGCGCGCGCTCACGGAGCGCCACGCGATCGGGGTGTCGCCCGCGACCATCCGCAACGACATGGCCGCGCTCGAGGACGCCGGGCTCATCGTGCAGCCGCACACCTCCGCGGGGCGCGTCCCCACCGACCTCGGCTACCGGGTGTTCGTGGACCGGCTCTCGGGCGTCAAGCCGCTCTCCGCGGCCGAGAAGCGGGCGATCGGCACGCTCCTCGAGCAGGCGGTCGACCTCGACGACGTCATCGACCGCGCGGTGCGGCTGCTGGCGCAGCTCACGCAGCAGGTCGCGGTCGTGCAGTACCCGTCGCTGCGGCGCTCGGCGCTGCGGCACGTCGAGCTGGTGCCCGTCGGCGCCCGGCACCTGCTCGTGGTCATCATCACCACCACCGGCCGGGTCGAGCAGCGCACGCTCGAGCTGCGGGAGGACGTCGACGAGGCGGTGGTCGCGCAGCTGCGCGTCCGGCTCAACGTCGCCGCCGCGGGCCTGCGCCTGCCGGACCTCGACGTCGCGCTGGACGCGCTCGCGGACGAGTTCGCGGCGGACGGCTCGGCGCTGGCGCGCGCGGTCGTGGCGGTGGTCGGCGAGACCCTCGCGCAGGAGCGCGAGGAGCGCGTCGTCGTCGCCGGCGCCTCGCACCTCGCCCGCAGCGCCGGCGCGGACTTCCCGCACACCATCGGGCCCGTCCTCGAGGCGCTCGAGGAGCAGGTCGTGCTGCTGCGCCTGCTGTCGGAGATGGCGGAGGACTCCGCCGGCGTGGCGGTGCGGATCGGCCGCGAGACGCAGCACGAAGGGCTCGCGGAGACGAGCATCGTGACGAGCGGCTACGGCGCGGAGGGCGGCGTCGCCGTGCTCGGCTCCGTCGGGCCGCTGCGCATGGACTACCCCGGGACGATGTCGGCGGTGCGGGCCGTGGCCCGCTACCTCACGCGCATCCTCGCCGGCTGACCGGCAGGGCCGACCCCATCCGGACGGGCCCCCGACGAGCAGGAAGCGAAGAGCACCTCACGTGACGGACTACTACGAGATCCTCGGCGTCGCGCGCGACGCCACCCCGGAGCAGGTCAAGAAGGCGTACCGCAAGCTCGCCCGCGAGCTGCACCCCGACGTCGCCGGCTCCGACCCGGCCGCCGAGGAGCGGTTCAAGGACGTCTCGCGCGCGTACGACGTGCTCGGCAACCCCGAGAAGCGGCGCGCGTACGACATGGGTGCCGACCCGGCGTCGCCCGGCGGCGGCATGGGGGGCGGCTTCGGCTTCCAGGACATCTTCGAGACGTTCTTCGGTGCGGCCGGCCCGGGGGCGCCCCGGGGCCCGATGCCGCGCGCTCGGCGCGGTCAGGACGCGCTCGTGCGGCTCGACGTGGACCTGGCGGAGACGACGTTCGGCGCCCACCGCGAGGTGCAGGTCGACACGGCGGTGCTGTGCCCGACGTGCGGCGGCACGTGCTGCCGGCCCGGCACGTCGCCGCGCACCTGCGAGGTCTGCGGGGGCCGCGGGTCCGTGCAGCGTGTCGCCCGGTCGTTCCTCGGCCAGGTCATGACGACGCAGCCGTGCGCCGCGTGCCACGGCTTCGGCACCGTCATCCCGGAGCCGTGCACCGAGTGCGCCGGCGAGGGCCGCGTGCGCTCCCGCCGCACCCTGTCGGTGGACGTGCCCGCGGGCGTCGACACCGGCACGCGCATCAAGCTCACGGGCCAGGGCGAGGTCGGCCCCGCCGGCGGACCGGCCGGCGACGTGTACCTCGAGATCCGGGAGCGCCGGCACGAGACGTTCGTGCGCAAGGGCGACGACCTGCACGCGACGCTCGAGGTCCCCATGACGGCGGCGGCGCTGGGCACGGTGCTGAGCATGGAGACCCTCGACGGGCCCCGGGAGGTCGACCTGCGCCCGGGCACGCAGCCCGGGCAGGTCGTCACGCTCAAGGGGCTCGGCGTCGGGCACCTGCACGTCGGCGGTCGCGGCGACCTGCACGTCCACGTCGACGTGCACGTGCCGACGGCGCTCGACGACGAGCAGGCCGAGCTGCTGCGGCGGCTCGCGGCCCTGCGCGGGGAGGAGCGTCCCGACGCACGCCTGTCGGCGGCCAACCCCGGCGTGTTCGCCAAGCTGCGCGACAAGCTCGCGGGCCGGTGAGCGCACCGGTCTTCCTCGTCGAGCCCGGCGCGCTCGCGGACGTCGCGGCCGGCGGGGAGTTCCTCCTCGACGGCACGGAGGGCCGGCACGCGGGCGTCGTGCAGCGCCGGGCGCCCGGCGAGCGGGTCGACGTCGTGGACGGCGCCGGCGTGCGGCTCGTCGGGACGGTCCGCGCGGTCGGCCCCGAGGGGGTGCGCCTCGCGGTCGAGGACGTCGTCGTGGAGGACGAGCCGTCGCCGCGGCTCGTGCTCGTGCAGGCGCTCGCCAAGGGCGACCGGGACGAGATGGCGGTCGAGGCGGCCACCGAGGTCGGCGCCGACTCGGTGGTGCCGTGGCAGGCGGAGCGGTCGATCGTCGTGTGGCGGGGGGACCGCGCGGCCAAGAGCCGGGCCCGCTGGGTCGGCACGGTCCGCGCCGCGACCAAGCAGTCCCGCCGGGCGCGTGCGCCCGAGGTCGCGCAGGCCGTCGACGGCGCAGGCCTGCGCGCGCTCGTGCAGGGCACGCGGGACGCCGGGGGTGCTGCGCTCGTGCTCCACGAGGAGGCGACGACGCCGCTCGCCGACGTGGCGCTGCCCGCCGCCGGCGACGTCCTCGTCGTCGTCGGCCCGGAGGGTGGTATCGGCGCGCGCGAGCTCGACGGCCTGCTCGAGGCCGGCGCGGTGACGGCGCGGCTGGGGCCGCACGTGCTGCGCACGTCCACGGCCGGGCCCGTCGCCCTCGCCCTGCTCGCGCAGCGCCTCGGCCGCTGGGGCTGACCTGCTGCGGCTGACCGGTCGGGGCCGGCCCGCCCGGTGCGCCGACCGACCGACGCCGGATCCTCGTCCTGGAGGCCGGTGCGCGCGGCAGCCTCGGTAGGATGGTCGTCAGGCCCACGGTGTCGCCGCGTGGCCGGCCGGACGCAGCCGCGCCCGGCACGCCGCACGAGCGAAGGAGCGCACGGCGCCCGCCGAGCACATGGCCGACTCCAGCCCCGCACCCCGCGTCCCCGAGCCGCACCACGCGCGCGTCGAGCACCGCATCACCGTCCCCGCCGAGGTGTCGATGGTGGAGCTCCTCGGTCTGCGCGACGAGGTCCTGCGCGCCGTCGAGGACGGCTTCCGCACCGTGGACGTGCACGTCCGCGGCAACGAGATCACGCTCGCCGGCCCCGCCGGCGACGTGGGTCTCGTCACCCGCCTCGTCGACGAGCTCGTCGAGATGGCGGCCGCCGGCACGCCGCTGAGCCCGGAGGTCGTCACGCGCTCGGTGGCGATGCTCACCGCCGGCTCCGAGGCCCGCCCCGCCGACGTCCTGACGTTCAACATCCTGTCCACGCGCGGGCGCACGATCCGGCCCAAGACCGCGGGGCAGAAGGAGTACGTCGACGCGATCGAGCGGAACACCGTCACGTTCGGCATCGGCCCGGCCGGCACCGGCAAGACCTACCTCGCGATGGCGAAGGCCGTGCAGGCCCTGCAGGCGCGACGCGTCAACCGCATCGTCCTCACGCGGCCGGCCGTCGAGGCGGGCGAGCGCCTCGGGTTCCTGCCGGGGACCCTCGCGGAGAAGATCGACCCGTACCTGCGGCCGCTGTACGACGCGCTGCACGACATGGTCGACCCCGAGTCGATCCCGCGACTCATGGAGGCCGGGACGATCGAGGTCGCACCGCTGGCGTACATGCGCGGGCGCACCCTCAACGACGCCTTCATCATCCTCGACGAGGCGCAGAACACCTCGACCGAGCAGATGAAGATGTTCCTCACCCGCCTGGGCTTCGGCTCCAAGGTCGTCGTCACCGGCGACGTCACGCAGACCGACCTGCCGTCCGGCACGACGTCCGGGCTGCGCGTGGTGGAGAGCATCCTCGGCGAGGTCGACGACGTCGCGTTCTGCCGGCTCTCGTCGTCGGACGTCGTCCGGCACCGCCTCGTGGGGCAGATCATCGACGCCTACGCGCGGTGGGACCACGCATGAGCATCGAGGTCAGCAACGAGTCCGGTCACGAGGTCGACGAGGCGGAGTTCGCCGCGCTCGGGCGCTACGTGCTCGACGCCATGCACGTGCACCCGCAGGCCGACCTCTTCGTGCGGTTCGTCGACACGGCGACGATGAGCGACCTGCACGTGCGGTGGATGGACGAGCCGGGCCCGACCGACGTGCTCTCGTTCCCCATGGACGAGCTGCGCCCGGGCCGCGAGGGCGAGCCCACGGGCCCCGGCGTGCTCGGCGACGTCGTGCTGTGCCCGGAGGTCGCCGCCACGCAGGCGCGCGCGGCGGGCCACTCGGCCGTGGAGGAGATGCTCCTGCTCACCACGCACGGGATCCTGCACCTGCTCGGCTACGACCACGCGGAGCCGGAGGAGGAGAAGGAGATGTTCGCCCTGCAGCGCAGGTTGCTGCTGACGTTCCTGGCGGGCCGATGACCGACGTGCCCGTCGTCCTCCTCGTCGCGGTCGCGGTCGCGGGGATCGTGCTCGCCGCCGCGCTCTCGGCCGGCGAGGTCGCGGTCCTGCGCGTCACGCGCGCCCGCGTCGCCGACCTCGAGGCCGAGCAGCACGGCGCCGCCGCGCGCGTGCGCCGCCTCGTCGAGGACCCCGCCCGCGTCGCGCAGGCGGCGTCGTTCGTGCGCCTGCTCGCCGAGATGACCGCCACCGTGTCCATCACTCTGGCGATCAGCGCGGGCAGCCTGTCGTGGTGGGCGACCGCGCTGCTGGCCGTCGCCGCGTGCGCCGTCGTGGCCTTCCTGCTGGTCCGCGTGAGCCCGCGCAGCACGGCGCGTCGTCACCCCGTGGGCGTGCTCGCGGCCCTGTCCCGCCTCCTGCTCGTCACGACGGCCCTCGCCGGGGGCGTCGGCCGGCGTGCGGTGCCGGCCCGGTCGACGGACGAGGCCGACGACGCGGAGCTGCGCGACATGGTCGAGCGGGTCAGCGAGTCGGAGGCGATCGAGGACGCCGAGCGGGAGATGTTCCGCTCGGTGCTCGAGCTCGGCGACACGCTGACGCGCGAGGTCATGGTGCCGCGCACCGACATGATCACGACGCACGCGGACACCCCGCTGCACAAGGCGCTGGCGCTGCTGCTGCGGTCCGGGTTCTCCCGCGTGCCGGTCGTGGGGGAGTCGGTCGACGACCTCGTCGGCGTGCTGTACCTCAAGGACGTCGTGCGCCGCATCCGCCCGCACGGCGCCCACGACGGGGAGGACCCGCTCGACGCGCCGGCGTCGTCGCTGGCGCGGCCGGCGGTGTTCGTGCCCGAGTCGAAGCCCGTCGACGACCTCCTGCGCGAGCTCCGCGACGGGTCCAGCCACATCGCGCTGGTGGTCGACGAGTACGGCGGCATCGCCGGTCTGGTCACCATCGAGGACGCGCTCGAGGAGATCGTCGGCGAGCTCACCGACGAGCACGACCCCAGCGCTCCCGGCGTCGAGGACCTGGGCGACGGGACGTACCGCGTACCCGCGCGCATGGCGCGCGACGAGCTCGGCGAGCTGTTCGGCGTCGACGTCGAGGACGAGGACGTCGACACGGCCGCGGGCCTGCTGGCCAAGGCGCTCGGCAAGGTGCCGCTGCCGGGCTCGGAGGCCGAGATCCACGGGCTGCACCTGCAGGCCGACCGCGTCGAGGGACGACGCAAGCGCCTCGCGACGGTCGTCGTGCGGCGCGCACACGAGCCGGAGGACGACACGGACGCCACCCAGACACCCGCCCGCGGCACCGCCGTGGACCGTGACCAGCGGCAGCCGGAGGGGGCCCGATGAGCCACCGGTCCGGCTTCGCCTGCCTGGTCGGGCGCCCCAACGCCGGCAAGTCCACGCTGACGAACGCGCTCGTGGGGCAGAAGGTGGCCATCACGTCCGGCCGCCCGCAGACCACGCGGCACGTCGTGCGCGGCATCGTCCACCGCGAGGACGCCCAGCTCGTGCTCGTCGACACCCCGGGTCTGCACCGACCGCGCACGCTGCTGGGCGAGCGGCTCAACGACCTCGTCCGCGACACCCTCACCGAGGTCGACGTCGTCGGCTTCTGCCTGCCCGCCGACCAGAAGATCGGCCCCGGCGACCGCTACATCGCCGAGCAGCTCGCGCACCTGTCGCCGGAGGGCCGGCCGGGTACGCCGGTCGTCGCGATCGTCACCAAGACGGACCTCGTGCCGCGCGGCCGCCTCGCGGAGCACCTGATCGCGGTCGACCAGCTCGGCACGTGGGCGGACATCGTCCCCGTCTCGGCGCAGGGCGGGTACCAGGTCGACGTCCTCACCGACGTGCTGGTCTCGCACCTGCCGGAGGGCCCCGCGCTGTACCCGGAGGGCGAGCTCACGGACGAGCCGGAGCAGGTCATGGTCGCCGAGCTCGTGCGGGAGGCGGCGCTCGAGGGCGTGCGCGACGAGCTGCCGCACTCCCTGGCGGTGGTCGTCGACGAGATCGTCCCGCGCGAGCGCCCGACCGCGGACGGGACGCCGATGCTCGACGTCCGGGTGCACCTGTTCGTCGAGCGCGACAGCCAGAAGGCGATCGTCATCGGCCGCGCCGGCGCCCGCCTGCGCGACGTGGGCACGCGTGCCCGGACGCAGATCGAGGCGCTGCTGGGCGCGCGCGTGTTCCTCGACCTGCACGTGAAGGTCGCGAAGGACTGGCAGCGGGACCCGAAGCAGCTCGGTCGGCTGGGCTTCTGACGTGCTGCTGAGCGCCTCGGGCGCCTGGCACCGGCTGAGGCACGCCGTGCGCCGGGCGACGACGAGCACGAGCCGGCTGTCGTCGGCGTACCGGCTGGTGGCGAGCGTCGCGCTGGGCAGCGTGCTGCTCGCGGTCGTCGGCGCCGCGCTGGGGCCGGGGTGGGCGCCCGCGCCGATGACGGAGACGGTCCGCGTCGAGTCGACGTCGACGGCGATCGGCGGCGCGCCGGCGCTCGCGCGCCACGAGGTCCGTACCGAGGTCGTCCAGGTGGCGCTCGACGGCGCCACCGTGCAGGCGCGGCTCAGCCTGCCGGTGGGGATCGAGGACCCCGTGCCAGGCGTCGTGTTCGTCCACGGGGCCGGCACCGGACGGTTCACGCAGGCGTTCGTCGCCCAGGCGCACGCGCTCGCCGCGTCGGGCGTCGCGGCGCTCGTGCCCGACAAGCGCCTCGACACCTACACGACGCGGCACCGCGACTACGTCGCGATGGCGGCCGACTACGCCCGCTCGGTCGAGGTCCTGCGGGACCGGCCGGAGGTCGATCCCGACCGGGTCGGCGTCTACGCCGAGAGCGAGGGCGGCTGGATCGCCCCCGTCATGGCCGCCGACGACCCGCGGCTCGCGTTCGTCACGCTCGTCTCCGCGCCGGTCGTGCCGCCGCGGCAGCAGGCCGCGTTCGCCACGGACGCGTACCTGCGCAACACGCAGGTGCCGCACGGCGTGTTCCGCGCCATCCCGCGCGCCGTCGGCATGTCGATGCCCGGTGGCGGGTTCGAGTACGTCGACTTCGACGTCCGCCCGTACCAGCAGCGCATGCACCAGCCGGTCCTGGTCGTGTACGGCACGGGCGACGCGTCGATGCCGATCGTGCAGGGCGCGCTGGAGATCCGGTCGGACGTCGCGGCCGCGGGCAACGCCGCCGTGACGGTGCGCTACTACGACGGTGCGAACCACGGCATCCGCGTGCACGGCGAGGTCGTGCCCGCCTTCCTCGAGGACCTCGCCGGCTGGGTGCTGGGCCTCCCGGCCACGGCGGAGGCCGCGCCGCGCACGGCGGGTGCGCAGCCCACGCAGCCGTACGTCGCGGCGCCCGTGCCCGAGCCCGGGTGGCTGCGCGACGGCACGGTGATGATCGCGCTGGTCGTCGTCGCGCTCGCGGCCCTGGCGCTCGCCGGGCTGACCGTCGTGGCGTCCCGCGGTGCGCACGGCGTCGCGGCGCTCGTACGCCACGGGCGCCCCACGCCTGAGGACGGCGGGGAGCCGGCCGCGCGCACGGACGTCGGCGCGCCGCTCGCCGCCGAGGCCCGGCACCGGTTCGCGCCGGGCGTCGCGCTGCGGCTCGGGGTGCTCGCGGTCACCACCGCCCTCACCGTCGTGGCGATGGTCTGGTACCTGCTCTCCGTCGCGCGCCTCGCCCTCGACTACGAGCGCAACGCGTGGGTCGTGCAGGGCGGGTGGCTCGTGGTGCGCCTGCTGGGCGTGGCCGCCGTCGTCGCCGCCGTCGCCCTGGCGCGCCGCTCGACGTCGGCGCGCGAGGCGGACGTGCCCGTGGCGCCCGGCGTGGTGCGGGGCGTCGCCCTCTGGACGGTCGTCGCAGGCTGCGGGGTGCTGCTCGTCGTGCTCGCGTACTGGGGCGTGTTCCAGCTCGGCATCTGACGTCGGCGTGGTCATGGCACGGCGGGACCCCTCAGGTGCGGCACGATGTGCGCCGATGAGGACGACATGCGGGGAAGGGTGGTGCTGTGCGTACGTCGTGGGGATCGGCGACGGACCGCGGCCGCGTCCGTGAGGTGAACGAGGACGCGCTGCTGGCGTACCCCCCGGTCTTCCTCGTGGCGGACGGCATGGGCGGGCACGACGCGGGCGACCTCGCGAGCCGCATCGCGGTCGAGGAGTTCGCGCAGCTCGCCGGGCGGTCGAGCGCCGCGGCGGACGACGTGCACGCGTGCTTCGTGCGCACGTCCGCGCGCATCCGGGACGAGTTCACGGGCGGGCGCCAGGGTGGCACGACCGTCGCCGGCGCGGCGGTCGCGCAGCACGACGGCGGGTCGTACTGGCTGGTGTTCAACGTCGGCGACTCGCGCGTGTACCGCTGGGCGGACGACCGGCTCGCGCAGGTGAGCGTCGACCACTCGGTCGTGCAGGAGCTCCTCGAGTCGGGCGAGATCGGCCCGGCGCAGGCGCAGCAGCACCCCGAGCGGCACGTGCTGACGCGCGCGCTGGGCACCGGGGAGCCGCCGGAGCCGGACTTCTGGCTGCTGCCGGCGGGTCCGCGCGACCGCCTGCTCATCTGCACCGACGGCCTCACCCGCGAGCTCGACGACGCCGCGATCGCCACGGTCCTGGGCGAGGTCGCCCAGCCGCAGGACGCCGCGGCGCGGCTCGTCCGGGAGGCGCTCGCCCACGGCGGCCGCGACAACGTCAGCGCGGTCGTCGTCGACGTCGCCGCCACGGTCACCAGCGCCGACGACCTCCAGGTCACCGCCCCGCGTCCCGCCCTCGGCGTCGACCCGGCGGGCTGGGACGAGATGCTCGACGGCGCGACCCTGCCGCGCGCCCCCCGCCTTCCCGACGCGACGCCCGACGACGCCGTCGCGCACCACCGCACCCCGCACGCCCAGGAGGACCGGTCATGAACGACGCCACGCCCGCGCACGAGTACGCCGCGGGGGAGTGGACCGCCGTCGCGGCCGACGGCCTCCTCGCCCTCGTCGCCCCCGGCGCCCGCCCCGACGTCGCGGCCGGGCTGTGGGAGGTCGCGGGCGAGGGCGGCGACGTGCTGTCCGCGCTCGGCGTCGTCGCGGCGGCGGGCTTCGCGGAGCTCCCGCAGTTCGCGATCGTCACGACGCAGCGCCCCGGCGCCGTCCGCGCCGTGCTCCGCGGTCCTGTCGAGCTGCGCGTCCGGACCGCCGCCGGCGAGCAGGTCCTCGCCGCCCGCGAGGACGCCGTGTGGACCGAGCACCGCGCCGAGGGCGTCGAGTCGCTCGAGCTGCGCGCGGGCGACGGCGGGACCACGGGCACGCCCTGGTGGCCGCTGCTGGGCGGCGTCGTGCGTGCCGTGGCCGTGCGCCGCGGGCGCGGCGCGGGCACCGAGGACGACGCCGAGGAGGGTCACCGGGCGGCCGACGCCGCCGCCGGTTCGTACGCCGCCGCCACGCACCCCGCCGACGCGCCGGAGGCGGAGGCCGTCCGGCCTGCCCCGGCCGGCGAGCCCACCGCCGTCAAGCACCCGACGCCGGCCGAGGCCGCACCCGCCGAGCCGGAGCCCGTGCCCGCCGGCGACGCCGAGCCCGCCGCCGAGCCGCAGCCCGCGGCCGGGCCGGGGCCCGCCCCGTCGCACGAGCCGTCGCCCGGTCCGTCGCCGGAGGAGGCCGCGCTGCCGTCCCTCCCGGTAGCCGACCTGCCGCCCGCGCCCGACCTCCCGACGCCCCCGGACCGCCCGACGGTCCCCGACCTGCCGCCGCCGCCCGCGGCACCCGTCGCCCCGGCGGCGGTCGCGCCGACCGCCTCGGCGCTCGACCCGCTGCCGGCCGGCGACGGCACGGACGCCCTCGGCCTGCCCGTCGCGTCGCACGCGACCGCGGACGAGCCGGACGTGCACGACACGGTCCTCGAGGACGGCTGGTGGCGGTCGGCGCCCGCCGCGACGCCCGACGTGCCGCCCGCGCCGCCCGCCCCGGCGGAGTCGCCCGCGGCCCTGCACGCCGCACCGGCGTCGAGCGACCCGTGGGCCGCGCCGCCGCCGTCGCCCGTCGCGACGCAGGAGCCGCTGGACCCGTCCGACGACGACCACGACGGCATGACGATCCTCTCGAGCGACCTCGCGCGGCTGCGTGACCGGCTGCCGGCGTGGACGCACGACGCGGTGCCCGGCCCGTTCCCGACGCCCGAGCCGACCCCCCTCCCGGCGCGCCTGGTGCTGTCCACGGGGGTCGTCGTCGAGCTGGACCGCGCCGTGCTGCTGGGCCGGGCGCCGCAGGTCTCTCGGGTGACCGCCAAGGAGCTGCCGCGCCTGGTGACCGTGCCCAGCCCGAACCAGGACATCTCGCGGACGCACGCGGAGGTGCGGCTCGAGGGCGACCACGTCGTCGTCACCGACCTCGACTCGACGAACGGCGTGCACGTGTCGCGTCCCGGCGAGGGCGTGCGCCGGCTGCCCGCCGGCGAGCCGAGCGTCGTCGCGACCGACGAGGTCGTCGACCTGGGCGACGGCGTGACGTTCACCGTGGAGCGCACGGCATGAGGGCGCCCGCGCGGGCCCGGCGCGGGGGCCGGCCGTGAGCCACCGCGCCCTCGTCGCACCGCCGCGCGACGGCGACGTCACCGACACGCCCGCGTCCCTCGGGCGCCGCTTCCTCGCCGTCGCGGTCGACCAGGTGCTCGTCGGTCTGCTGCTCGCCCCGTTCACGCTCGACGTCCTGCGCCGCGCGCTCGTCACCGCGCGGACCGCGGACCCCGCGGACGTCGTCGTCGCACCCGTCGGCGTCGCCGCACTCGTCGCGCTCGCGCTGGCGACCCTGCTCACCCTCACGCAGTGGGTGCTGCACGGCCGCCTCGGCTGGACGCTCGGTCGCCGCCTGCTCGGCGTGCGGACGGTCGACGTGCACAGCCGCCGGCCCGTCGGTGTGCTGCGGGTGCTGCTGCGCGAGCTCGTCGTCGCGGCCGGTGTGCTGGCGTGCCTCGTCGGCCAGGTGGCCGTCCTCGTCTCTCCCGTGCTGGACCGCACCGGGCGCAACCGCGGCTGGCACGACCGCGCCGTGGACGCGGAGGTGCTCCTGGCCGGCGCCGGGCGGCCCCGGGCCGGCACCGCGGGCGGCGCCACCCCGATGACGGTCTCCGGGCCGCTGGCGGCCGGCGGCACCGACGCGCCGGTCGCGAACGGATTGGCGCCGGCCGCCGCTCCGGCGCGGCCCGCCTGGGCAGGGCCCGGCGAGCCGGTCTCCCCGGCGGCCGCGCCGCCGGCGGGCGCGTCGTCCGGCCCGGGGACCGGTGCGCGAGGCGCGGTCCCGCCCACCCGTCCGGCCGGGTCGGTTCCCGAGCAGACGCCCCCGCCGCCGCGGTCGGTGCCGACCGCGACGGGAGGGCTCGTCCTGCCGCCGCTCGACCCGCCCCGCGCGGCGCCGGACCTCGACACCCGGGCGCTGCCGCTGGTGCGGTCCGCGACGCCGGTCCCGCCGCCGGCCGTCGACGACGTGGACGGCCTGCCGCCCGAGCTCGAGCTCACGCGGCCCGCGCCGCCCCGCGACGACGTCGTGCCGGCGCCCCGGCGCGGTGCCGCGCGCGGCCTGCGTGTGACGCTCGACGACGGCCGGACGCTCACGGTCACGGGGACGGCCGTGCTGGGGCGCAACCCGGCGCCGGCGCCCGGGGTGCAGGTGGTGCGCGTGACGGACCCGGGCCGGTCGGTCTCCAAGACGCACCTGGAGCTCGGTGCCGACGCCTCGGGTGCGTGGGTGACGGACCGGGGGTCGACCAACGGCACGGTCGTGACGCTCCCGGACGGCGGTCAGGTCGTCTGCCGCGTCGACCACCCCGTGCGCCTGCGTCCGGGCGCGGTGGTCGTGCTCGGCGACCGGTCGCTGCGCGTGGTCACCGTGCCGGGGGCCTCCGTCGCGGACGTGCTGGGACCCGAGGGCACGCGTCGGGCGGAGGGCACCTCGCGGGCCTAGAGTCGGGCCATGACGGGCCCCCGCCCGGCTGCGCGGATGCAGCTGGTCGAGCTCGCCGACACCGACGACGAGGACGCGCCGGCGCCGGCGGGCGACGGCGCGCGCCCGTCCGCCACCGCTGCGCCGGGACCCGGTCGTGGCCCCGGCGGGACGGCCTTCCCCCGCTGGTGGCCGGCCGCGCTCGCGCTGCTGGTCGTCGTCGCGGGTGCCGTGGTGGCGACGCACGTCGTGACGCGTGCGGCGGCGGCGCGTGCGGACGCGATCGCGGGGCTGCCGGGCTTCGTCCGCCCGCTCGACGCGCCACCCGCCGAGCTGTGGCGCGCGCCCGCGGTGGGACGCACGGGCGTGCTCGCGGCCGGCGGCCACGTCCTCGGGGTGGCGGACGCGACGGGCACGTGGGAGGTGCGGGCGCACGACCCGCGCACGGGTGCGGTCCGGTGGACCGCCGAGCTCGTCGCGACGAGCGGGGCGGGCTTCGACTCGGTCGCGGTCACGTGCCCGCCGGGCCCCGCCGGCAGCGCCGTCGTGCTGTGCCGGTGGACGCAACCGCGGGTCGTCTACTCCCGTGCGCGCGAGACGGTCGCCTCCGTGCCGCCGACGCGGGTGGTCGGGCTCGCCGCCGCCGACGGCACGGTCCTCGGCACGTGGGACGTCACCGACCCCCTGGTGGGGGCCCGACGCGTCGGCGACGACCTGGTCGTGGCGACGGTGCAGCCCGACCGGCACGTACGGGTCGAGCGGCGCTCCGGCGTTGACGGCGACGTGCTGTGGTCGCACCGCTCTGCGGACGTGCTCGTCACGCCGGGCAGCAGCCGCGTCGACCCGTCCCTGTCCGTCGCGGGCGGGGTCGTCGTGCTGGGCGGCGAGGCGACGACGGTGCTCGACGCGGCGTCCGGCGGGCTGGTGGCGCACGGTGCGGCGGGGCGGCAGCTCGTCGTGGCGCCGCTCCCGGACGGACGCTTCGCGACGTGGGCGTCGGTGGGCGGCGCGCACCTGCACGACGCCGACGGCAGCCGGGGCGTGCCCGTCCCCGGCGTGCCGGTGCGCCTGGCGGCGGACGACGGCACGGTCGGCGTGCTGCTCACGGACCTCGGGAACCGCGTGGCGGCCCTCGACCCCGACGCCGGGTCGACCGTCTGGGAGCTCGTGACGTCGTACTCGCCGGTGGCGACCGTGGACGGGACGGTGGTGCTCTGGGGCGGCGCGGCCCTCGCGGTGGTCGACGCGCGGGACGGGACGCCGCTCTGGGAGCACCGCACCGGCGACGCCATGCCCTTCGCCCCCGTGACGGACGGTCGCCTCGTGCTCGCGGCGGAGCCGGACGGCGCGGACCGGTGGGCGCTGACCGCGCGCGGTCTGCGTGACGGCGTGCGCGTGTGGGCGGTCCCGCTGCCGGCAGGGGTCACCTCGCTCGAGGGCGTCGGCGGGACGCTGGTGGCCCGGACCGAGACGGAGGCCGTCGTCCTCGGCTGACCGTCCCGGCCGCCGGGGTCGTGGTGCTCGCGTGCCGGCGGTTGCGGACGCCCGCCGGGGCGGGGGTATGGTCGTGCCGTGGCGTCCCGCACCCTCCTTCTTCGCCGCCGCGACGAGGCCCTCTAGGCCGGCTCCTCGTCGCGGAGTGCGCCGTGCCCGGCTGACCGCCCGCCGAGACCCGCGACGAAGGACACCCCGATGACCGTCACCCCCAGCGCTGCGCCGAGCGCCGACCGCAACCCGCAGCAGCCCTCCGGCATGCCGTCGCACCGGTACCGCCCGTTCCACGAGCAGATCCGGGTCGACCTGCCGGACCGCACGTGGCCCGGCCGCCGCATGACGCAGGCGCCGCGCTGGTGCGCCGTCGACCTGCGGGACGGCAACCAGGCCCTCATCGAGCCGATGAGCCCGGCGCGCAAGCTCGAGATGTTCGAGCTGCTGGTCGCCATGGGGTACAAGGAGATCGAGGTCGGCTTCCCCGCCGCCTCGCAGACCGACTTCGACTTCGTGCGGATGCTGATCGAGGAGGGGCGCATCCCCGACGACGTCGTCATCCAGGTGCTGACGCAGGCGCGGGAGCACCTCATCGAGCGCACCTACGAGTCGCTGGCGGGCGCGAAGCAGGCGATCGTCCACCTGTACAACTCGACGTCCGTGCTGCAGCGTGAGGTGGTCTTCCGCTCCGACGAGGACGGCATCGTCGACATCGCGGTGTCCGGCGCCCGGTTCTGCAAGAAGTACGAGGAGCTGATCCCGGACACCGAGGTGTTCTACGAGTACAGCCCCGAGTCGTACACGGGCACCGAGCTCGAGTTCGCGGTGCGGATCTGCAACGCCGTGCTCGACGTCCTGGAGCCGACGCCCGACCGCCCCGTGATCGTCAACCTGCCGGCCACCGTCGAGATGGCGACGCCGAACGTCTACGCCGACTCCATCGAGTGGATGGGCCGCCACCTGCACCACCGCGAGAGCGTCGTGCTGTCGCTGCACCCGCACAACGACCGCGGCACGGCGGTCGCGGCGGCGGAGCTCGGGTTCCTGGCCGGCGCGGACCGCATCGAGGGCTGCCTGTTCGGCAACGGCGAGCGGACGGGCAACGTCGACCTCGTCACGCTGGGCCTGAACCTGTTCAGCCAGGGCATCGACCCGCAGATCGACTTCTCCGACATCGACCGCATCCGCCGCACCGTCGAGCGCTGCAACCAGATGCCGGTGCACGAGCGGCACCCGTACGGGGGGGACCTCGTGTTCACCGCGTTCTCCGGCTCGCACCAGGACGCCATCAAGAAGGGCCTCGACGCGCTCGAGGCGCGCGCCGCGGCCGCGGGCACGCCCGTCGCCGACGCGGAGTGGGCCGTGCCGTACCTGCCGATCGACCCGAAGGACGTGGGCCGCAGCTACGAGGCGATCATCCGCGTCAACTCCCAGTCGGGGAAGGGCGGCATCTCCTACCTGCTCAAGTCCGAGCGGGACCTGGACCTGCCGCGCCGCCTGCAGATCGAGTTCTCGCAGGTCGTGCAGCGGCACACCGACCGGCACGGCACCGAGGTCACGGCCGACGAGCTGTGGTCGATCTTCAGCGACGAGTACCTGCCGGCGCTGCCGGGCGGGCCGCTCGCGCCGTGGGGCCGGTTCGCGCTGCGCGGCACCCGCGCCACGAGCGAGGCGGGCGGCGACGACACCCTCGAGGTCGACGTCGTGGACCGCGGCACCGAGCGGACGCTGCGCGGCACGGGCAACGGTCCCGTCGCCGCGTTCGTGGCGGCGCTGAACGCCTCGGGCGTGGACGTGGCGGTGCTCGACTACGCGGAGCACGCGCTCTCGGCGGGCGGGGACGCCACCGCGGCGGCGTACGTGGAGTGCGCCATCGGCGACGACATCCTCTGGGG
>JAPSIR010000242.1 GCA_031178625.1 Cellulomonas sp.
CGCCGGCCCGGCCGGGGACCCGTCAGACCCGGAAGCGCCCGACGAGCGCGTCCACGTGCTGGGAGTTGCGCGCGAGCTCCTCGGCCGCGGTCCGCACCTGGTCGACGTTGCCCGCGGTGGACTGCGCGTTCTCGGCGATCGCGCGGACGTTGTCGGCGATGGTCGTCGCGCCGAGCGCCGCCTCGGCCACGTTGCCTGCCATCGCCGACGTCGTCGCGCTCTGCTGCTCGACCGCACCGGCGATGCTGCTCTGGTGGTCGTTGACCCGCCCGATCACCTGCGTCGTCGTGCTGATCGCGCCCACCGCGACCTCGACGTCCGTCTGGATCTGCGTGATCCGGGCGGTGATCTCCTCCGTCGCCTGCGCCGTCTGCTGCGCCAGCTCCTTCACCTCGCCCGCGACGACGGCGAAGCCCTTGCCCGCCTCCCCGGCACGTGCCGCCTCGATCGTCGCGTTGAGCGCGAGGAGGTTCGTCTGCTGGGCGATGGAGTTGATGAGGGCCACCACGCCGCCGATCGCCGCGGACGACTCGCCGAGGCGGCCCACCGTGACGTTCGCCTCGTCCGTGGTCGTGACGGCGCTCTGTCCGGCGTCGCTCGCCTCCGACGCGCTGCGGGCGATCTCGTGGATGGACGCGCCCATCTGCTCGCTCGCGGCGGCCACGGTCTGGACGTTCGAGGAGACCTGCTCCGCGGCGGCCGCCGCGGTGGCGGCCTGCTCCGCGCCGTTCGTGGACTGACGCGTCATCTCGGCGGCGACGACCGCGAGCTCCTGCGCGGCGGCGGAGGACGTCGACGCGGTCTCGCCGATCTGGCGCACGAGCGTGGCGATGTTGCCCACGAAGCGGTTGAAGACGGTCGCCAGCGCGCCGACCTCGTCGCGGCGCGAGTCGTCGACCTGCTGCGTGAGGTCCCCGTCGCCGTCGGCGATCTCGCGCATCCGCGCGGTGAGGGCGTTGATGGGGCCGGTGATGCTGCGCGTCAGGTACGTCGCGAGGGCGAGGACGACGACGACCGCGAAGGCGGTCCCACCCAGCACCACGGCCTTCGTGGCGCTGGCGGTCGCGGTGCTCGCGGCCGCCCGCTCGACGAGCAGCGCTTCCTCGTCCGCGCGGATGTCGTCCAGGAGGCCGCGGATCCGGTCCATCACGACCTTGCCCTCGTCCGAGAGCACGATGGCCTGCGCGGCCTCGAAGCCCTGCTCGTCGCGGACGTCGATGGTCTGCTGCATCTCGTCGAACTTCGCCTCGACGAGCGGCTCGAGCTCCGCCAGCCGGTCCTGCTGCACGGCGTTGTCGCCGGTCAGCTCCCGCACGGTGCCCAGGTGCTCCGTCACCGCGGTGCGGGCCTCCGTGTACGGGGCGAGGTAGCCGCCCACGCCCGTGACCAGGTACCCCCGCTGACCCGTCTCCGCGTCCTTGAGCGACGAGAGGACGGCGTCCGTCCCGGCCAGCACCTCGTGCGTGTGCTCCACCCAGCCGCTGTTGCGCACGAGCGCCTGCGTGTTCGTGAAGGACACGACGCCGATGACCGACATGAGCACCAGGACGAGCGCGTAGCCCGCGGCCAGGCGCCGCCCGATCGTCCAGCTCCCACGGGTCTCGCGGCGGTCCTGCGCAGCGGTGCTGCTCGTCATGGTCCTGCTCCTCGCCTCGCGTGCACGTCGTCCGGGTTCCTATCGGACGGTCGCCCGCGGAGGTGACCGGTCGGACGGCACGGACCGCGGCGCCCAGATCCGCAGTGGCCGGGATCAGCGCCCCGGTGCCGACGCGCCCGCACGCGGCGCCGCACCGTCCACGTCCGCACCGACCGTCCACCACGCGCGCTCGTCGGCGACGGCCCCGGCCCGCACCGGCAGCCGCGGCGCGTGGCCGGGGCCCACCCGCAGGACCTGGCCGGTGGCGACGTGCACGAGGCGGACGCGGTCGCCCTGCCGCCACCGCCCGCCGCCGTCGACGAGCACGCGCCACGCCTCCGGCGCCCCGGGGAGGAGGTCCGCACCAGTCCCGCGCAGGACGAGGTGCCGACGAGGCGGGTCGACGCCCAGGACGACGCGGTCGCCGTCCGCGAACGGGGACCCGGCCGCGACGGACCGGGTCGGGTCGGCGGCGTCCGCGGCGTGGTGCAGGCGCCACGTCGCCGTCCGTCCGGGCCCGACCGCTGCGGCCGTGCCGTGGGAGGCGAGGCCGCGCCCGCTCCAGACGTGCAGCAGCCGCACCGTGTCGCCGTCACGCACCGGCGTCGAGGGGTGGCGCGACGCGCTCGGCAGCACGGGCGGCCGCCGCGGCGTCCAGGAGTGCAGGAACAGCCCCCGCCACCTCCTGCCGTCGGAGCCCTGCCAGCCGTCGCCGGTGGCGGTGAGCGTCGCGTCGCGACCCGGCTGGTTCGGGTCCAGCACGTGCAGGCGGAGGCGCCCCGCCGCATCACGGTCGTGCGCGTGCGCGACCACCTGGTGGTTGTCCCCGGACCGGACGACCGCGCGCGCCGTCACGAGGCCCAGCACGACCGGACGACCGGACGTCAGTGCCCGGAGCACACCGGGCACCTCGGCGCGGGTGAGCGTGCGCACGCCGGCGAGCGGCCCGGCGTCGGCGTCGGGCAGCAGGGACCACGTGAGGAACCGCAGTGCCGACCACGACGCGAACGAGTCGAGCTGCCGGCGCTGCACGAGGTCCGCCAGCAGGTGGCCGTCCGGGGGCACCCGACCGGGTGCGAACAGGCGCGCGGGCCAGTGCGGCAGCGGACGCCCGGCGTGCAGGTGGTCCACGGCGGTGAACGACATCCCGCCGCACCGGCCCGCGGTCGTGACGCGCCGGGCGCCCGGCAGCGGCGCGACGACGTTCACGAACGCGTTGGGGAAGGCGAACCCCGCCCCTGCGGCGTCGACCCGGCTCTCGCCGGCGGTCCGGCCGGCGCCGTCCACCGGGCCCGCGTCGTCGGTCACCGTCGCACCTCGCCGTCGCACCTCGCCGTCGCACGTCGCCGTGCCGCCTGCTGCCGGCCATGCCGAGCCTGCCACCCGTGCCCGGCCGCCGTCACGCCCGGCGACCGGGGTGAGCACGACGGCGGCCCCGGTGCCTGCGCACCGGGGCCGCCGCGGTCCCTGCCTCGTCCGGGCCGGTCAGCACACCGGCCCCGCGACGTCTCAGCCGATCGAGGACTCGGTCTCGCTGATGAACTGCTCGGCGGCCTGCTGCGGCGTCAGGGAGCCGAACAGCACCTCCTGGTTGACGCGGCGGATGATCTCCGCGACCTGGCCGGCGCCCACCGGCGGCACGGCCGGGCCGTCGACGATCTCGTCCTCGAGGTCCGCGAGGAACTCGGCGGCGAGCTTGTCCGTCTCGGCGAACTGGTCCTGCACCGCGGCGCGGACCTCCGTGTTGGCGGGCAGGCCGCGGTCGGACAGCAGGATCTCGCCGGCCGCCTCGTCGTTGAGCAGGAAGTCGACGAGCAGCGCCGCCTCCTCCGGGTGCTCCGAGCGCGCGGAGACGGAGTAGTACATCGCCGGCTTGAAGTACATGCCGGTGCGCTCGCCCTCGGACTCGCCCGGCACGCGCAGGAGCTGCAGCTGCCGGCCGGACGCGCTCTGGATCGCGCTCAGCTGGTTCGACCAGAACCACGCCATGGCGCCCTTGTTCGTGGCGACCAGCGACTGCTCCGGGCCGGCGGCGTCGATCTCGACGGACGTCGCGGCGGCGGGCGTGCCGCCACCCGCCTGCAGGTCGAGCGAGTGCTGCCACCACTCGGCCATCGTCTCCGGCTCGAAGCCGAGGGTGCCGTCCTCCGTGTACAGCTGCTCGCCGCGCTGACGGGCGAAGATCGAGAAGCCGGGCTCGTTGAAGCCGTAGTCCTGCGCCCCGACGATCGCGCCGCCGGACTTCGCGCTGATCTCGTTGGCGATGGAGACGTAGTCGTCCCACGTCCACGTGGTGTCGTCGGGCATCTCGACGCCCGCGTCGGCGAACGCCTGCGGGTCGGCGACGACCGAGTAGACGTTGACGCCGCTCGCGACGCCGACGAGCTGGTCGTCGATCGTCCCGGAGGCCAGGACGTTCTCGTCGATCTTCGAGGTGTCGACGTCGAGCTCGTTGATGTCGGCGAGCACGCCGCGCGCGGCGTAGTCGGCGAGGAACCGCTCCTCCTGCGTGATGACGT
>JAPSIR010000061.1 GCA_031178625.1 Cellulomonas sp.
CGTAGTACGTCAGCGACTGGCCCTCCACGGAGAACTGCGCGCGCGAGACGACCTCCGTGCCGATCTCGAAGGACACCCGCTCCGGCTGGTCGACGAACACGCCGTACCCGGCGTCGCTCACGTAGAAGGGCACGTTCTTGTACGCCTGGTCGCTGGCCGTGCCGCCGTCGGCGTTCCAGATGTCGACCGTCTGGCCGTTCTTCACGAGCGAGCCGAACCGCTCCCCCAGGCCGTACAGGTGCTCGCCGACGCCCAGCGAGAGCTGCTCGCGCACGAAGTGCCGCCCGGCGGCGTCCGTCAGCACCCCGACGCTGCGCGCGAGGGACGACGTGAGCGTGCGGCCGTCCGCCACGAACTCGACGTGCCAGTCGCCCTCGGTGGCCACGCGCGCCTCGAGCCCGCCGGACCGGAACGTCGCCAGCGGCGCGCCGGTGAGCTGCGGCGTCGCGATCTTGACGTCCCCGACCTCACGGCGCAGCGCGAACGACGGACCGCGGTCGAGGCCGCCCTGGAAGTGCTCGATCGTCACGCCGACGACCCCGTCCATGGGGCTGTGGAACGTCACGGTGACGAGCGGGCGGTTGAGCGTGTCGCCGCGCGAGGTGATCGGCGCGGTGGACGCGTACACGGTGAGCGTGTCGTCGCCGGCGACGACGTCGTCGACGTGGCGCGGGCGCAGCTCGGTGACCCCGGGGAGCAGCTGCCAGTAACCGTCGGTGAACTTCATGGGGTCCTCTCGATCAGAGCCAGGGCGCCGTGCGGGGCCAGGGGCACCCGTCCGGCGATGTCCGTGCCGGTCAGCAGGTCGTGCCGGGCGCCGTCGAGCGTCACGGTGCGCTCGGCGTCGGCCGCGTTCAGGCAGAAGGTGACGTCGCCGCGGCGCACGACCTCGACGTCGTCGTCGCCGGTGACGCCGGCGGGTCCGGTGACGCCGGCCGCTGCGACGCACGCGCCGACCACCGCGGCGACGACGTCCGCCGGCGGCGTGGAGGCGACGTACCAGCCCTCGCCCCCGCCGGGGTGGCGACGGCGCACGACCGTCGCGCAGCCGTCGAGGTCGCCGCCGACGACGGTGGCGACCGCCTCGCCGTCGTCGGCGCGCACGCGCTCCGCCCAGTCGTGCACGACGTGCGCGCCGAGCAGGTCCGACGCGACGTGCACCCCGGCGTCCGGGAGCGGCACGTACTCCTCGCCCGAGCCGCCGACGAGGTCGGCGAACGGCACGGGGAACCGCCCGGTGCGCACGTGCCCGTCCCGGTCCGCGACGCCCGAGAACGGGCCGAGCAGCAGCACGCCGCCGCGCTCGACGACGGCCCGCAGCCCGGCCACGTGGTCGTCCTCGACCAGGTACAGCTGCGGTGCGACGACGAGGTCGTAGCCGGACAGGTCCGCGCCGGGCGGCACGACGTCCACCGCGACCCCGGCCCGCCACAGCGGCTCGTAGTACGCCAGCAGCTGGGGCAGCACGCGCAGCCGGTCCGACGGCTGCGCGGGCTCCTCGGCCGCCCACCAGCTCGGCCAGTCGAAGACGAGCGCGGTCCGCGCGGCGACTTTCGTACCGACGACCCGGCGGAGCCGGCCCAGCTCCGCGCCGTGTGCCACGACGGCCCGGTGCAGCGCCGTGTCGGGGCCCGCGTGGGGGACGAGCCCCGAGTGGAACCGCTCGGCGCCGAACACCGACGCCCGCCACTGGAAGAAGCAGGACCCGTCGGCGCCGCGGGCGACCGCCCGCAGCGAGTCGAGGCGCATCTGCGCGGTCGTCTTCGGCACGTTGTGCGCGCGCCAGTTCACGGCGCCGGCAGCCTGCTCCATGACCATCCACGGCCCGCCGCCCGCGAGCCCGCGCACGAGGTCGTGCGTGAGCGCGAGCCGCACGGGGGACGCGGGGTCGGCCGGGTCGCCGTAGACGTCGTCGGCCACGACGTCGACCTCCGGCGCCCAGCGCCAGTAGTCGGTGGGCCCGTGGAAGCCCATGAGGTTGGTCGTCACGGGCGTGGCGGGGCTCGCCGCGCGCAGCAGGTCGCGCTGCTCGCGGTACAGGTCGAGCAGCAGGTCCGACGCGAACCGGCGGTGGTCGAGCACCTGCGTCGGGTTGACCAGGTACGGCGCGGCGCGCGGCGGCACGACCTGCGACCACTCGTCGTACCGCTGGCTCCAGAACGTCGTGCCCCATGCCCGGTTGAGCTCGTCGAGGCCGCCGTAGCGGGACCGCAGCCAGCCGCGGAACGCCTGCGCGCAGTGCTCGCAGAAGCAGACCTGGCCGTACTCGTTGCCGACGTGCCACATGCGCACGGCGGGGTGCTCGGCGTACCGGTCGGCCAGCACGCGGGCGACCTGGAGCGCGCGCTCGCGGTACTGCGGCGAGGACGGGCAGAAGTGGTTGCGCGAGCCGTGCGACAGGCGCACGCCGTCCGCCGTGACGGGGCGCGTGCCGGGCCAGAGCGCGCCGAGCCACGCGGGCGGCGAGGCGGTGGGCGTCGCCAGGTCGACGACGACGTCGTGCTCGTGCGCGAGGTCGAGGACGCGGTCGAGCCAGTCGAGCTCGTACCGGCCCGGCCGCGGCTCGAGGTGCGCCCACGAGAACACGCCCACGGTCACCAGGTTCACCCCCGCGGCGCGCATGAGCGCGACGTCCTCCCGCCAGACGTCGGGGTGCCACTGCTCGGGGTTCCAGTCGGCGCCGTACAGCAGGCCGCGGTGCGCGGTGAGCGCGGCGAGGTCGGGGCTTGCGGGTGCCGGCGCGGCCGCCGCGGGCCCGGGACGCGGGTCGGTCGTCGTCACGGCGCACCTCCTGCCGGTCGGGGGGTGCCAGGGACCCCGGTGTCGTCGTTGCCGTCGAAGCGATTCGATGCTCGGGTGCCCAGAATAGGGGCCAGGTGCAACGCCATGACCATCTCCACCTGCACCGACGCGGCGCTCGGCACGGCGAAGCGCTTCCGGCCCGTCCCGACCCGTGCACCCTCCCACGTGCCGCGACGGCCTCCCGCTAGGGTGAACGCCATCACGAGGCGCGGGCGTGCGCCGCCGGGCGCGCAGCGCGTGACGAACGGAGCAGCGTGGCGACGACGATCGACGACGTGGCGCGCGCGGCGGGGGTCTCCACCTCCACCGTGTCGTACGTCCTGTCCGGCAAGCGACCCATCTCGGCGCCCACGCGCCAGCGCGTCGAGCGGGCGATCCGCGAGCTCGGGTACCGGCCGCACGCCGGCGCCCGCGCGCTGGCGTCGAGCCGCACCAACGTGCTGGCGCTCATGGCGCCCCTGCGCGTCGACGTCAACGTCTCCGTCATCATGCAGTTCGTCACCGGCGTGGTGACGGCCGCACGCGCGTACGACCACGACGTCCTCCTCCTCACCGCCGACGAGGTCGCCGGCATGGAGCGCGTCGCCTCCGGGTCGATGGTGGACGCGCTGGTCATGATGGACATCGAGGCCGACGACCCCCGCGTGCCCGTACTGGTCGGACTGCGGCAGCCGGCCGTGCTCATCGGCCTGCCGCGGGACCCCGAGGGGCTGTCCTGCGTGGACCTCGACTTCGAGGCCGCGGGACGGCTCGCGGTGCGCCACCTCGCGCGCCGCGGGCACCGCCGGGTGGCCCTGCTCGGCTCGCCGCGCGCCGTGCTCGAGCGGCACACGTCCTACGCGGACCGCATGCTGCGCGGCTTCACGCAGGAGGTGGCCGACGCCGGTCTGGAGGGCGTCACCGAGCCGTGCGAGTCGTCGATGGCCGGGGCCGTCGAGGCCGTCGACCGCGTGCTCGAGCGGCTGCCCGACGTCACGGGACTCGTCGTGCACAACGAGGTCGCGCTCCCCTGGGTCGTCGCCACGCTGCGGGAGCGCGGCCGGCACGTGCCGGACGACGTGTCCGTCGTCGCCGTGTGCCCGCCCGACGTCGCGACCAACCAGCCGCTGCCGCTCACGAGCGTCGACATCCCGGCGCACACCATCGGCAAGGTCGCCGTCGAGATGGCGATGGCCCGCGTCGAGGCGGACGAGCCGGCGGAGACCCGCCTGCTCGCCCCCGTGCTCGTCGAGCGCGCGAGCACGGGCACCGTCGTCGGCTGACCGCCGCACCGCCCGCTCGCACCGCCCCCCGCCGTCGTGCACGCCGTCAACCCTTGATCGCGCCCGTGATGACGCCCTTGGTGAAGTGGCGCTGCACGAACGGGTAGACGAGCAGGATGGGGACGATCGCGAGCACGACCACCGCCATCTGCACGGGCAGCCCGGTCACCGCGCCCGACGCCACGTCGACCTGGCCGACGCCGCTGCCGGGCAGCGTGACGCCCTGCAGCACGTACGAGCGCAGCACCAGCTGCAGGGGCCACTTCGCGTTGTCGTTGATGTACAGGATCGCGTTGAAGAACGCGTTCCAGTACCCCACGCCGTAGAACAGCGCGACGACCGCCGTCACGGCCTTCGACATGGGCAGCACGATGCGGCCGAGGATCCGCCAGTCGCCCGCGCCGTCGATGCGCGCGGCGTCGAGGATGCCCTGGTCGATGCCCATGAAGAAGTTGCGCAGGATCAGCACGTTGAAGGCCGACACCGCCCCGGGCAGGATCAGCGCCCAGTACGAGTCGATGAGCCCGAGCGAGCTCACCAGCAGGTACGTCGGGATCATGCCCGCGCCGAAGAACATCGTGATCAGGAAGACGAAGAGGATCGGCCGGTGCCACAGCGACGAGGGCCGGGAGAGCCCGAACGCCGCGAGCACCGACACCACGGTCGAGATCACCGTGCCGACCGCCGTGACGCCGGTGCTGACGAGCGCGGCCCGCGTGACGATGCCGCCCGAGAGGATCTGCGTGTAGGCGCCGAGCGTCAGCTCGCCCGGCACCACGACCAGCCCGCCCGCCCGGATCGTCTCGGCCTGCGTCGACAGGCTCGTGATGATCACGGTCCACAGCGGGAACACGATCGCCAGGACGACCACCGCCAGCACGACCACCTTGGCGGTCTGGCCGGCGACGCCGGGCGGCTCCTCCCACGCCGCGCGGTGCTTCGAGCGGCGCCGGCGCGGACTGCGCCCGGGCGCCAGGTCGGTGGGCACCGCCACCACCGCGGTGTCGATGCGGGGACCTGCCTGTCCGGTCTGCTCGCTCATGACTTCCGGTACACCCCGCTCTCGCCGAACACGTGGGCCAGCTTGTTGGCGCCGAGCACCAGCAGCAGGCTGACCACGCCCTTGACCAGCCCCGCGGCGGCCGCGAAGCTCCAGTCCCCGTAGATGACGCCCTGGTAGTACACGTAGGTGTCGATGACCTCGGCCACGTCGGCACCGACGGCGCCGCGCTGGAGGATGAGCTGCTCGAAGCCGACGGTCAGCGCGTCGCCGAGGCGCAGGATGAGCAGCAGGATGATGACCGGCCGCAGCGCCGGGAGCGTCACGTGCCACATGCGGCGCCAGCGGTTCGCGCCGTCGACGGCCGCCGCCTCGTACTGCTCCTGCGAGACCGTGGACAGGGCGGCGAGGAAGATGATGATCCCCCAGCCGGCGTCCTTCCACACGGACTGCATGGTCAGCAGGACGAGGAACGTGTCGGGGTTCGTCATCAGGTCGAACCCGGACCCGAGCCCGGCCTCGCGCAGCGTCTGGTTGACGAGCCCCGCGCCGCCGAAGATCTGCTGGAAGACCGTCACCACGAGCACCCACGAGAAGAAGTGCGGCAGGTAGACGATCGCCTGGATGGTCGTCCGCACGCGAGGCGTCACGATGCTGTTCAGCAGCAGCGCCAGCGCGATCGGCACGGGGAAGAAGAACACGAGCTGGAACGCCGTGATGACGAGGGTGTTCTGCACCGCGTCGAGGAACAACGGGTTGGAGAACACGCGGACGAAGTTGGTCCACCCGACGAACGGGCTGGACACGAATCCCGTGTACGGCGAGTAGCTCTGCCACGCGATGACGTTGCCCAGCATGGGGACGTACGCGAACACCGCGAGCAGCGCGACGGCGGGCGCCACCATGAGCAGCAGAGCGCCGTCGCGACGCAGCCGCGTGCGCAGCGACAGCTTCCTGACGGGCGGGCGGCCCCGCCGCGAGGGGGCGGGCGCGCCCGCCCCCTCGGCGACGGGGTCCGGCGCGGGCACCCGGTCCCGGCCGCGGTCGCGCAGGGCCTGGCCGATGCTCGTCACTGCGCGTCCAGGATCTCCTGGTAGAAGGAGCGCAGCTCCTCACCGCCGGACGCCCGCCACGTCTCGACCGCCTGGTCGAGGTCCTTCATCGACTTGCGGCCGCGCGAGATGTCCTTCTCCAGGTCGACGAACGGCTGGCCGATCGCCGCGTACTGCGCCGGCTCGACGATCTGCTGCGCGTAGAACAGCGGCTCGGTCAGGTACTCCGCCGCCTGCTGCTGCCACTCGGAGGACGTCTGCACGTAGCCCGGGTACTGCACCCGGGTGTTCGCCAGCGGCGGGCTGACGAGGAAGACGTACGTCGGCTGCAGCTCGGTCGCCGCGAGCGGCGTCGGGACGGGCAGGCCGTCCGCGCCGCGCGTGTAGTGCACGCCCTCCACGCCGTTGTTGACGACGTCGAACTCGGTGGTGCCGAACGGCGCCGCGAGCACGTTCGCGAGGGCCAGGAGCTCGCGGATCCTGTCCTCGTCGTCCGACTTCTTCAGGAACGAGAAGATGTTCGCCGGCTGGCCCTTCCACAGCACCGGCGTGCCGCCGTCCGCCGCGAACGGCGCGAACGGCTGCTGCCAGTACGCCGGGTTGCCCGCGAGGTTGTCGCGCAGCGCCTCGTGCCAGGCGCCGACGCCGTCGTTCATGATGAGCGACTGGCCGGCCTGGAAGCGGGTCTTCGCGTCACCCGACTGGTCGGCGACCGCGTCGGGGTGGACCGCGCCGCTGGCGAACAGGGCGGCGTTCCACTCCAGTGCCGCGCGGTACTCCTCGGTCTCGACGCGGTGGACGAGCGTGTCGCCGTCGAGCTTCCACCGCGGCGGGACCGCGTGGATGATCGCCGCGGTGTTCCACAGGTCCTCGGCGCCCCAGCGGTTGCCGCCCGTGAGCTCCTTCGCGAGGTCGAGCAGGTCCTGCCCGTCGCGGACGTCGGGCGTGATGCCGAGCTCGTCGAGCACGTCCTTGCGGTAGAAGATCGCGTCGGTGATGACCTCGCCGGGGAACGGCAGGCCGTAGAGGCGGCCGTTGAACGTGCAGAACTTCCAGACGTCCGTCGGGATGTTCGCGAGGTTCGGGTACTCCTTCGCCTTGTCCCCGCCGAGGAAGTCCGACAGGTCCTGGAAGAGGTTGGGGACGATCTCCGAGCCGAAGCGCGGCGGGATGTTCCACGTCGGCACGACGACCCAGTCCGGCACGTCGCGCGCGGACGCGAGCACCGTCGCGAGCTTGTCGCCGTAGGTGTTGCCGTCGGTGATCTGGAACTCGACGCTCGAGCCGAGCAGGCCGTTGACGGCCTCGTAGTACTGGTTGCCCTTCGTCGGCGGGATGGTGCCCCACAGCGGCGTCATCGCCGTGAACGTGGTGCCGCTGCCCGGCGCCTCCGGCACCGACTGCACGAGGTCGGTGGGGATCGTCTCGTAGCCGGGTGTGGACCCGTTCACGCTCGGGTAGTCGGGCTCGACGTAGTCGACGGGCACGTACGTCGGCAGGACGTCGGCCGAAGCCGTCGCCCCCGGCGTGCTGACCGCGCTCGGCGCGCCGGAGCCGCACGCGCTCAGCAGCGACGGCACGCCCGCCACGGCGGCGCCGGCGGCGACCATGCCGAGGAACGAACGTCGGCGGACCTGCGCGTCCGCGACGCGGCGGGTGGTCGTGGTGGTGTTCATCAGCGCCCTTCACTCCCTCGTGGATGTGGACGTGCTCGCTCGTGCCGGCCGGGCCGGCGTCGCTGCCGCTGCTGCGGTGGTGCTGCGGTGGTGCTCGCACCGCCCCCGACCGGTCCTCGGTGACCGGTGGCCGCGGCGTGCCGACCGCTCCCTCACGCCGACGACGCCGGCGCAGAGGCGGCCGGCTCGTCGAAGCGGTTCGACGTCCGGCAATCTAGGCCACGTCGGCGGCGTGAGGCAAGACACGTCGCGAGGTTGTCAGCGACGGACTTATGCACCACGATGACCGATCGGCAGCAGGTGGCGGTACGCGACGTCGCGCACGAGAACGTCGAAACGGTTCGACCGTAGGGCATCTCCCGGCGAGCGCGTCCCCACGGAGGCGACCTCCCCGACCGCCCGCCGCCCCCACCCACCCGACGACGCAGCTGGGAGCGACGTGGCCGACGACGTCCGCACGGCAGACCGCACCGACGACACCACGGGCCCCGACACCGCCGACGCCGTGTGGCGGGACGCCGACCGCCCCGTCGCCGGGCGCGCCCGCGCCCTGCTCGCGGCCCTGACGCGGGAGGAGAAGGTGGCGCTGCTGCACCAGCACGCGCCGGCCGTCGCACGCCTGGGGCTGGGGGCGTTCCGCACCGGTGCCGAGGTGCTCCACGGCGTCGCGTGGCTCGGCCGCGCGACGTGCTTCCCGCAGCCGGTCGGGCTCGCCGCGACCTGGGACGCCGACCTCGTGGAGCGGGTCGGGGCCGTCGTCGGCACCGAGCTGCGCGCCAAGCACGCGGCGGACCCGTCGGTCTCGCTCAACGTGTGGGCGCCGGTCGTCAACCCGCTGCGCCACCCGGCGTGGGGGCGCAACGAGGAGGGCTTCTCGAGCGACCCGCACGTGACCGCGTGGCTCGCCACCGCCTACGCGCGGGGCCTGCGCGGCGACCACCCGGTGTACTGGCGGACCGTGCCGACGCTCAAGCACTTCCTCGCCTACAACAACGAGACCGATCGTGCGGTGACCAGCTCCGGCGTCCCGCCGCGCGTGCTGCACGAGTACGAGCTCCCCGCGTTCCGCGGGCCCGTCGAGGCGGGCGTCGTCGGGGCCGTCATGCCGTCCTACAACCTCGTCAACGGCCGGCCCAACCACGTGGCGCGCGAGCTCCTCGACGAGCTGCGGTCGTGGACCGACCTGCCGCTGCTCGTCGTCTCCGACGCTGCCGCGCCGGGCAACCTCGTGACGTTCGAGCGGTACTTCGACGACCACGTCGCGTCGCACGCCGCGATGGTGCGCGCGGGCGTCGACTCGTTCACCGACAACGACGCCGACGCGCGCCCCACCGTCGAGCGCGTCACCGCCGCCCTCGAGGCCGGCCTGCTCGACGAGGCCGACGTCGACCGAGCCGTGCTGCGTCAGCTCGAGCTGCGGATCCGCACCGGCGAGCTCGACCCCGACCGCGACCCCTGGGTCGTCGGCCCCGACGCGATCGACCTGCCCGCGCACCGGGCGCTCGCCCGCGAGGCCGTCGCCCGGTCCGTCGTGGTCCTCGAGAACGACGGCGTGCTGCCGCTCGTGCCCGGGGCCCGCGTGGCCGTCGTCGGCCCCCACGCCGACCGGGTGCTGCACGACTGGTACTCCGGCACGCCGCCGTACCTCACCGGCCTCGGCACGGCCCTGGCCGACCGGCTCGGTGCCGACCGCGTCGCCGTGGCGGACGGCGCCGACCGCGTGGTGCTGACCAGCGCCACGACCGGCGGGGACGTCCGCCCGCTGGCCGACGGCACGCTCGTCGCGGACGGCGGAGACGCAGCCCGCGACGGGGCCGGTGACGGGGCGGGCTACGGGGCGGGCGACGACGCGCTCGTGGACGTCGTGGACTGGGGCGACGGGCTGCTCACGCTGCGCAGCGTGGTCGCCGACCGGCTGTGGAGCGGCGGCGGCTGGGTGCTGCGCGCCGACGCGACGCGCGTCGGCGGCTGGGTGGCGCAGGAGTCGTTCCGCGCGCACCGGCACGACGACGGCACGTGGTCGCTGCAGCACGCCGGGTCGGGGCGCTGGGTGCGCGTGCAGCACGACGAGGCCGGGACCCTGGTCGCCGAGGCCCACGGACCGGGCACCGCCGAGCGGTTCGCGGTGCGGGTCGTGCGGTCCGGCGCGGCGGAGGTCGCACGCGTCGCGGCGGACGCCGACGTCGTCGTCGTCACCGCGGGGAACGACCCGCACCTGCACGGCCGCGAGACCGAGGACCGCCCGCACCTCGACCTGCCCGCCGCCCAGCGCACGCTGTGGCGTGCGGCGGCCGGCGCGAACCCCCGCGCGGTGCTGCTCGTGGTGTCGTCGTACCCGTACGTGCTGCCGCCCGGGACGGACGCCGCGTCCGCCGTCGTCTGGACGTCGCACGGCGGGCAGGAGCTCGGGCCCGGGCTCACCGACGTGCTCGTCGGCGACGTCGAGCCGACCGGTCGCCTCGCGCAGTGGTGGCCCGCCGACGCCGGGCAGGCCGGCGACCTGCTGGAGTACGACGTCGTCGGCGCCCGCACGACCGACTGGTGGTGCCCGACGCCGCCCCGGTACGGCCTGGGGCACGGCCTCACGTACGGCGCCGTGCGGTACGTGGCCGCGGCCGCGTCCCCCGCCGCGCACGACGTGACGGACCTCGACGTGACGCACGGCCCCGGCGGCGTGGAGGTGGCCGGCGAGCCCGTCGTGGAGGTGCGCGTCACGGTCGCCAACGACGGCCCCCGCACCGCCCACGAGCTCGTGCAGGTGCACGCCGACGCGCCCGAGCACCGTCTCGCCTTCCCGCACCGGCTGCTCGCGCACGCGCGCGTCGCGCTGCGCCCCGGCGACTCGGCCGACGTCGTGCTGCGCGTGCCGGTGCGCGAGCTCGCCACGTGGGACGTCACGCGGGACCGGTGGGTCGTCGAGCCGGGCACCTACGTGCTCGGGGTCGGCCCGTCGTCCACCGTCCTGCCGCTGCGGACGAGCGTCGAGGTGACCGGGCCGGCCGTGCCGCCGCGCGCGGTCGTCGGGCGGGCGGTGCACGCCGCCGACGCCGACGCGCGCGACGGCCTGGCGCTCACCGACCGGACGCGCGACGCCGGCGACGCCGTGCAGGTGCCGCGCGGCCGCGGCCGCGGCCACCTGGTCCTGCGCACGTGCGCGACGGCCGGGGCGACGACGTTCGCCGCCGAGGTCGCGCGGACGCGCCCCGGCGCCGCGGCCGTGACGGTCGTCGACGGCGCCTCCGGGCGCGTGCTCGCACGCGTCGACGTGCCGGCCGGCGGCGGCCGCTACGACTGGACGACGGTCACGGCGCCGTTCGCGGCGCCGCCCACCGACCTGGCCGACCTGCGCGTCGAGCTCGAGGGGCCGGTGCGGCTCGCGACCGTGCGGGTGGACTGACGCGCCCGCCCGGTCAGACGTCGGCGGGTGTGCCCGCGACCCAGCGACCCGCACGTGCCACCGCGAGCGGCCGCAGGTCGTCCGTCGTGACCACCAGGTCCGCGCGGCGGCCCGCCACCAGCGCGCCGACGTCCCCGCGGCCGAGCACCGCCGCCGGGGTCGTCGCCGCGCAGCGCACCGCGTCCGCGAGCGGGACGCCCGCGGCGACGACGTGGCGCACCACGTCGAGCAGGTGCGCGACGCCGCCCGCGATCGCGCCCGGCGTCCCGTCCGGCGCCACGGTCCGCGCGACGCCGTCGACCACCCGCACCGCGAGCGGCCCGAGGCGGTAGTCGCCGTCCGGCATCCCGGCCGCCGCCATCGCGTCGGTGACCAGCGCGACCGCGTCCGGGCCGACGAGCTCCAGCACCGTGCGGACCGTGGCGGGCGCGAGGTGCGTGCCGTCCGCCACGAGCTCCACGACGAGCCGCCCGGCGGCCGCCGCGGCCAGGCACGCCGCCACCGGCCCGGGGTCGCGGTGGTGCAGCGGGCGCATGCCGTTGAACAGGTGCGTCGCGGTCGGGCGGCCCGAGCGCGCGCCCGCCGTCGTCGCGAGCAGGTCGAACACCCGGTCGATCGCCGCCCCCGCGACCTCGGCCGACGCGTCGGTGTGCCCCACGGACGGCACCGCCCCGGCCGCGACGAGGGCCCGGACGGCGTCGGCACGGGGGGCGTCCGCGCCTGGGTCCGCACCCCCGTCCGCACCCCCGTCCGCACCCCCGTGCGCGCTACCGTCCGCGACCCCCGGGACCTCGGGGGCGATGGTCATCGTGACGAGGTGGCCGCGCGCCGCCGCGGCGACCGCGCGCACGAGGTCCGGGTCGCCGGGCACCATGTCGCCGGGATTCTGCGCGCCGCACCGGGCCGCCGAGAGGAACGGCCCCTCGAGGTGGATGCCCGCGAGGGCACCGGCGTCCGCAGCGTCCGCGAGCAGCGCCGTCCGTGCGAGCAGCACGTCGCGCGGCGCGGTCACGAGGGACGCCACGAGCGAGGTCGTGCCGTGGCGCAGGTGCTCGTCGGCCGCGCGGCGGACGTCCGCGGCGTCGAGCGCGTCGGGGAACCCGGCACCGCCCCCGCCGTGGCAGTGCAGGTCGACGAGGCCCGGCAGCAGCGTCCGGACCCGGTCCGGCGGCGCGGCGGGCGGGGCGTCGGGCGCGGCGTGCGCCGGCCCGACCCACGCGATGCGGTCGCCGTCGAGGAGGACGACGCCGTCGTCGAGCACGCCGGCCGGTGTGACGACGCGGCCGCGGAGCGCGCGCGGGGCGGCACCGAGGGCGTCCGGCGACGTCGGGACGGCGGGGGCAGGGTCGGGACGGGAACCGCTCACCCGCGCATCGTGCCACCGGTGCCCGCACCGCGTCCGCGTGCGCGCCGACGGTGCAGCGCCCGCGCCGCGCGTGCGAGGTTGGCGACGTACGCCCGCTGCGCCAGCGGGACGAGCGGCCCGGCGAGCCGCGCCCACGCGAGCACGGGCCGGCTGTACGCCTCCACCTCGAGCCAGACGTCGCCGGCGGCGTCGCGCGTCACGCGGAACGCCTCCTCCCCCGCGACCGGGTGCCCGGCGAGCGAGCCGTACCCGAACCCCTCGACGTCCGCCCACAGCACGCGGCACGGCCCGCGCATGGCGACCGGGCCCGCGCCGAGGACCGAGACGACGTGCGCGCCCGGCGCGGCCGGGCCGTCCGCCTCGATGCCGACGCCGGCGGACCGGTGCAGCCGCCACGTCCGCACGTCGTCGGCCAGCGCGGCACGGTCCGCCTCGGTGCCGCCGCGGACCACGCGGTGCCGCACGGCCAGCACGCGGTACGACGCGTCCACCCCCGCGCGTCGCCACGCGTCGCCGTCGCGCGCACGCAGGCGCGTGACCCCCACCGGGGCGTACGTCAGCGCGTCGTCGTCCATGTGCTCACCCTCCGGGGGTCGTGAGGTCGGTCCGGTCGCCGCGGGCCGCGGTGCGCGCACGGGCCGGTGCCGGGGTGCCGCACGCGGTCGCGGCGTCCGCCGGGGCGCCGACGGCGGTCGGGGGGTCCGCCGCGAGCCTCGCGCGCGACGCCGCACCCCGCACGCGCAGCCCCACGAGCGACGCCAGCACCACGGCGACCGCGTTGAGGGCGCCGTGCGTCGCGACCATCCACGACAGGTCGGGGTGCGGCACGCCCGTCACCTCGCCGGTCGCCCACCACAGCGCGAGCAGCATCGCGACGACGGACGCGACCGTCGCGAGGGCGGCCGCAGCGCTCCCGACGCGCGCCGCGCGGGCGTGCGCGGGCGCGGTCATGGACGGCGCGGTCACGGACGGCGGGGTCACGGACGGTGCGGCCGCGGGAGACGCCGTCACGGAGGGCGCCGCCACGGGAGACGCAGCGCGCGCGGCCCGCCACGCGGCGACCGTCGCGCACCACAGGCCACCCGTGAGCACGACGGTGCCGACCAGCTCGGCGACGTCGGACACGAGGTACCCGCCGAGCACCGCCAGCACCCCGCCCGCGACCCCGACCGCCCCGGCGCGCGCCAGCCGCGACGGGCGGACACCCTCCGCGGCGGCGGCGAGCCCGGCGACGAGGCACGCGCCGAACCCCGCGAAGAGCATGTGCGGCACGGTCAGCAGCAGCAGGTCGCCGTCGAACCCGAGCACGCCCCACCCCGCCCGGTCCGCCACGAGGGCGAGCGCGCCGACCGCGACGGTGCCCGGCGCGACCGCGGCCGCCACGCGTGCCGCCGTCGCACGGCCGTCCCGCACCGCGTCGAGCAGCGCGCGAGCGGCGACGCCGAGCAGCACCGCGCCGGCGACCGCGAACGGGACGGCCGCTGCGACCGCCACGGGACCGCGGGGCAGGAGCAGCGCGAGCGCGCCGAGCGTCCCGGCGACCGGCCACGCCACCGACCGCGCGGCGGGCACGCGTGCCAGCCCGGCGTCCGCGAGCAGCCGCAGGCCGAGCGGCAGCACCACGGCGGCGCCCAGCGCGACGGCCGCCTGGACGCCCGCCAGCGCTGCGGGCGTGAGCCCGTCCCCCGCGCTCACGCCGCGCCACCGGACGGGTGTGGCGCCCACCGGCCCACGAGCGCGAGGACGTCACCCGCGACCCCGTGCGCGACCGGCAGCCGCGCCAGCCGCACGAGCCGCGACACCAGCGGGGCCGCCGCGTCCACGAGCTCGCGCGTACGCCGCGCGTCGGGCGTCGGGTCGTGCACCCAGGCCGCGGTGACGCCGAGGTGCGCGAGCCAGAGGGCGGCGACGAGGTCGTCCCGCAGGTCGGCGGGCACGCGCGGCGTCGCGCCGTCGACGACGTCCGCGAGCAGCCCGCGCGCGAGCTCGGCGCTGGGTGCCGACGCGGGCGAGAAGGGGCTCGCCGGCGAGCCGGGCCGCACGGCCGCGCCGATCGACTCCGCGCCGAAGCGGTGGAACGGCGCGAACACGTCGAGGGCGGCGTGCCACGTCGTGCGCAGCCGCTCCCCCAGGTCACCGGGCTGCAGCCGCTCGCGTGCGACCGCGACGTGTGTGCGGTTCACCTCGAGGTAGAGCTCCTGCACGAGCACGTCCTTGGATGCGACGTGGTGGTACGCGTTGCCCACGGCGACGCCCGCCTCCTGCGCGACGAGGCGCATGGTCGTCGCGTCGTAGCCGCGCTCCGCGAACAGGCGCAGCGCCGTCGCTCGGATCAGCTCGCGGGTCTCGGTCGCGGTGCGGCGCGTCATAGCCATAGTTGAACACGTTCAGTTGAACATGTTCAACACGACATGCGCGCCGACGGCCGCGGGGGTCGGAGAAGGGCCGCGGCGGGGGCAGCCGTCGGCTAGAAGAGCCGCGAGTCCACGTCGTCGACGCCGCGCATCGCCTCGTAGTCGAGCACGAGGCACGCGATGCCGCGGTCGGTGGCGAGCACGCGCGCCTGCGGCTTGATCTCCTGGGCGGCGAACACGCCCCGCACCGGCGCGAGCAGCGGGTCGCGGTTCAGCAGGTCGAGGTAGCGCGTGAGCTGCTCGACGCCGTCGATGTCGCCGCGCCGCTTGATCTCGACGGCCACGGTGCCACCGTCGGGGGCCTTCGCCAGGATGTCGACCGGGCCGATGGCCGTCGGGTACTCCCGGCGCACGAGCACGTGCCCGCTGCCGAGCAGCGCGATCTGCGCCGCGAGGAGCTCCTGCAGGTGCGCCTCGACACCGTCCTTGACGAGACCCGGGTCGACGCCGAGCTCGTGCGTCGAGTCGTGCTGGACCCCGAAGAGCTCGACGACCAGGCGGTCGTCGGACTTGCTGTGCTGCACGGTCCACACCTGCGTGACCCCGGCCGCCGCCTGCTCGGCGTCGGGCTCGGTGACGGCCATCGCGCACGGCGGGCTCATCCAGTTGAGCGGCTTGTACGAGCCGCCGTCGGAGTGCAGCAGCACCGACCCGTCGGCCTTCACCACGAGCAGCCGCGTCGCGCGGGGCAGGTGGGCCGACAGGCGGCCGGTGTAGCGGGCGGCGCAGTCCGCGACGACCAGGCGCATGGCAGGCTCACTCGTCCTTCGAGTCGGGTCGGGGTGGCGGCGGGAGGCGTCCCGAGCCGTACGTCAGATGACCGTGCCGACCCGCGACGGCGTGGCCTCGATCCACGAGGTGAACCCCGCGTAGGCCTCGGCCGACATGCGCAGGTGCACCTCGCACGAGGTGCCCTGCCGCTCCGTCGTCACGCGGCAGCGCGCCACGACGACGCCGGTCGGGACGCCGTCGGCCGTGAGGACCTCACGCTCGAGGACGGCGATGCCGGCGCGCGTCCACACGCGGGACGGCCGCGGCAGCAGCGACGCCCGCCGCCACCAGTACAGGCGGGTCGCTCCGTACTGCGCGACGCCGCGGGACCACGGTCCCGTGGGATCGTCCGCCAGCGCGCACGCGAACGACCCGACCCGCCGTGCGAGCGCCGCCGTGCGGGAGCCCCACAGCAGCGCCACCAGGACGAGCAGGAGGGCGGCGCCCACGACCACGGCCCATGCCGCACCGCTCACGCCGCCCTCCCCGCGTCCGTCGTCAGTGGGCCGCCGCCGCGGCGGACCCCTCGGTCACCGCGTCGACGACCACCGTCACCTGGTCGGCGTCGACGGACAGGAAC
>JAPSIR010000243.1 GCA_031178625.1 Cellulomonas sp.
AGGGGCCGCGACGGGCGTCGCGCGTGGGGCCGTCGGGCCCCGACGTGGGATTCCCGTGGTCGTCCGCGGGAGCGTTCCCACGCGCTGGGTGACACCTTCGTCGGCATCATGGTCGAGTGTCAAGGAGGCCCGTGTCGGCCAACTGGGTGGTAGCGGTTCCACCGCTGCGTCGTTGCAGGTCAGGACGATTTCCCACCGCTCCCACGTTACCCAATCGTTACGGCGGGGGAGCCGGTCCGTGACCTGGTCGCCGGGGCGGGCCGGCGCGTCGTCGTCAGCGGCGGGTCACCGCTCGGGACGCGGTGCCTGGCGTGACGGACATGTGCGCCCGGACGCCTGCAGGCAGGCGTCAGGCGGTCCGGCCGTGCCCCGCTCCCGCGTCCCGAGCGAGCCACGACCGCGCGACGACGGCCTCCGCGTCGAGCGCCGCGCGCACCGCCTGGGCGGCTGCCGCCTCGACGGGAGCGGCGAACAGGGGGAGCGCCGCCCGGACGTCGCCCTCGTAGGTCAGCGTGCACGCGCCCGGGCCGGTGGCGGCCAGGGCCGTGCGCCCCGTCACCCGGACCGGGGCGCCGACGATCTCGACGACGACCGTGCCCGTCCGCCCGCCGTCGCCCTGCGCGGCCTCCCACGCCTCGACCTGCCGGACCTCGATGGCCCCCCCGACGACGCCGGCGAGGTGCGCGGGGATCTGCTCGGTCGGCAGCGAGCGCCGCGTCGTGACGGTGAAGGCGCCGACGGGTGACCCCGTGACGTCGACGTGGTGCTCCCGAGCACCGGACGCGCGCACCTTCGCGTCGACGTAGGCCGGGTCCGCGAGCATGCGTCCCGCCGCCGTCGCGTCCGCCGGCAGCTCGTGCGCCACGCGCAGCTCCACCGCGAGCCCCCTGCCGTCGTCAGCCGTCGTCCTCCGTCGTGCCCCGGCGCCCGTGCCGACCGACGTGCGTCCGTCCGCGGGCGCGGGACCCGACGTCGAGCCTATCGGGCGCTGCGTACCCTGGGGCGGTGTCCACGCTGAGCGACCTCGTCGCACGTCACGGGCCGCTCGCCGCCGCCGACCTGGAGTGGCTCCACCTGCTCGTCGGCGACTGGCAGGTGGTGTCCGACCTCGCCTTCGCCGACCTCGTCCTGTGGCTGCCCACGAGCGACGGCGACTTCGTCGCGGTCGCGCAGTGCCGGCCCTCGACGGGCGCGACCGTCCACTACGACGACGTCGTCGGGTCGCACCCGCCCGACGGGCAGCGTCCGCAGCTGCGCCGCGCCCTCGACGAGCAGGCGCCGCAGCGCTCGCGCGAGCCCCGATGGTTCGGCGCCTACGCGGTGCGCGAGGAGGCGGTGCCGGTCGTGCGCGAGGGGCGCCCGATCGCCGTGCTGGCGCGGCAGACGAATCTCGGCGGCGCCCGCACGCCGAGCCGGCTCGAGCTCAACTACGTCGAGGCGGCCGACGACCTGCTCGGCATGGTGTCGCGCGGCGAGTACCCGGCGCCGGACGCCCCCACGGGCCCGCGGCGGGGCGCCCCGCGGGTCGGCGACGGCCTCGTCCGCCTCAACGGCGAGGGCGAGGTCCTGTACGCGAGCCCCAACGCGCTGTCCTGCTTCCACCGCCTCGGCGTGCTGGGCGACCTCGTCGGCCGGTCCCTCGTCGAGGTGACCTCCGACCTCATCGAGCAGAACGCGACCGTCGACGAGTCGATGCCGCTCGTGCTGATGGGTCGCGCGCCGTGGCGCGCGGACGTCGAGGCGCGCGGCGTGGCGCTGTCGATGCGTGCCGTGCCCCTGACCGAGCACGGCGAGCGCGTCGGCGCCGTGCTGCTCTGCCGCGACGTCTCGGAGCTGCGCCGCCGGGAGCGGGAGCTCATCACCAAGGACGCGACGATCCGCGAGATCCACCACCGCGTGAAGAACAACCTGCAGACCGTCGCGGCGCTGCTGCGGCTGCAGTCGCGGCGGATGAGCAGCCCGGAGGCCCGCGAGGCGCTCGGCGAGGCGATGCGTCGCGTGGCGACGATCGCGCTCGTGCACGAGACGCTCTCGCAGACCCTCGACGAGAGCGTGCCGTTCGACGACCTCGTCGGGCGCAGCCTGCGGCTCGCGGCCGACGTCGCCACGGCGGGCGCGCACGTGCGCACGAAGGTGCACGGGTCGTTCGGCGCGGTGCCCGCGGAGGACGCGACCGCGCTCGCGCTGGTGCTCACCGAGCTGGTCACGAACGCGGTCGAGCACGGCTTCGCGGGGCGCGAGCACGGCTCGGTCGACATCGTCGTCGACCGTGACGGTGACGCCCTGCAGGTCGAGGTGGCCGACGACGGCGCGGGGCTGCCCGCGGAGCACGGCGCGGGCACGGGCCTCGGGACGCAGATCGTCTCGACCCTCGTGCGCAACGAGCTGGGCGGGTCGATCGTGTGGTGCCCGCGCGACGGCGGCGGGACGTCGGTCGTGCTGCAGGCGCGGCTGCGGCAGGGGCGGGACACCGCGACCGTCGCCTGAGCCGCGGTCCGCGAGGGCGCGCGGCGCCGCCGGGCCGCCGTCCGGGGCGTGGGCGCCGGGTCCGCCGAGCGCCGGCCCTGCCGAGCACACCCTGCCGAGCACACCCTGCCGAGCACACCCTGCCGAGCACGCCGTGCCGGACACGCCCTTTCCGGGTACGCCGCAGGGCCGCCCGCGCGTGTCGCGGACGGCCCTGCGGGGGCGGTCAGGAGGTGTGGCCCGACCGCGCGGTGCCCCGCCGGGTGGGCGGGGACGAGGGGGTGCGGCGGCTCAGCCGGCGCGGCGCTGGCGCGCGGTGCGGCGCTTGAGGGCGCGACGCTCGTCCTCGGACAGGCCGCCCCAGACGCCGGCGTCCTGGCCGGTCTCGATGGCCCACTTCAGGCACGTGTCCACGACGTCGCAACGACGGCAGACGGCCTTCGCCTCCTCGATCTGCTGCAGGGCCGGGCCCGTGTTGCCGATCGGGAAGAACAGCTCGGGGTCCTCGTCGAGGCAGGCAGCGCGGTGACGCCAGTCCATGGGGATCTCTCCTTGCACGCGTCGGCACCGCACCCCGGGGGGAGGGCGCAGCCGTACGACGTGGGTTCAGTGGTGGGGGGGGACGTGCTGCATCAAGACTCACACCGCCCACCGGGCGAGACAAGGGTTACGACAAGGTTTCATCGCGGTGACGGGTGAGGCGTTGATCACACCGGGTCGTGCCCCGGCCGACGGGTCGGGGGCGTCCGCGCCGGCGCCCGGCGCGCCGCCGGAGCGAATGTCCAGGTCAGCGGCGCGGCGCCGCGCACGCGCGTCTGACCTGCGACGTCGTGCCCCCGCTATGTGCGGTCGGGGGGCGCCGCAGGTCGGCCGGGACGGCGCGCGCCGGCTCCGCGTGACCGCCGTCACGACGGTGCACGCGCGCGTGGCCGAGGTCACGCGTCGCACCGCGTGGTGCTGAGTGCATGCGGGATCTGGTATGTGCCACGCCGACCGGCGTGTCGCACCGGACGTGCACCGGGCGCGCACCCGACGCACACCCCGTAGGCACCCCGCGCATCGGGCACGGGGCGTCACGAGGCGTGCCGCGGGCGCGGCGGCCTAGGGTCGTGCCATGCCGAGGCCTCGTCCCGCCCTGCTCGTCGTCGCCTGCGGCCTGGTGCTGCTCGAGGTGCTCGTGCTGGTCGCGGCGGGGGTCGCGGGGACGGCGACGCTCCTGCGCGGGTCGCCGGCGCCCGCCGTCGCCGTCTTCCTCGTGGTGCTCGCGCTGGGTGCGGCGCTGCTCCTCGGTGCCGCGGCCCGCGCGCTGTGGTCGGGCCGCCGGTGGGGCCGCGGCCCCGTGCTCACCGCGCAGGTGCTCCTGGTCGTCGTGTCGGCCGCCCTGTGGACCGGCGGCGCGGGCCCGCGCGCGGGCCTCGGCGTGCTGCTCGGCGTGGTGGTGGCGGTCGCCGCGCTGGCGCCGCGGGTCGTCGCCGCGTCGTCGCGCACCGGGCGCGACGAGGCCGGGCGCCGGGACTGACCCGCGTCCGGCGGGTGTCACGGCGCGTGCCCGTCCGCGTGCCCGTCCGCGTGCACCTGCACGCGCCGCAGCCTGCGGTCCCGGCGCAGGACGCCGCGCCCGGGGACGCGGTGCGCCGGGTCGCCGTGCAGCGCCGCGCCCGG